>NZ_JAAAPJ010000005.1:0-311018 GCF_009909145.1 Corallococcus silvisoli
CGCGCATCGCGGCGCCCGCCGAGCACGGTCGTAGTCCGCCTTCAATCCTTCCGGCACGTCGTTGGCCGGACGGTTACGTGCCCCGGGAGGTCACGGACAGCACGCACTGAGAGCCAGGCAGGAACCACGCGGCCACACAGCCAGACACGGCGCGCGAGGCAAGCGGTGCGGTTTCTTCCAATTGGAGATCCCACCAACGCAGCGGCGTGCCACCCTGCCGTTGAACCGAGAGCAGGTAGCGCGAGGTCGCATCCCAGCGCAGCCACTGCCTCCGCGAGTACGGGGACAGCTCCGGTTCGCCCAGCGTCCGCAGCAGCGACAGGTTCCGCGCGGTGTCCGGTGTCAGCGAGGAGGAAGGCGTGAGCATCGCGAGGTGCCGCGCGGGGAGTTCGGCCGGCGCGAGGCCAGCCCTGCATCTCGCGCAGGAGAACCTCCGCGAACCGCATGCCGAGGAGATGGTGATTGAGCTGGCTCTCGAAGATATCGAAGGCCGGGAGACGGGCAGCGGTGGTCAGGGGTACGCCCGCTCCAGGGCGCTCCGGGTCGCCGTGGAGCTGCACACGATGAAATTCGTGACGCACCACTACGAAGAAGCGGGCTGGGAGGTGACGGACGTATCAGCGCGTGAGTCCTGGGACCTCGTGTGTACCCGGGTGGGCGAGCCGGAGATCCACGTTGAGGTGAAAGGGACGATCTCAGATGGCGAGAAGGTCTTCCTGACCCGGAACGAGGTGGAGCACGCGCGCCAGCGGTATCCTCACGTCGCTCTCGCCGTCGTGACACGAATCAATATCACTTGGGTGGAGGAGCGTCCCGTTGCCTCGGGCGGGTCACTGCGGGTCCGCAGTCCCTGGGTGGTCGAGGATGCGGCCCTCAGCCCCATCGCCTATGAATATCGCCCGCCGGTCTCGCCCGGCGATTGAGTGACTCGCCGAGGAGGATACGCGCTGGCGCAACCCTGTGAGTTGCCCGCACCAACTATGCCCCCTGGCGCACTGCATCACATAGACTGAAGGATCGCCTCCACCTCGGTTGCACTGAGAAATGATCGGGCGGCAACGTCAATGGTGTACCTGATGCCTGTCACGCCCCGCGGAGGCACGTAGTCATCAGGCAGTCGGGGAAAGGTCCCCTCCACCGCGAAGACGTGGGCGTCGCGGAGGTTGAAGCGCAGGAGCGAGCCCGTCTGGCGGAGGCCATCGTGCCAGCCGATGTTCTTCAGCTTGGCCTCGAAGACGTCGATCGCGCGCCCGTCCGTCCCGAGCTTCACGATGATCTCGTTCACCAGCGTCGTGATGGTGGCGGCACCCCCGATAGACCTTTCAAGGAGGACGCTTGCGATCAGGAGTCGCTTGCCGGCGGGCGCACGTAGCTGATCCAGGCGGGATATCTCATGTTTCTCGTCGGCCTTGGCCGTGGTCTTCACCTCGATGTGGACCGCGTCTCCGACGAAATCGTGCTGTTCGCCCAGCGGACCGCTCCAGAGGTGGCACGCGCGCGCACCGATCGAGGGGATCAGAACGTTCGACAGGATCCACAGCTCTCCGAACAAGCCCACCTGCTCCCCAACTCCAAGCTCCTGGGCCACGGGCCGGAGCGCGGCGCGCAGCTCATCAATCGTCGCCTCCACCGACGTCGCGGGATCGCGCCGCTCGACACGGATGGCGTAGAGGATCTTGTTCACAAGCATCGTGAAGAGGTCCTCGTGGTGGCTGAGAGCGGAGACGTCGAGCCACGTGCGTTCATTCTCCACGACCCTGACCTCGATGCTCTGGAGATCGGGAGGAAGGCTCGGGGGATCCAACGCCACAGCCACCAGGAGGTGCAGCCTGCCATCAGCCTCGATGCCTAGCTGGCAGTCCGTGAAGTCCTTCTCGACCGGCTCGACAATGAAGTCATGCGGGGTGCGCCGCCGACGGAGCGACTCCCAGCGTACGGCCGTCACATCAGCCATGCAGGAGCCCGCGGTTCACCATGAATGAGCGGCCGTCGTCGCTCGTACGGGGCAGGGACAGGGCCACGCCCAGCACCGCCCGCGATGGCGCCTGCAACGGCTCAGGGTCGAGAGGGTACAGGAGTAGCAGACCACGCGCGGGCGGCCGGTCCTGCCGAATCGCACGAGCGTTGAACGTCATCCCTGCCCGGTAGCGTTCCGGGCCCCCGTGAAGATCCACGCCCTCATGGCGCGGATCCGTCAGGATCCCGATGGCCTCGTTCCCGGTCAGCGAGCGGTGGACCAAGCCGTAGGGTCGTCCCCCAAGGAGGACCTGCCGCTCACGCTGAGGGTTCGCCACGAACACGGTCCAGCTCGCCAGTTCGCCCACGGCGGACCGCTCCATGATCCAGTCCGCGATATCTGCGCCCTGGAAGGCCACGCTGTTCGGGTGGCCCTCAAAACGTCGGAGGAAGTCAGCAATGTGGTGAGCGGGCACATCGTGGGTGATGGCTCCGCCGTGGGCAACTTGTGTCGGCGGGTGGGCGATGAGCAGCCCCGACGCCAAGTCGAGATTCCGCTCCAGCAGCGCTGCGTCACGCAAGGGGAACAGGATTGTCTGCGGGTTCTCGGCCGACCAGGAGCGGGCATCCAGCTCCAACATCCGGCTCTTGGCCTTGCTCGTCAGCAAAAGCTTGGAGTGCGCCCGCATCCGAATGGCCATCTCGTCGGGACGCCGCCCGGCTTTGTTGAGCACCGTGATGGAGTCCCGCAGGGCATCCTCGACGAGGGCCAGCTCCACGAACCACTCCGCGATTCCGTCGGTGGTCCAGATGCGGATCAGATCGTCGTACCCGCTTCGGAAGCCGTACCAGCGCGCCATCTGGAGGAGCGTGTCGGCCATTGTCGTCGTTCGCAGGAAGTAGGCGATGGTGAGCCCTTCCAGCGTCAGCCCACGGGACAGGCGGTTGCCACCGACCGCGATCAACTGGCGTCCGGGGCGCTCCTCGTACTCCAACTCCTCCCCGGTCGTGCTGTTGAGCACGACGACTTGGAGCCGCGCAAGGTTCCGTTCTGCCTCGTCGAAGACGTCATCGACATCAGCAGGCAGAGACACCTGTCCGAGGTCTTTCAGCGACGACCGCATCATCCCGCGGATGGCCCCGGGCTCCGCTCGGTCGTGGTTGAACCAAGCCCGGATCTGTTCCTCGATTGCTGCGCCGATGCGCATCTGGTCCTTCTGGACCTGGGAGACGTGCACGAGCATGGTGTGGGGCTCACCCTGGTGACCGCGCAGAAGTCGGATGGCCCCTGCCAGCGCGAACGTAAGCAAGGCGTCGCAGAGCGAGTGCGGGAGGTCTAGAGGGCCGTGGGCGACCAGGGGCTCGCCCTTCTTGCGTCGCTTGGGCTTGAGCGCTCTCACGTCGTTCTCATCGACCACACGAAGCACGTTGCGGTGTTGCGCGGTCACCCCGAACAGTTCCTCCGTGCCGGTGTAGCTATCGGGTCGTGGGAGCTGAATTACGAAATCCTTGGGGAACAGGTCCTCGCCGACGTGGTTGTCGAAGGCTCCAGGGTCGATGAGGATGTTTGCGAACGGGGTCGCGGTGTACGCGAGATACGTCGCCCGGGGGCATCTCCGCAGCAGATCCCGAATCAGCTCGTTCGTGCGGGAAGGACCTTCATCGTCGGCGAGTTCGTCCTCATCCACGCTCGGATCGCGGCGGTTACCCCTGGTATTGATAGACGCCTGATCCGCCTCATCGTCGATCAGGAGCAGGGGCACGTCCGCAAGCTGTCCTTCCAGCTTTCCCAGCCAGCCATTGAGGCGTTCCAGGATGGGAACGATCTTCTTCGCGACAACAAGCACGGTGCCGGTGGCGCCGAAGCCGTTCGCCACCTCCGGTTCCTGAAAGTCGGTCTCGGGGTCTGTGAGGGTAATCCAATTCACGCCAACGTCGACGAGTTCGCGCTCGAGCCGCCGCTGCGTCTGATTCCGCAGGGAGTCGTGGATGCCCGACAGGACGATGACCAGGCGATAGCCGACGTCCGCCGCCCGGGCGGCCACCGCCGTGAAGTTGGCCGTTTTCCCAGATTGGACATACCCGACGACCAGTCCGCGGCACTGGAACTCGGGCCGTCCTATAAGGGTGGTTCTCGCGATGATCCGAAGGGACTCCTCGGCGACCGAGTCGACCTGATGCGGCTTCCACTTCGGCTGGGAGCGCAGGTACGCCTCGTGCCTCGACCAGTTCGTCCAGGCCGTACCGTCGATCCAGAGCCTGATCTTAGGCTTCAACGTGAAGTGATGGTGCGCTTCACTTCCCATCGAGCTTTCCATCGAGGATCGGTACGACGCCCGCCTGCTCCAGTACGCGGAGGAACTCCGACAGCGCCTTCTTTGCCTCGTTGTCCCCATCGATCGCCTGCGCAAGCGCGACCAATTCCGGGATCCGATGGGAGAGCTCCACTTGCTCACCCGCGAAGCCCGTCTTGCGCTCCCATGGGAGCGACGCCCCCTCAACGAGCCGTAGCGGCGAGCGCTCCTTCTTAGGGGCTGGGGGCGAAGGAGTCGGCCCACGTCCGGTCCCCGTTACGCCCGTCGTTTTGCTGGCGCTGGCCCCCGCCCCGGCCCCGGTTCCGCCTGGCGTTGCTCCGCTCTCGCCACCACCGGTACTCACCTTCTTGTCGTAGCGGCTTCTCGCTTGGCTCCTCGGGGTCTTTAGGATGTCCTTGAGGTTGTCGGTCAGCGCCACCGGAAGTCGGATGACTTGCTTGCTGATGTCGACTTGGAGCTGGTCGTCGGCCTGCCGATCGAAGTCCACCGCCACGCGGAGGAGCTTGGTGTGCTCGTCTTTTGCGAACAGGTCCTCCCACCCGCCCCACTTGATGAGCCGGTCGAGGCGATAGAAGTAGAAGCCCTGGGAGTCGTTCCACCGCCCGCTCAGCGTCATTCGGTCGCGCTGTTCCCGGATCGCCTGGGGCGGTTGCTCCTTGTGGTATTCGTGGAACTCGGCCTCGTTCGGCATCACGTAGGCACGCACGGTGATGATGGGCCGCTTCGAGGGGTCCTGGTGCCCAGGAAGCTCGATGCTGCGAGGGTCGAACGCCTTGGTCAACGGGTGCGCCATCGGGTTGTTCGGCCGCAGCTCCGTGCCCTTCAACAACCGGATAGTGACCCGCTGCCGGCCGCGAACCGCGCCCTCCAGGAACCGGTGGAACACCAACTCCAAGTGATCGCGGACGGCCGCAACCTCCTGAGTATAGGGCTCCACGCCCTTGACCTTGGGGGCCTCTATCGGAGGCCGCATCCGGGTGAGCAGTACCGCTGTTCCTGAGGTCCCGAGTCGGACGGACTCGGCGTACTTCTCCTCCACAGGGTCCTCAAGGATCTCCCAGCGGCGGGTGCGGTCCAGGTGCTCCCGATCCCAGGTCAGTACGCTCTCGGGGCTATTCGCCGCCTTGGAGACGACGGTGAGTCGGTCAGCCTGGGACCAAGCTGCACCCTTTAGACCGTAGCCGTACTTCCCGAGATCAGCTGCGTCGTAGTCCCGCTGGTGCCCTATCTTCATCGCCTCGCGCAAACCCTCGGGCGTCATGCCAACCCCGTTGTCGCGGATGCACATCCACCGCCCGCCCTGGTTCGGGTTGGGGAATATGATGTCGATCTCGGAAGCACCCTTCGACAGGCTGTTATCCACGAGGTCGGCGACGGCGCTGGGAAGGCTGTGGCCGGCGCGTGCCAGGATCTTGAAAAGGCCTAGTGGGTCGGGCTCCAGCCCGGTGCTGCGGTTCGGGTTGTTCCGCACGTTCTCGACCTTCTCGAACAGCTGGGGGTAGTGCTCCGCGAGGACCTGCCGGCAGAAATCGCCCTCCTCGCCGTACAGCGCGATCATGGCGGACTTGCCGAACCTCGCGCTCTCGCCGTGGTTGATGATGGCGGTTCTAGCCGGGTGTCCGGTCGGGACGACCACCCACGAGGCCGATGCCGGGCTGCTCGACGAGTCCACCACCATCGCGAACAGGACGCCGGGCTCGACGAAGCCGTAGTACTGACTCTTGGGGCAGTGCCCTTCCAGGCGCCAGTTCTTCTCCTGCTTCTTGAGCCACTGTTCCTTCACCACCACCGTCTTCGCGGCCTCCAGGCAACGGCAGGTGATGGCGATGCGGTCGGAATCCTTCGCTGCGGGGAACACGCGGTCCACGACGTCCGAGTCGTAATTGATCGCGCGCTGTTTCGAGCCCTCCCGCCCGCTCCGGCGGTACTCGTGGAACATGCCGAGTTCCGAGTGGGTGAGCAGACGCAGGATCGTGAACGTCATCGTGAGCCTTCGGTGGTGATGATGTGCGACTGCGGCAGCCCCAGGAGCTCGCTCCGCATGTCAGCGACCGAGGGGGCTTCGAGGCTCTCACGCATCCCCATCGCGATGGCGTAGGCGAACAGGGGCGGAACGGCGTTCCCGATCTGCCGGAAGGCGGGGTTCATCGACCCCTTGAACACGAAGCCATCGGGAAACGACTGAAGGCGGGCCGCCTCACGGACAGTGATCGTGCGCGCTTGGTCAGAGTCGTAGTGGATATGCGAGTACGAGTCCTTGCCCAGATGGGCCATCAGGGTCCGCACAGGCTTGCCCGCATCTAGCTTCCACCACTTGTTCGGGAACTTCGTCGGGTCGTAGGGGATACGCCACGCGACGATGAAATCGCGGACGTCAGGGTCGCGGGCGTCGGTGCTCAGGCCACGGCGCTTCCGATGCACCAACCAAGACGAGATCTTGCGCTCCACATGCGCATGGACCTCGGGGTACTCCCAGCCCGCCTCGATCTCCGCGAAGATCTTGTAGTCCCGAGGAAGGTAGCGGAAGACATGGCCGGTAGTGGTCTGCGGCGCGAAGCCGGGCCACTTCCGCATCAGCATGGAGTACCGCGTGGTGGGCTTGTTTGAGGTGTAGCCCACCGGCTCCGACGGGTCCTTGGCTCCCCTACGGAGATGCCCGGACCGCAGGAGATCGAGCGCAAAGAGCGGCGGGAGGTCTGCTAGGGCCTCCGAAGCCGTCGTAGCGCGGCTCAAGGAGCGTGTCGGATCTGCTATCCACCGGTGGTGTTCTGAGCCTTCCTCGTGAATCACCCGTCGGGCCGTGTTCTTCGAGCTCGTGTACCCGGACGGGAGGTCCACGTGGTGCGTCGGCGACGGGAACCGAGGCGTGATGCCCGTCGCGCGGTGAAACCCGATGAGGATCATGCGCTCGCGGGTCTGCGGCACTCCGTACCACGCGGCGTTCAGGAGGGTGTAGGCGACGGCGTAGCCTTCCTCGGCGAGGCTCCTGGAGACCAGCTCGGCCACGTTGCTGCCACCGTGGTTCAGGATGTCGGGTACGTTCTCCATCAGGAGCGCTACGGGCTTCGTGGCACGGATGAAGTGCACATAGCGCTGCCAGAGGCTCACCCGACCATCGACCAGGAATGCCTGATCGGCGGTCGCCTCCTGACGGCGATGCGCCTGTTCCCGGAGCTTCGCGCGTCCGACACGAGCGAAGGCTTGGCACGGCGGGCCACCGACCAAGATGTCGATTTGATCCTCGGGGGTTCCTGCGAGCCCCAGGTCTGTAAAGACGCTGACTGCATCCTCTGTCGTGGCGTCGCGCGGGACGTGGTGGGCAGGGCGGTCGCCGCCCAGGGACCGCGGGCCGAAGTTCGCCCCGTGCGATTCCGCAGCCCAGGGGTCGTTCTCGACAGACGCGACCGGCGTGAAGCCGGCGGTCAGGAAGCCGAGGGAGATACCGCCGCAGCCCGCGAACATGTCCATGTACCGGAGCGCGCCCCCTTCCTGGATGCGGCGGAGCTTCCTGCGAATTAGCTCGTCGACGTCGCGGGGGACGGCGGGCCACGGGCCTGTAGCGGCCAAGTCCCTGGATCGACCGGGGGACCAGCAGTAGTCGGGAAAAAGATCCGGAACCGACCGGTCGTGTTTGGCGTGTTTCACCTGTTGCCGCGGCATCAAGAGGCTCTACGGAAAGATCGATTCCCCGAGACGATAGCCTCGAGCCAATCGCTGGGAGGGTACCCTACTGCGGTCGCCAGCTGCTCCACCAAGCGTCGGTGCTTTGCAGCGGGCACCGTCGCCCCACATTCCCACTTCGGTACCGAGAACACCGAGCATCCCATCGAGTGTGCCAGCTCCGCCTGTGTTTCGTTCCATCAATCCCGCACTGCCAGCAAGACGGCGTTCCGCGCGAACCTCGGCAGCAAGCGCGGCGAGATCGTCCTCCGGTACAAGGCGACCGGCAAAGATCCAGCCGTAGCGAGCATCAAGCTGGCCGTCAACTAGCAAGCTTCACGGACTTCCTTCGGTTCATCGCAGGGCTCCTGTCTCTCCTACCGCCTCGACCTTTTGAGCGCACGGGCCTTGGCCGTCACGCGAGGCCCTTCGGACACCTCGACTACATCGGAGGGGGCACACAGCGCGACAATCTCACGACGCTCCAGGCCACCGCCGACTTCCATGACGCGCCGCACACGACGCTGGCCCGCCCATGGGCTACCGCCGCCCCGCACAGCACGTTCGACGCGATCAACGGCACTGGCCAACTCTTCGACGACCTCGTGCTCCCAGATCCGCACCACCCGCCAGCCCGCTTCCTCCAGCAGTGCAGACTGGCGAGCGTCGCGGTCGATGTTGGCGGCCAGCTTGGCCGACCAGAACTCCTCGCGGGAGCGAGGGCGTGCATAGTGAAACGGGCACCCATGCCAGAAGCAACCGTCGATGAACACCGCAACGCGACTGGCCGGGAGCGCTACATCGGGTCTGCCTGCGGGGGTTCGTTCGTGGAGGCGGTAGCGCAAGCCACGAGACCAGAGGGCGCGTCGCAGCGTGACCTCGGGTGACGTGTCCGTGCCACGTATGCGGGCCATCTGTTCCGATCTTGTGAGCCCCATCCGGCCCATCCTCGCACACAATGGGAACACAACCACCCGGTGGGCCTGCTCCGGTTCAGTGGACAGGTTGACTATGCTGCCAGCCTCTTGATTGCGGCCATCCGCTCGCACTCCGCAGGACTGACGTAGCCCAGGGCGGAGTGGCGCCGCTTCCGGTTGTAGACCACCTCGATGTACTCGAACAGCGACTGCTTCGCCGCCTCACGTGTCTTGAAGGGGGTGCCGTAGACGAGCTCCAACTTCAGGGTGGAGAAGAAGCTCTCCGCCACGGCATTGTCCCAGCAGTTGCCCTTGCGAGACATGCTGCATCCAATACCGCGCCTCCAGTCGTCGGCGGTAGTCCTCGCTCGCGTACTGGGCGGATTCAAGCGGTCGGAGTAGTGCAATCGCGGAGCGGGACCGCCGAGCAATGCCATATCGAGCGCGCTCAGCACCAAGCCGCTGTCGATTCTCTCGCCCATCGCCCAGCCCACCACCTTGCGGCTGAAGAGCTCCAGCAGCACCGCCAGGTACAACCATCCCTCGTCCGTCCAGACATAGGTGAGGTCACCCACCCACGCGCAGTGGGGTTGGCCGGGGTGGAAGTTCCTTTCCAGGGTGTTGGGTGCCACCGGGTGGCGATGGGCGGAGTCGGTGGTCCGCACGAAGCGACGCCGTGCGCGTCCTCGCAGGCCCGTCTGGCGCATCAGACGAGCCACTCGCTTCCGGGCCACCCGCTGGCCCCTCGCTTTGAGTTCCGCATGAACCCGAGGAGCGCCGTACGTGCCCCGACTCTCCTGGTGGATGGCTGCCACTTCGAGTTGGAGCGCCCGGTCGCGCTTCTTCCTCTCGGACTCGGGTCGTTTCGCCCAGGCGTAGTAACCGCTCCGGGAGACGCTCAGGTGCCGGCAGAGGGCAGCTACCGGGAAGAGGGCCTTCTCCGCGTGGATGAAGGAGAACTTCACCTCATCTCCTTCGCGAAGAAGGCCGCCGCGTTTTTAGTATTTCCCGCGCCATCGGCAGCTCCCGGTTCTCCTTGCGCAGCCGGGAGAGCTCCTCGCGCTCCAGCGTCGTCAGTGCTCCGGGCTTGCCTCCACCCCGGTCCGTCTTCGTCTGCTCGACCCACAGCCGCAGCGCTGACTCAACCAGCTCGCGTTCGTGCCCGCGGTTCCTGGCCCCAGCGAGCCCGTTCCTCAGGCCTCGCTTGCTGCTGGCACCGGGCCCGCTCCGATTGCTGCTAGTTTGCTGCTGGAGTCAGGGAGCCCCAGAAACAAAGGCCCTGGAGTCACCGGCTTGCACCGGAAACTCCAGGGCCTCTATTTGGTCGGGGCGACAGGATTTGAACCTGCGACCACTTGCACCCCAAGCAAGTGCGCTACCAGGCTGCGCTACGCCCCGAAAACCGCCGTCGTGAAACGGTGCGCCCTTATGCCCCCACACCATTCCGAGGTCAAGCAGGAGGTGAAGGGCGACGGTGGAAAACCTACTCCTCGCCCTCTTCCATTCCCTCGTCGAAGTCCTCGCCCCGGGCCTCCGCCGCGTCCGCCGCCGCCTCTTCCTGCGCGTCGATCTCCGCGTGGTTCTCCGGAGGCGCTTCGCCGTTCAGGGCGCTCTTCAACACCTGGCTCGGACGGAAGGTCAGCACCCGGCGCGCGCTGATCTCGATCTCCTTGCCCGTCTGCGGGTTGCGCCCCACGCGCGCCTTCTTCTGGCGCACCTGGAAGTTTCCGAACCCGGAGATCTTGATCTTGTCCCCGCGCTCCAGCGTCTCCTTCACGGTGTCGAAGACGAGCTCGACGATCTCCGCCGACTCCTTCTTCGAGAAGCCGACCTTCTCGTAGACCCCCTCGATGATGTCCGCTTTCGTCATGCGAGTCCTCTGGCACCCGTGAATGGCCGGTGAACGCGGGGCATGGTGTCAGCCTTCCCCGAACCGTGTCAACGTCCTGGTTTCACTCAGGAATTCAGGCGCGCAGCGCCGCCCCCAGCCGCTGGTTCACCTCCGTGATGATGCGCTGGTGGGCCGCCGTGACCTCCGCGTCGGTGAGCGTCCGCTCGGCCGAGCGGTACCTCAGCGCGTACGCCAGGTTCTTCTTCCCCTCGGGGATGGGCTTGCCCGTGTACACGTCGAACACCAGCGCGTCCTCCACCAGCGGGGCGCCCACCTCCAGGATGACCCGGCGCACCTCCTCGTTGCGCAGCTCCAGCGGCACCACCACCGCCAGGTCGCGCAGCACCGCCGGGTACCTGGGCAGCGCCTGCGCCTGCGGCACCAGCCGCGCCGCCGCGTACAGGGGCTCCGTGTCCAGCTCGAACACGAACACGCCCTCCGGCAGCCCCAGCGCCTTCGTCACGCGCGGGTGCACCTCGCCCACGTGGCCCAATACCGTCCCGTCCTTCAGGGACACCTGCGCGCAGCCGCGCGGGTGGTACGCCGGAGCCTCGGCCGGGGTGAACGCCACGCCCTCCACGTGCAGCGCGTGCAGGAGCGCCTCCACCGCGCCCTTCGCGTCGTAGAAGTCCACGCGCGAGTCCTTCTGCGTCCAGCTCCGGCTCCCGCCGCGCAGGCCCCACACCAGCCCCGCCACGCGCGGCACCTCGTGCGCGGCCGGGCGCATCCCCTGCCCGCCCTGCGCGTCCCGGAAGTACGCCCGCCCCGTCTCGTAGAGGCCCACCGACTCCACCTGGTGGCGCACGCTGCGCGACAGGTTCTCCAGCAGCCCCGGCAACAGGCTGGTGCGCATCACCGACTGCTCGACGCTCAGCGGGTTCATCAGCGCGATGGGCGCGTCCTTCCCGCCCAGCACCTCCAGCGACTTCGGCGCCACGAACGAGTAGTTCACCACCTCGTCCAGCCCCGCGCCGCCCAGCGCCTGACGCAGCCGGCGCTCGGCCTCCATCGACAGGGGCTCCGGCGCCAGCGTGTCCAGGCCGCGCGGCAGGCGCGCCGGGATGTTGTCATAGCCGTACACGCGGGCGACCTCCTCCATCAGGTCCTCCTCGCGCTCCACGTCCACGCGCGCCCGGGGCACCTCGAACGTCGTCTGCCCCGCGCCCTCCTCCACGGACTTGAAGCCCAGCGCCCCGAGGATGCGCCGGACCTCCGCCTCCGGCACCGCCACGCCCAGCACCTTCTCCACCCGCGCGTAGCGCAGCGTCGCCCGGCGAGGGGCCAGCGGCTCCGGCTGCACGTCCACCCGGCCCGGCGCCACCGTGCCACCCGACAGCTCCGCGATGAGCTGCGCGGCCCGGTCCAGCGCCGGCAGCACCGCGTCCAGGTCCGCGCCGCGCTCGAAGCGGTGCGACGCCTCCGTGTGCAGCGCGTAGCGCTTCGCGGACCGGCGCACGCCGGAGCCGTGGAAGTGCGCGGACTCGATGACGATGCGCTTCGTGCCCTGCGTCACCTCGCTGTCCCCGCCGCCCATCACGCCCGCCAGCGCCTGCGCCCGGTCGCGATCCGCGATGACCAGGTCGTCCGCGTCCAGCGTGCGCTCCTTGTCATCCAGCGTGCGCAGCTTCTCGCCCGGCTTCGCGGCGCGCACGACGATCTCCTGGCCCGCCACCTTCTCCAGGTCGAACGCGTGCAGCGGCTGGCCGTACTCCAGGAGCACGTAGTTGGTGACGTCCACCACGTTGTTGATGGCGCGCACGCCGCACGCCTTCAGCCGGTCCTGCATCCACTGCGGCGACGGCTGGACGGTGATGCCCTCCACCACGCGCGCCGCGTAGCGCGAGCACCGCTCCTTCGCGTCGATGCGCACCTTCACCAAGTCCGCCACCGGCTTGCCGGACTCCGCGGTCTTCGGCTGGGGCGGCTTCAGCGCGGCGCCCGTCACCACGCCCACCTCGCGCGCGATGCCCAGGTGGCTCAGCGCGTCCGGCCGGTTCGGCGTGACGTTCACCTCCAGCACGGAGTCATCCAGCCCCAGGGCCTCCGCCACCGGGATGCCCAGCTTCGTGTCCGCGGGCAGGATGAGCAGGCCGGACGAGTCCTCGGTGATGCCCAGCTCCTTCGCCGAGCAGAGCATGCCGAAGCTGTCCACGCCCCGGAGCGCGGCCTGCTTGATCTCCATGCCGTTGGGCAGCTTCGCGCCCACCGTGGCCAGCGGCACCTTGTCGCCGACCTTGAAGTTCTTCGCGCCGCACACCACCTGGAACAGCGCGGAGCCGCCGATGTCCACCTGCGTGACGGACAGCTTGTCCGCGTTGGGGTGCTGCACCGACTCGCGGATCTGCGCCACCACCACGCCGCGCAGGCCCTCGCCGGGGCGCTCCACCCCTTCGATCTCCAGCCCCGCCGCGGTCAGCTTGCGCGCCAGCACGTCCACCGACGGCGGCAGCGCCACGTAATCACCCAGCCACTTCACCGAAATCTTCACAGGTCCACCCTCTTGCCCATCCGGCTGGAATCAGAACTGCTCGAGGAAGCGCGCGTCGTTCTCGAACATCATCCGCAAGTCGTCGATGCCGTAGCGCAGCATGGCCAGGCGCTCCACGCCCATGCCGAACGCGTACCCCGTCACCTCCTTCGGGTCGTAGCCCGCGGCGGTGAAGACGTTCGGGTGCACCATGCCGCTGCCCAGCACCTCCAACCACCCCGTCTGCTTGCACACGCGGCAGCCCTTGCCGCCGCACGACGCGCAGGTGACGTCCACCTCCGCCGACGGCTCGGTGAAGGGGAAGAACGACGGACGGAAGCGCGTGCGCGTGTCCGAACCGAAGAAGGCCCGCACGAACGCGTCCAGCGTGCCCTTCAGCTCCGCGAAGCTCACGTCCTTGTCCACCAGCAGGCCCTCCACCTGGTGGAACATCGGCGTGTGCGTGATGTCCGAGTCACGCCGGTACACCCGGCCCGGCATCACCGCGCGGATGGGCGGCTTGCGCGACAGCATGTGCCGCACCTGCACCGGCGACGTGTGCGTGCGCAGGAGCGACGGGCTGTCCGCCTTCTTCGCGTGCCCCAGGGTGGGCTCGTCCACGTAGAACGTGTCCTGCATGTCCCGCGCGGGGTGATCCTTCGGCAGGTTCAGGGCCTCGAAGTTGAAGTAGTCGAGCTCGATCTCCGGCCCGACCGCCACCTCGAAGCCCAGCCGCGCGAACGTCCGGACGATGTCCTCCATCGTCCGCGACACCGGGTGCCGCCCGCCGGGCAGCACCGAGCGCCCGGGCAACGTCACGTCCAGCTTCGGGCCCTTCAGCTGGGCCTCCAGCGCCGCCTCCTCCGCGCGCTTCGTGGCGTCCGCCAGGAGCTGCTCCAGCTCCGCCTTGACGGTGTTGGCCACCTCGCCCAGCGCCCGCCGCTCGTCGGGGGGCAGCTTGCCCATGCCGCCCAGTACCGCGGACAGCTCCCCCTTCTTGCCCAGGTAGCGGATGCGCAGCGCCTCCACCTGCGAGGGCTCCGACACGCCCGCGATCTCCTGGCGCGCCGCGTCCGCCAACGCCTGCAACCGGTCTCGCATGGTCCTCTTCCCGCCTTCCATTCACGCCCCGGACGCCTCAAGCGCCGGGCAAAAAAAAGGGCCGCCCCCTGGTTGGAGGCAGCCCGTTTCATCTTCGGGGGCCGGCGTCACCGCCAGCCGTGTCTCAGGCTGCCTTCGCGATGTTGGCGACGGCGGCAAAGCCCGCGGGGTCCGCGATGGCCATGTCGGACAGGACCTTGCGGTCCAGGCCGATCTTCGCCTTCGCCAGGCCGGCGATCAGCTTCGAGTACGAGAGGCCCAGCGTGCGGGCCGCCGCGTTGATGCGGACGATCCACAGCGAGCGGAAGTTGCGCTTGCGCACCGCGCGGTCGCGGGTGGCGTAGTCCAGGGCGCGCTCGACGGCCTGGTTCGCACGGCGGTAGCAGTTCTTGCGACGGCCGCGGAAGCCCTTGGCGAGCTTGAGAATGCGATTACGACGACGACGAGCCTTGAATCCCTTTTTGACGCGCATGACACACTCCTGACTGCTGGAAGGTGGCCCCGGGGCGCAGGCATCACGCCGCTCCGCCAGGACTCACGGATTGGTTCAAACCCGAGGAAGGACTTCAGGCCCCGTAGGGGAACAGCTCCTTGATGACCTTCTTGGCGTCCATGTCGCGCAGGTGGCCCGTGCCACGGTTGCCGCGCTTCTGCTTGGGCGTCTTGGAGAAGGTGAACAGGTGCTTGCTGAACGCCTTGCCGAACTTCACCTGGCCGCTCTTCTTCACGTGGAAGCGCTTCTTCGCGGCGCTGCGGGTCTTCAACTTGGGCATGATCCCAAACCTTCCTTCTGCTTCCTGTCGGCCGGCAGTCTTCGTGACTGACGGCGGTCCGGGGCACACGGTTCCCGGACGCTTTGGGCGGAAGCCTCTATCACTCTTTCGATGCGATGGGGGTAGCGTTTCCTACAATCCCTGCAGAAACCACCGCCACCGGAACCTCCGGCGCCCCCTCCCCGGTTCCCCGGGACCCACCTCCCCGCCCGCCTTCCGCCGGCTTGACGTCCGCCGGCCTGCCTTCCTGCTTCTTGCCGGCACCGTCCGCCTGCTGACGGACCAGCTCCCGGGCGCGCTGGGCCACCTTCGCGTTGGGGGCCAGGATCATGAACATCTGGCGCCCTTCCATCCGGGGGTTCTGCTCCACCACCGCGACTTCCTTCAGGTCCTTGGTCACGTCCTCGAGGATCGCGCTCCCCAGCTCCTTGTGGGTGATTTCACGACCCCGGAACATGATGGTGATCTTCGCCTTGTTCCCCTCTTCCAGGAACCGGCGGACGTTGCGGACCTTGAACTCGTAGTCGTGCTCCTCCGTCTTGGGGCGGAGCTTCACCTCTTTCAGGTGGACCACGACCTGCTTCTTCTTCGTCTCCGAGGCCTTCTTCTTCTCCTCGTACTTGAACTTGCCGTAGTCCATGATCTTGCAGACCGGCGGCTTGGCCATGGGGCTGATCTCGACGAGGTCGAGACCGTCCGCCTGGGCGCGCGTCAGGGCTGCTTCGATGGACATGACCCCGAGCTGCTCGGCGTTCGGTCCGACGACTCGGACCTCGCGGGCTCGGATACGGCGATTGGTTCTCTGATCGCGAACGATGGGAGGACCCTCCGACGACTCGGGGACGGAGGGCGTGCCTCAATCCCCGGAAGTCGGGCAAGTAGTCCAGCCCAGACGGGGAGTCAAGTCCCCCTCCACCCTCAGGGCAGCGCGGCTTCCTTGGCGAGGAGCGCCTCGAAGTCGGCGGCCTTCATGGTCTTGAGGTCCTCGCCGCCGTAGCGGCGGGGGGCCACGGCGCCGGCCTCCACCTCGTTGTCGCCCACCACCAGGGTGAACGGGACCTTCTGCATCTGCGCTTCGCGGATCTTCGCGTTGAGCGTCATGCCGCGCTCGTCCAGCTCCACGCGGAAGCCCTTCGCGCGCAGGTCGTCCCGCACCTTGCGGGCGTATTCCAGCTGACGGTCCGCGACGGTGACGATGGTGGCCTGCACCGGGGCCAGCCACGCCGGGAACGCGCCCGCGAAGTGCTCGATGAGGATGGCGGTGAAGCGCTCGAAGGAGCCGAAGATGGCGCGGTGGAGGACCACCGGGCGGTGCTCGGCGTTGTCCTCGCCCACGTACGTGAGGTCGAAGCGCTGCGGGGCCAGGTAGTCCAGCTGCATGGTGCCCAGCTGCCACCGCCGGCCGATGCTGTCCGACACCGCGAAGTCGATCTTCGGGCCGTAGAAGGCGCCGTCGCCCGGGGCCAGCTCATAGGGGAGGCCCAGCGACTCCAGCGCCGCCTTGAGCCCGTCCTCCGCGCGGTCCCAGAGGGAGTCATCCCCCAGGCGCTGCTCGGGGCGCGTGGACAGCTTCACCGCGTAGGTGAGGCCCACCGCCTTGTAGACGCGATCCAACAGCTTCACGAAGCGCCGCACCTCGTCGGTGATCTGGCTCTCCATGCAGTAGATGTGCGCGTCGTCCTGGGCGAACTGGCGCACGCGGGTGAGCCCGCCCAGCGAGCCCGCGGCCTCGTTGCGGTGGAGCACGTCCTGGGTGTGCAGGCGCAGGGGCAGGTCGCGGTAGCTGTGCTTCTTGAAGCCGTAGAACAGGTGGTGCGACGGGCAGTTCATCGGCTTGAGGGAGAAGTCGTGCTCGCCGGACTCGCTGTCGAGCACCAGGAACATGTTCTCCTTGTACTTGCCCCAGTGGCCGCTCGTCTCCCAGAGGCCCTTGTTGAACATCAGGGGCGTCTTGATCTCCACGTAGCCATCACCGGCCGTGAGCCCGCGCATCCAGTCCGACAGCGTCTGGTAGAGCGCGGTGCCCTTGGGCGTCCAGAAGGCGGCGCCCGGCGAGTACGGGTGGAAGTGGAAGAGATCCAGCTCCTTGCCCAGCTTGCGGTGGTCGCGCTTCCTCGCCTCTTCGATGCGCGTGAGGTAGGCCTCCAGCGCCTTCTTGTCGAAGAAGGCCGTGCCGTAGACGCGCTGGAGCATCGGGTTGCGGTGGTCGCCGCGCCAGTACGCGCCGCTGGAGGAGAGGATCTTGATGACGCCGATCTTCCCCGTGCTGGGCGCGTGGGGCCCCAGGCAGAAGTCCACCCAGTCGCCGTGCGTGTAGAGCGTGAGCGTCTTGGCGCCCTTGGCGGCGATGTCCTTGACGATCTCCACCTTGAACTTCTCGCCCTTCTCCTCGAAGAGCCGGATGGCGTCCTCCATGGAGATCTCGGTCCGCACGAAGGGCGCGTCCTGCTTGAGCTCGGCGTTGGCGGCCGCCTCGATCTTCTCCAGCTCCTCCGGCGTGAAGGGCTTCTCGCGGAAGAAGTCGTAGTAGAAGCCCTCCTCCGTCGAGGGACCGATGGTCACCTGCGTGCCGGGGAACAGGCGCTGCACGACGCTGGCCACCACGTGCGCGGCGTCGTGGCGGATGAGGTCCAGGCCTTCAGGGCTCTTGGACGTGAAGATCTGCAGCTTCGCGTCCTCGTCGAGCGTGCGCGTCAGGTCCACGTCCTGGCCGTTGACCCGGGCGAAGAGGGCCGCCTTCGCGAGCCCCACACCGATGCTGCCCTTCACGAAGTCCGCGATGGTCGTGCCCCGGACGGTCTGCTTCTGGCTGCCGTCGGGGAGCGTCACCGTGATGGATTCGGACATGGCGGAAAACCCCTGCGCTGGAAAAAACCACGGGCGGCAGGCTTTTGGAAAAGCCGGCCGCCCGCGAGATGGAACGCTTACTGATGATGGGTCGTAGTGGGATCGAACCACTGACCCCTACCGTGTCAAGGTAGTGCTCTACCGCTGAGCTAACGACCCGTCGTGCGGATGGGCGCGGGGAATAACAGCGGGCTCCCGCACCTGTCAAGGAAACACGAACGCGGGGGGCTTCTGTTCCCTACGTTCGTTCCTCCAACAGCACCCGGACGCGTTTCAACACCGCGTCGAACATCGCGGGGGTGAGCCTCCCCGTCTGGGTGTTCTGCTGGCTGACGTGGTAGCTGCCCACGAGCCACCGTCCGTCCGGTAGCCGGAACTCGGCGCCGTGGCCGAAGACAGGCCGGGGCGTGGGCAGCGGACCGCCCGTGCGAGCAGCCGACGCCAGCGCGGCGTTCCACCCGATGGCCCCCAAGGCGAGCAGCACCCGGCCGGGCAGCAGCGCCATCTCCCGGTCCAGGAACGGCGCGCACCGGGCCAGCTCCTCTGGCAGGGGCTTGTTGTCCGGCGGCGCGCACCGGGCCGAGGCGACGATGAAGGCGTCCGTCAGCGCCAGCCCGTCGTCCCGACTTTCACTGTGGGGCTGACTCGCGAAGCCCGCGCGGTGAAGGCCCGCGAAGAGGAAGTCGCCCGAGCGGTCGCCGGTGAACATCCGCCCCGTCCGGTTGGCGCCGTGCGCGGCGGGGGCCAGCCCCACGATGATCAGCCGGGCCTTCGGGTCGCCGAACCCCGGGACGGGCTTCCCCCAGTAGTCCCAGTCGCGGTAGGCGCGCCGCTTCACCCGGGCCACCTCCTCGCGCCACGCCACGAGCCGGGGGCAGGCCCGGCAGGCGATGATCTCCTGGTGCAGCTTCTCCAGCTTCGTCACGGCCCGCGCCCGCTCCCCTTGTAGAGCTCCGTGCGGCGGTAGCGCTGGAGGACGACGCTCAGGACGACCTTGAGGATGGCGCTGGCCGGGACCGCCAGGAGGATGCCCACGAAGCCGAACAGCTCACCGAACGCGAGCACGGCGATGATGACCGCCACGGGCGCCAGGCCCACCTTCTCCCCCACGACGCGCGGGGTGATGACGAAGCCTTCGGCCAGCTGACCGATGATGAAGGTCGCCGCCACCACCGCCAACTGCCACGGCCCCTGCCACGACAGGAGCACGCCCAACACCGCCAGCACCACGCCAATGCCCGTGCCCAGGTAGGGCACCATGTTGCCGAAGCCGGCGATGAGCCCGATGGCGATGGCCAGGTCGATGCGCGCCACGGACAGCCCCACCGCGTAGAGCACCGACAGGATGGCCCCCACGGTGAGCTGGCCCTGCACGAAGGCGGACAGCACCTCGTCCACCTCCCGGAAGCGCTGGCTCACCAGCGCCACCGAGCGGCGCGGCAGCAGGTCCTGGATGCTCCCCATCAAGCGCGGGTAGTCCTGGAGGAAGAAGAACGCCAGCACCGGCACCACCGACAGGCCCAGCAGCGTGGCCGCGAAGCGCGCGGTGTTGCCGGCGAAGCTCGCGACGAGCCGCGCCGCGGTGGGGCCCGCGCTCTGGATCAGCTCCGACGCCTTCTCCCCCAGCTCCGCGGTGCGCTGGCTCACCAGGTCCGGCAACGACACGCCCAGGAGCGACTCCACCTGCGGCACCACCTGGGTGCTGGCCCGCTGGAAGAAGCCGGGCAGCTTCGCCGCCTCGTCACGGAACACCGGCACCAGGTACAGCCCCGCGCCCACCAGCAGGAGCGTGCCCGCGAAGAAGAGCACGGACGTGCCCCACGTGCGGTCCAGGCCGCGCTTCTCCAGGAGCGTGACCAGCGGGTTGAACGCGTACGCGCCCGTCAGCGCCAGCAACACTGGCACCGCCACCCCGCCGGACACCGACAGGAGCGCGAACACCAGCGCCAACGAGCCCACCATCGCCCCGGACCACACGAAGTCGACCCGACGAGCCTCCGCCTCGTCCAACGCCGCGGGGTCTCCGGCCGGAGGCACGGGCTCCGGGTGCACGACATGCAACACCGGGGAGACCTCCGGGGACGCGGCGGACTGGGGGACCTTCACCGCGCGCTCACTGCCTTTCTTGCGACGTCCGATGACCGCCTCCTGTCCCCGCCCATCCTACGGCGTCTTGGGCTCCTGATTGCGGCTCACGAATGGGCCAAAGCCGTCGCCCGCCACCTCGCGGTCCAAGGCACCAGCCTTGACACGGCCCGGTTGCGTATCGCTCACCGCCCGCCGTTGGAGGGACGGAGGAACGTCTGCGTCCACTCCCCCAGCGTCACCTCGCGCGGACCGGGAACGCCTCGACCCTCACTTCACGGAGCGCCGCCGCCCTCGGGCGCCAGGGGCCGCAGCTTCACGTTGAGCGTCACCCGCGCCCCGCTGGGCGAGTAGTAGGTCGTGTACGGATAGAAGCCGCGCTTCTTCACCTCGACCTGGTGGAAGCCCGCGTCATGCAGCCGCAGGCTCCGGGACACCCCGGAGAAGTCGCTGCACTTGCCCTGCTCCACGCCGTCCAGCAGCACGTCCGCATCCGAGGGTTCGCACCGGAGCACCAGGTCCCCGCTCTTGCCCTCGGCGGAGGCCATCAGCTCGCGCGCACGGACCACCGTCGCCGGCTGTTCCTGCTTCGCCGCGCAGCCGCCCGCAAGCACCGCGAGCGTCAACACTGCCGCCCACCCGACTCGCATCACGGCGCCACGTTCAGCTCGACCGTGACTTCCATCACACCGGCCGGTCGCGCCGGAGCGCCAGCGGCGGTCGTCTGGGGCTTGGAGGCGGCGGCCAGCGCGTCGGTCGCGAGGAGCAGGCAGGGCGCGAAACGTTTCAGGGACATCGTCGTTCCTCGGGCACTCGCGGCGGCGCTACTGCGTGACGATGACGACCCGGCCCTCGGCCAGGAAGCGCGTGTTCGCCTCGGTGAGCGCGCGGGCCCCTTCCGCGTTCAGGACCAAGTCGGAGCCCTGGAGTTGCGCGGCCTTCACCACCAGCGGCTTGTCGCCCACGCGCGCGGCCTTGCGGGCGGCCTCCAGGTTCTCGAACCAGGCCGCCACGCCCGTCGTGCCACGCGCCTCGTCCGTGAGCACCGTCGCGCCGTAGAGCGCCTTGCCCGCCGCATCCACCAGCCTGGGCGAGAGCACCGGCTTCACGCCCAATCCGCGCGCGTCCACCACGAGGCCGGTGTACTTCGCCGCGCCCTCCGCGTTGAGCACGATGGCCACGTCCTGCGCGGGCGTCAGCGCCGCGGTGAGCGCCGCGAGCGGCACCTCCACGTCCAGCTCCACGCCGCTGTCGGAGAAGTAGCGCCGGGCCACGACCTTGTAGCCGCGGATGGCGCCTTCCACGCGGGCCTTCACCTCGTCGCGGGACCACTCATCGCCCACGGTGCGGCCCGCGCTCACCTGGATGACCTTGGCCTGCTCCAGGAGGTTGCGGAACGCGTCCAGCTTCGCGGCGCGCTCGGCGCCCAGGCGCGCCTGGGCCGGGTTGGCGGCCTTGAGGTCCGGCGCCCCGGAGCCCGTGGCGCGCAGGATCTGCCCCTCCCAGTTGATGCCCGGCGAGCCAGCGCCACGCACGGCCTCGACGGCGGGTGCGGCGCTCTTCGCGTCCTTGCCCTGGCCCAGCGCCGTCAGCGGCACGACCAGCAACAAACCCCACAGCGAACGCCTCACGGAGCACTCCTCCCGCTGTCGCCGCGACACGTCGGCGAGCGCACAGGAAACCACTCCGGTCATTCAAGGGGGCCACTCCGCGCGAAGTCAAGGCGACCCGAAGGACGGACGGATCCACCTGACGTCCTCCGCGCGCATTCCGTGAACCGCCGGTGGCACCGCGCGGTCGCGGTGGCACACCCGGAGGATCACCTCGCGTGTCAGTTGCCTTCGGTGTGACGGTCCACGTACGCGTCGATCATCTTGCGGTGCCGCTCGGTGAGCAGCGTGAAGCGCACACCTGACTGCTCCTTGCGCCCCAACTCCTTCCACTCGCGTACGACTTCACCCTCGGCGTAGATGATCTCCTCGGAGCCGGGGAGCTGGAACTGGAGGCCCACGCGGCGCGCGTCGTGCTGGGGCTCGATGAGGCGCGACAGGCTGACGCCCTCCTGGCTGATGTCCGCCGCGCGGGTCATGTACGGCACGCCGCCCATGTACTTGTTGAGGTAGATGTCCAGGGGCGCCCGATTGGCCTTCCGCTTCTCGCTCATTGGCTCATGACCTCCGGCTGGTGCAACAGGCCGCTGCGTGGGTGAAGCGACCTGAAGGCACAGTACGGTCAGACGTCATGCGCGCAAGAAAACGGCGCCCTGCTCCCTCGGAAGACCGGCCTGGAGGCGCCGTCTTTTTTCGCTCGCTGGATTCTTCGCGTTGGCTTGTGCGTACGACCTGCCCGGAAGGATGACCGGCGGCGCATGCGCGGCCCTATAGTCCCCTCCATTCTCGTGAAAGGCGGAAGCATGCGGATGCAGTGGAAGGCGGCCCTGGTGCTGATGCTTGGCGCTCCGGGACTCGCGCTGGCGCAGTCCTCGACCAAGACCTCGAAGCCGGCCGCCGCGCCGGAGGCCCCCGCGCAGGCGGCCTCCCAGGCGCCGCCGGACCTCCAGACGGATGATCAGAAGGCCATCTATTCGCTCGGCGTGACGCTGGGCCAGAGCGTGACGGCGCTCGCGCTGACGCCCGCGGAGGTGCAGCTGCTCCAGCACGGCCTCCAGGACGCGCTCGCCGGCACATCCCCCGCCGTGGATCCAAAGGAGTACACGCCGAAGATCCAGGCGCTCGCGAAGGCACGCCAGGCCCAGGTCAACGTCGCCACGCTGGACCGAGCCTCCAAGGAGCCTGGGGCCACCCGGCTGCCCTCCGGCGTCATCTACCGGGAGCTCAAGGCCGGCACCGGCAAGGTGCCCCGCGCCATCGACACCGTGAAGGTGCACTACCGGGGCACCCTGGTGGACGGCTCGGAGTTCGACAGCTCCTACGCGCGCGGCATGGCGGCGGAGTTCCCGCTCAACGGCGTCATCCCCTGCTGGACCCAGGGCGTGCAGAAGATGAAGGTCGGCGGCAAGGCGAAGCTCACCTGCCCCGCGAGCACCGCGTACGGGGAGCGTCCGCCCACCGGCTCGCGCATCCCGCCCAATGCCGTGCTCCAGTTCGACGTGGAGCTGGTGGACATCCCCGGCAACACCGCCGTCACCCCGTAGCGCGTCCCCCGCGACGGGGGCCCGTGCGAAACGGGCCCCCGCGCAGGCATCAGCGCACCGGCGAGCGCACCGACCGGCCACCGAAGGGCGGATCCGCCATGATGGCCTGGGCCATCCGGTCCGCGAAGGTGCGCCCCTCCCGCTCAAAGGCCGCCGTCTCCTCCTCGTTCAGGAGCACGCGAACCTCGAACTGGACGATGCCGCCCACCAGGACCTCGATGGACAGCGCTCCGCCCCGCCCGCGCAGCACGCGGTACAGGAGCGGACTCTGGAGCAGCACCTCCTCGTCGCTCACGGAATCTCCGCCACCTGCGCGTCGGCCACCGGCGCGTTGATGACCATCACCTCCGGCACGCCGCCAGACGTGTAGCCGCCGAACTTGAAGCAGTCCTTGTCCTCCGGCGTGGTGCACTTCCACACGCCCGGATCCGCGTCCACCGGCAGCCGCGTGCAGACCTTCCGCGCCCCCAGGTCCAGCGTCATCATCCGCAGCGGGCCCTCGAAGTTCTTCGCGGGCAGGCCCAGCGCCTGCCCCAGCACCGCCGGGTCATGCTTGCCGTCCGCCGTCTTCGCCTTCTCCACCGCGCCGTGGATGGTCGCCGACGGCGCCGCGAACAGGTAGCAGCCCGCGTCGTTGCAGCGGCCGAAGTTCTTCGCGGCCGCCTGCACCACGAACTTCTGGTACGCGCTGTCCGTCATCAGCCACGACACCTTGCGGTCCGGGAAGTTCTTGTCCACGTGCTGATCGATGCCGTAGGGGCTGGCCAGCGTGTCCGCCTCCTTGGAGATGCTCTTCTGCGCATCGTCACAGTTGTCCACCAGCGACGCGGCCGCGGGCTCCGACGGCTCGGACGGCTTCGAGCCCCCCTTCATCGAGGCACAGCCCACCACGGTCGACAGGGAACCCAGCAACAGCGCTCGGGAAATGAAATTCACGGTCACTCCTCCAGAGATGTGAAAATTGGAAGGCCCGGATATCACAGCGAGGCTGCGGTGGCGCGCAACAAAGCGTCCGCGCTGACGGGGGCGCCGGTGGCGTGGCGCATCCATTCGTCCGGGGTGACGGAGCCGAAGATGGCCATGCGCTCGAACTCCGCGCCCAGCGGGCCGTGCTGCTTCAGGTGCTCTTCAATCTGGAAGGCGATGAGGTGCCCGAGCGGGTAGTCCGGCAGGTACAGCGGATAGCTGATCATGTGGCTGTAGATGCCCAGCAGCGGGCTGTCCCTCCCTCCCAGCACGGGCGCGTAGTACCGGTTCCAGATGTCGCGCGACAGGCCCGCCACGGCCTCGCGAAGCTGCGCGGGCGTGGCGTCCGGGTGGTCGTACATCCAGTGCCACGTGGCCATGTCCACCAGCGCCACGCCGGCGATCTCCCAGGCCTGCCAGAAGTCGTTGAGCACGCGCTCGCGTTCGCTCTGGGCATCCGGCTTCCCCAGGCCCAGCAGCTCCAGGTCGCGCGCCTGGAAGACGAAGGCCAGCGCCTCCGTGAAGGCGTTGTTGGGGACGCCGGACAGGAGCGTGTGGTCCACCTCGTACAGGCTGAAGACCTGCTCCACGTTGTGCCCCAGCTCGTGCACCGCGATGTTGTAGCCCTTGTAGTCCATGCCCCCCTTCTCCACGCGCGTGCGCAGGCGGGGGAAGTCGCCCCGGCGCAGCGCCGGCTGGGCGTGGCCGGCGCCGCGCGAGGCGTCCACGCGGATGCGCGACGTGAGCATGTCGGCCTTCTCTCGCGTGAAGCCCAGCCCCTGGAGGATGCGGGGGATGTCGCGCGCGAAGGCGTCCGCCGTGGGGTAGCGCTTGCGCGTGAGCGCGTCCAGCTGCGCCTCCGGCACCTTCGAGCCCGGACGAAAGCCGGGGTACCACAGGTCCTGCGGCTCCAGCGGACGGCCCAGGCGCGACTCGATGAGCTTCGCCACGCGCGGCACCAGCGGAGACTCGAGCAGCTGCGTGAGCAACGCGCGCACGCGCGCCTCCGGCAGGCCCCGGTCCAGGTCGAAGCTGCGCGCGATGCGCGTGGGGGCCACCGGCGAATAGGGATCCGCCCGCCGCGACGCCTGGAAGGTCGCGAGCAGCCGCGCGTAGCGCGTGTCCGGCTCCGGCGCGGGGTCCGCCTTCGCGGGGCGCTCGGGTGCGTTCGGCTCCACCGACGCCGCCGGGGCCACCGTCACCTGGTTGGTGAACGGATCCCAGTCCACGCGCGGGTTGTCGATGACCGTCGCGGGGATGGACTGGGTGACGATTCGCTCCATCACCTGGACGATCATCCGCTGCTTCGCCAGCCCCTGGGGATCCGTGTAGTCCGCCTTCAACTCGTCGCGCAGGTTCCAGTGGCTGATGAGCCGCAGGCCCTGGGGGAACAGGCGCTGGCCCTTCGCGTCCACCAGGTGGTGCATCCAGACGTTGTATTCAGCGATGTAGAGGTTCGCGTCCGCGATGGCCTGCGACACCTTCTGCTCCACCGCCGCGGGCACGCGCCGGTTGAAGCGCGACGCGAGCTTCGCCTCCGCCCACTGCCGCCGCGTCCAGGCCGGACCGTCCTTCGTGCGCTCCTCCAGCGTGGTGAGCGGGAAGTTGAGCAGCACGACGAAGCCCGGCTTCGCCTGGAACAGGTCCGACGTGACGTTGGAGGAAGGGTCATACGCCGCGAGCAGCGGCTCCACCGGCAGCAGCGGCCCCAGGTCCAGGTCCGTGAACCACTGGAGCTCCCGGCCCAGCTCGTTCATGTGGCCGTCGAACTGCTCGAAGAGCCCTTCCAGGCGCTTGAACGTCGCGTCCAGCCGCGGGCCCTCCGGCAGGAACTGCTCTCGCGCGAAGGCCGCCAGGTCCCCGTCCTCCGCGCGCCACAGCGTGGCCACCTGCTCCACGCCGCGCTCGATGCGGGCCCGCTGGGCCTCACCGTGCTTCGCGACCAGCTCCGCCTCGAGGGAGGCCAGGGCCTCCTTCGACACGGGCGCGGATGACGCGGGCGCGGACGCAGCGCCTTGCGCGCGAGCGACGGACGCGGCGGGCGACGTGGGAGTGGACGGCGTGGCGCAGCCGAGGGCGGCCACGAGCGGCAGCAAGCGCAGGCGGGGGAAGCGGGTCGGCACGGACATGCGGGCTCCAGAACGGACAGAAGGCCCGACCCTGGAACGGATCGGACCCTCTGGGTGAATCAGGAAGTCGTCAGGATGACGACGGGCTCAGCGGGCTTCAGATGGGGCGAACGTTCTGCGCCTGCAGGCCCTTGGCGCCCTTGGCGACGTCGAACTCCACCTTCTGGCCCTCCTGGAGGCTGCGGAAGCCGTCCGCCTGGATGGCGGTGTGGTGGCAGAAGAGGTCCTCGCCGCCGCCGTCCTGCATGATGAAGCCGAAGCCCTTCGCATCGTTGAACCACTTCACGGTACCGGTCGCCATTGCCTTGTTCTTCTTTCATCGCGGACAGGGAAAGTCGCCATCCGGTCCCACAGAGTTCAACCCTACAAGACGGGGCGCACACTAGGCGGCCCGCTCCACGGAAGTCCACCACCCCTCCGGAAATAGGTCCGAAAGCCTGAAAGACAGAAGGCCCGACCCGGGGGGGGATCGGACCTTCTCGGGGTGCATCACGACGTCGTCAGGCTCAGGCCGCGCGAACGTTCTGCGCCTGCAGGCCCTTGGGGCCCTTGGCGACTTCGAACTCCACCTTCTGGCCCTCGGCCAGGGTGCGGAAGCCGTCCATGTTGATGGCGGTGTGGTGGCAGAACACGTCCTCGCCGCCGCCATCCTGGGTGATGAAGCCGAAGCCCTTCGCGTCGTTGAACCACTTCACGGTACCAGTCGCCATTGCCGTTCTTCTTTCATCGCGGACAGGAAGAGTCGCCGTCCGGTCCTACAGAGTTCAACCCTACAAGACGGGCGCGAGCCTAAGCGCCCGTCCCAGGCGAAGTCCACTTCCCGTTCAGGGCCTCACCACCCGCACTTCTGGCCCTTGTTCTGCTCCTGGAGCCAGCGGCGCAGCGGCGCGAAGTACTCCAGCATCGGCGTGGCATCCATCTGGCGGGTGCCCGTCATCGCGGCCAGCGCGTCCGGCCAGGGCTTGCTCGCGCCCAGCTCCAGCATCGCCTGGAGCCGCTGACCCGCGGCCTTGTTGCCGTAGATGGAGCACTCGTTGAGGGGGCCCTGGATGCCGGCCGCCTCGCACAGCGCCTTGTGGAACTGGAACTGGAGGATCCGCGCGAGGAAGTAGCGCGTGTAGGGCACGTTGGCGGGCACGTGGTACTTGGCGCCCGCATCGAAGTCCTGCTCCGTGCGGGCCACCGGCGCGGACACGCCCTGGTACTTCGTGCGCATCGCCCACCAGCTCTTGTTGTAGTCCGCCGGCTTCACCTTGCCGCTGAACACGTCCCAGCGCCACTGGTCCACCAGCAGGCCGAAGGGCAGGAAGGCCACCTTCTCCAGCGCGTCCTTGAGCTGGAGGTTGATGACGTTCTTGTCGTTCTTCTCCACCGCGCTCAGCAGGCCCGCCTGCTGGAGGTAGGCCGGGGTGATGGAGAGCGTGAGCGCGTCGCCAATGGCCTCGTGGAAGCCGTCGTTGGCGCCGGCCTGAAAGAGGACGGGGAGCTTGTAGTAGTACGTGTAGTAGTAGTCGTGGCCCAGCTCGTGGTGGATGGTGACCAGGTCCTCCTCGGTGGGCTTGATGCACATCTTGATGCGCAGGTCGTTGTCGTACGTCACGTCCCACGCGGAGGCGTGGCAGACGACGTCGCGGTCGCGCGGCTTGGTGAACTGCGAGCGCTCCCAGAAGGTCTGCGGCAGCGGCTTGAGGCCCAGCGAGGTGAAGAACTTCTCCCCCAGCTTCACCATCTTCTCCGCGTCATAGCCCTGCTTCACCAGCGCGGAGCCCACGTCCAGGCTGGCCTGACCGGGGAACGGCTCCACCAGCGGGTAGATGTTGTTCCACTCCTGCGCCCACATGTTGCCCAGCAGGTGCGCGGGGATGGGCTTGCCCGCGGGCACCTTCGCCTCGCCGTACTGCTTCGCGAGCCGGCCGCGCACGTAGCAGTGCAGCTCGTCGTACATGGGCTTGACCTGGCCCCAGAGGCGCTGCGCCTCCTGCTCGAACTCCGCGGGCGTCATGTCGTAGGACGACCGCCACAGCGTGCCCAGGTCGCTGAAGCCGATGTCCTTCGCGCCCGCGTTGGAGAGGTCCACCAGCTGCGTGTAGAGCGGGCGCATGGGGCGGCTGATGGCGTGCCAGCCCTGCCAGGCCTCCAGCAGCTCATCCGCGTCGCGGCTCTCCGCCATCACGTCGGACAGCTCCTCCAGGTCGCGGCACTTCCCCTTGCCGTCCTTGCCGCAGTACTTGCCCTTGCCGTACAGGCCCTCCAGCTTCGCGGCGGTGGCGGCCAGCTCCGCGCGCTGGGCGGGGTTCGCCGGGGCGGGCAGCGTCTGGGACACGCGCAAGAGGTGCAGCATCCGCGCGGTGTCCGCGTCCAGCTTCAGCCCGTCGAAGCGGCGCGAATCCTTGATGGCGTTGTTGACGTAGGCCATCACCTCTTCGTTGACGGAGGCCGCGTTGCGCTCCGTGTCGTCGGTGATGTACGTGCTCTTGATCCACTCGGCGGTGGCCTGCCGGGTCCAGAGCTGCTTCAGGTCCGCGTTGAGCTTCTCGGCGAACTGCTTCGCCTCCGCGGGCGTGGCCTTCGCGGACTTGGCCGGCGGGGCCTTCGCCGCGGGAGCGGGCGTCGTCTGCGCGACCGCGGCGGGGGCCGCGAGCGACAGGGCGGCCAGGGCCGCGCGCAACAGGGACTGCGAGGTGGGGGAGCGGGTCATGGGCGCGGACACTATGGGAAGTGCCCTGCCCTCGCACCCGCGAAGTCATGGCGCCCGCGCGCCCTCGGCCCAGCGGGGATGACGCATCCGTGCATCCCGACGCAGTGCGAAAACCGCGCGCCGCCCACGTCCGCGCGCCGTGGCCGTCCGGGGAGCGGCCAGCCGCGACGGGCGAACCCTGCCGAGCTGATACAGGCAGTGACAGTTTTGCTTCATGTTGCTCGGACACACCCGGGATGCGCGGTGGCCCGCCCCCGCGGCGGCGCTGGAGCAGGCGCGCGAGTTCCTGGTGGCGTGCCGGGACCGGCACGTGCTCGTGGCCCCGCGTACGGACGTGGATGGGCTCACGTCCGGCGTGCTGATGCTGCGAGCGCTCCAGTCACTGGGAGCCCGTCCGACCGCGCGCCTGCCGGGCAAGGGGGAGGACATCCACCATCCGGCCTTCCTCGAGCGGCTGGCGGCCTCCTCGGTGGAGGCACTGGTCGTGCTGGCCATGGGCACCCGCGCCGACCCCTTGCTGCCCGGAGTGCCCACGCTCATCGTCGGCCCTCCCGCATCGGACGACGCCCCACCCGGCGCGCGAGTGCTCACCGCGCACGGCCACGAGCCCGTGGCGAGCACGAGCTTGCTGACGTACGTGTTGACGTCGTCGTTCGTCGTGCCCGGTCCGCTCGAGTGGCTGGCGGTGTTGGGGACGGTGGCGGCCCTGGGCGCGGACGCGCCGATGCCATTCCTCAAGGACGCGCTGCGACGCGCGAAGCGCACGGCCATCACGGAGTCGGTGGCCCTGCTCAACGCGGCCCGCCGTTCGAGCCGGTTCGCGGCCCCGCTGGCGATGCAGGTGTTGCTGCGCGCGGGCGGCGCCGCGGACATCGCGGAGGGGCGCGTGCCCGGCGTGGACGCGCTGCGCGACTGCCGCCTGGAGGTGCAACGCGAAGTGGCCCGGTGCGCGAGGACGCCACCGCGCTTCGCGGGCCACCAGGCGCTCCTGCTGTTCAGCTCCGAGGCGCGCGTGCACTCGCTGGTGGCGATGCGCTGGGTGCAGCGGCTGCCAGAGCACACCCTCATCGCCGCCAACACCGGCTATCTGCCGGGCAGGGTGGATTTCGTGATCAGAGGCCGCGCGCAGATGGAGCTGCCCGAGCCGCTCCGGGGCCTCGTCCCGGCAGCTCCGGGTGATGCGTTCGCGCGGGCCATACGAGGCAGCCTGCCACCCGGCGAGTTCCTGCGCCTGATGGACGCGCTGGGCTTCCGGGGGCTGAGCAGCCGGGACGTCGAGCGGCGCGGCGTGGCGCCCGGGTGACGCGGAGGCCCGTTGCGATATGACGGGGCGGATGCTCCGCGCCCTCCCCGCCCTCCTCTTCTTCTCGCTGTGCTTCGCCTGCGGTCCAACGAACGACGACCCGCCCACGCCCGGCGGCGAGGGCTGCGAGCGCTTCTCCTTCCCGCTGTCCGACTCCAGCGCGGCCAACCACGTGAGTTCATGCAGCAGCACGGGGTGCGGCAACGGGGAGAACCCGCCCAACTCCGGCATGCACTGCCCCACGTGGCTGTCGTGCCGCAGCTTCGACACGGAGCAGCCGCGCTGCTCGTGGATCCACAACCTGGAGCACGGGCACGCGGTGTTCCTCTACAACTGCCCGGATGGCTGCCCTGACGACGTCGCGAAGCTGGAGGCCGCGCAGGCCCGGGCGGCCGTGGGCAGCAACGGCGTGCGCCGAGCGCTCGTCACCCCGGACTCGCAGCTCCCCAAGCGCTTCGCCGCGCTCCTCTGGCGCCGCACGTACCTGATGGACTCCGTGGATCCGGAGGCCCTCACGTGCCTGCTCGCGCTCCAGGACGTGGACGCCAACGAACCCGGCTTGAGCTGCCCTCCATGAAACAGCTGTGACAACTGGATAAAAGGCAGACACGTCGAAATCCTCCCTGCCAGGACGGTGGGGAGGCAGCCGACCTTGCGCGCGCTGCGTTAAAGTCTCTTTAATCCGAGACACGCGCCGCCCTCGTTGCATCCGCTTCCGTGTCCTGCGCGGCGGCACTGACTCCCCCCTCATCGTCGGGGTGGCGCGTCGACATGACCGACACCGTCGACGCCCCCCTTCCGTCGTCCAGCCTGTTCGCTCGAAGCATCGCTGAGGCCTTCGAGGCGCAGGTCGCCCTTCGTCCCCAGGCCATCGCCATCCGCTGTGATGGGCAGCAGCTCACGTACGCGGAGTTGAATGCGCGAGCGAACCGGCTCGCGGGCTGGCTGAAGGCCTGGGGCGTGGGCCGGGTGCACCCACAAGTGGGCGTCTGCCTTCCCCGCTCGGTGGACCTGCTCGTGACGCTGGTGGGCATCCTCAAGGCGGGGGGCGCCTACGTGCCGCTCGATCCGGAGTACCCGTCGGAGCGGCTCGCGTACATGGCCACGAACTCGTGCGTGCGGATCATCGTCACGCACGCCGCGTTGGGGTCGCGGCTGCCCGTGGGGGACTGGCGAACGCTCTGCCTGGACACCCAGGCGGACGCGCTGGCGGACTTCAGCGACCGGACCGCTCCGTGCGACGTCGTCGAGGACGACCTCGCTTATGTCATCTTCACGTCCGGATCCACGGGGCGGCCCAAGGGCGTGTGCGTGACCCACCGGGGCGTGCTGCGGCTGGTGCTGGACCCGAACTACGGGCACCTGGGGCCGGACGAGGTGATGTTGCAGCTGGCGCCGGTGGCCTTCGACGCGTCCACGTTCGAGATCTGGGGCGCGCTGCTCAACGGCGGCTGTCTGGCGGTGTTCTCGCGGGGTGCGGCGGCGCTGGACGAGCTGGGCGACTTCCTGCGCCAGGAGCAGGTGACGACGGCGTTCCTCACCACCGGTCTGTTCAACACGCTGGTGGATCAGGGGCTGCCGGGCACGGAGCCGCTGCGGCAGCTCTACACGGGCGGCGAGGCGATGTCCCTCCCCCACGCCCGCCGGGCGCTGGAGGCCCTGCCGCGGACGCGCATCATCAACTGCTACGGCCCCACCGAGAACACCAGCTTCACGACCTGCCAGACCTTGCGCGCGCCGCTCGGCGCGGAGTCCGTGCCCATCGGACAGGCCGTCTCCGGCACGAGCGTCCACGTGCTGGACGCCGCGGGCCGCGAAGTTCCCACGGGGGTCGTGGGCGAGCTGTACACGGGCGGCAGCGGCGTCGCGTGGGGCTATTGGGAACGTCCCGACCTCACCGCGGAGAGGTTCCTACCGGATCCCTTCAGCACGGAGCCGGGCGCGCGCATGTACCGCACGGGGGACCTCACGCGGCGGCTCGACGACGGCGCGCTGGACTTCATGGGGCGCGCCGACAACCAGGTGAAGGTGCGCGGCTTCCGCATCGAGCCGGGAGAGATTGAAGCGGCGCTGCGGCTCCAGGCCTCCGTCAAGGAGGCCATCGTGCTGGTGCGCGAGGATGTGCCCGGGGACCGGCGGCTCGTGGCGTACGTCACGGCCTCCGTGCCCCTGACGGCGCCGGCGCTGCGGGCCCACCTGAAGGCGCACCTGCCCGCGCACATGCTGCCCTCGGCGATCGTCGTGCTGTCCGCGATGCCCCTCAGCGCCAGCGGCAAGGTGGAGCGCAAGGCCTTGCCGGATCCACGCGACTGCCCGGGGGCGGAGGAGGACTTCGTCGCGCCAGGGACCGAGCTGGAGCGCACCGTCGCGCGGGTCTGGTCGGACGTGCTGCGCGTGGAGGCCATCAGCGCCACCGCGAACTTCTTCGAGCTGGGCGGGCAGTCCCTCCTGGCCACGCAGGCCATCGGCCGGCTGCGCGATGCGCTCCAACGCCCCGTGGCCATGCGCTCCTTGTTCGCGAACCCCATCCTCCGGGACTTCGCCGCGGCGCTGGAGGCGGCTCCGCCGGTGACGGAGCGCTCCGAGGCCCCCCTCCTTCCGTGCACCGACGCGGCACGGGAGCAGCTGTCCTTCGCGCAGCAGCGGCTGTGGTTCCTGGACCGGTGGATGCCGGGCTCGGCGCTGTACTCGCTGCCGATGGCGTTCCGGCTGGAGGGGCCGGTGGATGCGGCCGTGTTGGAGCAGGCGCTCCAGGCCGTCGTGGACCGGCACGAAGCCCTGCGCACCACCTTCCCCGGCGAAGGCGTCGCGGTGCAGCGCGTCGCCACGCGGATGCCCGTGACGTTGGAGCGCGCGGAGACACGGACGGAGGAGGAGACCCTCGCGTGCATGCAGCGCGAGGCGGAGCGGCCCTTCGACCTCGCTCAGGGGCCGCTGTGCCGCGCGTCGCTCTTGCGTGAAGCGGAGTCGAGCCACGTCCTGGTGCTCAACCTGCACCACATCGTCTCCGACGGCTGGTCGTTCGGGCTGCTGTATCGCGAGCTGTCCGCGGAGTACCGGGCGCGGACCCTGGGAAGCACGGCGGCCCTGGAACCGCTGCCCATCCAATACCCGGACTACGCGGCGTGGCAGCGCCAGTGGCTCCAAGGCGACGTGCTCCAGCAGGAGCTGGAGTTCTGGAAGCACCAGCTCGCGGACGTGCCGCAGGTGCTGGAGCTGCCAACCGACCGGCCGCGTCCCGCCGTGCAGCGGTTCGAGGGAGACATCCATCGCTTCACGATCCCCTCGCGGCTCCACGGCGCCCTGGTGGAGCTGGCTCGCGGCGAAGGCGCCACGCTGTTCATGACCCTGCTCACGGGCTTCCAGGTCCTGCTGTCGCGCTACAGCGGCCAGCGCGACTTCGTGGTGGGCACCCCCATCGCGAACCGGACGCGCAAGGAGCTGGAAGGCCTCATCGGCTTCTTCGTCAACACGCTCCCCCTCCGCGCGCGCTTCGACGGCGCACCCTCGTTCCTCCAGCTCCTGGCCCAGGTGCGCGACCGCGCGCTGGAGGCCTATGCCCACCAGCACCTGCCCTTCGAGAAGCTGGTCGAGGCGCTCCACGTCGAACGGGATGCAAGCCGGACACCGCTCATCCAGGTGCTGTTCGCGCTCCAGAACGCCCCCACGTCGGAGCTCCAGCTCCCGCACGTCGCCGTCACCCCGCTGACGCTGAACACGCGCACGTCCAAGTTCGATCTGTTCCTCGCGCTGGAGGAGTCCGGGAACACGCTCACCGGATCGCTCGAATACGCCACGGCGCTCTTCGATGCGTCCACCATCGCGCGACTGACGGAGCACTACCTCCAGGTCCTGCGATGCTTCGTGGAGGCGCCGGGGCGCGCCACGGGGGATGCGGTCTTCCTGTCGGAGCAGGAGCGGCGACAGGTGCTGCGGGATTGGAACGCGTCGGCGCGTCCCTACCCTTCGGACCTGTCCGTCGTGGACGCCTTCGCGGTGCAGGTGGCTCAGCGGCCCCAGGCCATCGCCTTGAGCCATGGCGCCGTGGCGCTCTCCTACGCGGAGCTGGATGCACGGGCGGAGCGGCTGGCCCGGCAGCTGCGGGGGCTCGGGGTCGGACGGCGCACGCCGCAGGTGGGGGTCTGCCTGCCGCGCTCCATCGACCTCATCGTGTCGCTCCTCGCCATCCTCAAGGCAGGCGGTGCCTATGTGCCGCTGGATCCGGAGCACCCCACCGAACGCCTCGCGTTCATGGCCCGGGATGCGCGGCTGGTCGCCATCGTCACGCAGGAAGCGCTCGCGGCCGGATTGCCACCGGGCCCCTGGACGTCCGTGTGCATGGACACTCCCTGGGAGGACACCCCGGGCCCGTCCGCGCCCGCCGCGGTGGCGCCGGTCGACCTGGCGCACGTCATCTACACGTCGGGCTCCACGGGCCAGCCGAAGGGCGTGTGCATCCCGCATCAGGGCGTCGTGCGGCTGGTGCTCAACCCCGACTACATGCGGCTCGCGCCCGGCGACCGGATGGCGCAGTCCACGACCATCGCGTTCGACCTCTCCACGCTGGAGATCTGGGGCGCGCTGCTCAACGGCGCCACGCTGGTCCTGTTCTCCAAGGACGAGATCATCGACCCGGACGTGCTGGCGGTCCGGCTCCAGGAAGAGCGCATCACGCACATGGTGCTGGCCACGGCCCTGTTCAACCACGTGGCGCGCTCGCGTCCGGAGGCCTTCCGTGACCTGTCGTGGATGATCTTCGGCGGCGAGGCCGCGGACGTCACCAGCGTCAACGCGGTCCTCACGCAGGGCGGGCCCGCGGCGCTGATCAACGGCTACGGCCCCACGGAGAACACGTCATTCAGCACGTGGCATCGCGTGCCGCACGCGGGCGTCGACTCGGTGCCTATCGGGGGACCGCTCGCCAACAGCACGGCCTATGTGCTCGATGCCCGGCTCCAGCTGGTTCCGCCGGGTGTCGTGGGCGAGCTGTTCGTGGGCGGCGACGGGCTGGCGCTCGGGTACTGGGACCGTCCGGGCCTCACCGCGGAGAAGTTCGTTCCCCACCCGTTCAGCGACACGCACGGCGCGCGGCTCTACCGCACCGGTGATCTGGTCCGGCAGCGCCGGGATGGCGTCCTGGAGTACGTCGGTCGCCGCGACCATCAGGTCAAGCTGCGCGGCTTCCGCATCGAACTGGGCGAAGTGGAAGCGGCCTTGCTTCAGCACCCCGCCGTCCGCGAAGCCCTGGTCCTGCTGCGCGAGGACAGCCCTGGCGACCGCAGGCTCGTCGCCTATGTGGCGACGGACGTCCTTGCCTCGGCGCTCCGCGACTTCCTCCAGGCCCGGCTGCCGAGCCACATGGTGCCCGCCGCGTTCGTGGTGATGGCATCGCTGCCCCTCACGCCCAACGGGAAGATCGACCGGCGTGCGTTGCCCGCTACTGAAGCGCCCTCCTCCGACGCGGAGGGGTTCATCGCGCCCAGGACTCCGCTCGAGGCCCGGGTGGCGGAGATCTGGTCCTCCGTCCTGGGAGGCCGCGAGGTGGGGGCGCACTCCCACTTCTTCGACCTGGGCGGCCATTCCCTGCTGGCCACGCAGGTGGTGTCGCGCGTTCGCGATGCGCTGGGCGTGGCCCTCCCCGTCCGCGCGATCTTCGAAGCGCCACGGCTGGAGGCGTTCGTCCGGATCGTGGAAGGACTGCTCGCGGCGGGAGACACGGGGGATGCCTCGCGGATCCCCGTGCTGCCTCGCGGCGATGAAGCGCTGCCGCTGTCCTTCGCGCAGGAGCGGCTGTGGTTCCTCGGCCGGCTCCATGACGCACCCGGCGTTTACAACATGCCCATGGCCCTGCGCCTGGACGGTCCCCTGGACGTCCCGGTGCTGCGCGCCAGCCTGGAAGCCATCCTCCTGCGGCATGAGGCCCTGCGCACCACGTTCCCGGACGGCGACAGCCCCACGCAGCACATCGACGGCCAGCCGAACCTCACGCTGGAGATCCAGAGCCTCGACGCGAGCGGACCGGACGATGCACGGGTCCAGGCACGCTTGAACCAGGAGGCGGTACGCGCCTTCGACATCGCACGGGGGCCCTTGTTCCGGGCGCTCCTGCTCCAGCTCGAAGGCCCGTGCTCGGTGTTGGTGCTCAACCTGCATCACATCGTGTCCGACGGTTGGTCCCTGGGCGTGCTGTACCGCGAGCTGTCCGAGGAGTACCGCGCCCGCCTCCAGGGCACCGAACCAGACCTGTCCCCGCTGCCATTGCAGTACGCGGACTACGCGGCGTGGCAGCGCCAGTGGCTCCAGGGCGACGTGCTCCAGCGGCAGCTCGACTTCTGGAAGGCGCAGATCGCCGACGCGCCCCATGTTCTGGAGCTGCCCACGGACCGAGCCCGTCCCGCGGTGCAGCGGTTCGAGGGAGCGACCTTCCGCTTCACCTTGCCTGCGCCCCTCCGCAAGGCGCTGGAGGCCGTGGCACGCCAGGAAGGGGCCACGCTCTTCATGGCGCTGATGGCGGGCTTCCAGCTCCTGCTGTCCCGCTACAGCGGCCAGCGCGACTTCATCGTCGGCACCCCCATCGCCAACCGCACCCGCCAGGAGCTGGAAGGCCTCATCGGCTTCTTCGTCAACACGCTCCCGCTTCGCGCACAGCTCCGCGACGGTGCCTCGTTCCGCGAAGTGCTTCGACAGGTGCGCGACCGGGCCCTGGGCGCCTACGCGCATCAGGAGCTTCCCTTTGAAAAGCTCGTCGAGGAGCTGCACGTCGAGCGCGCGCTGAGTCACGGCCCGCTGGTCCAGGTGATGTTCGCCCTCCAGAACGCACCCGGGACGCTGCCGCGACTTTCCGGCCTCCAGGTGCAGGCACTGGAGCTACCGCTCCAGACCTCCAAGTTCGACCTCAGCCTGATGCTGGAGGAGACGGACGACGGCCTGTCATGTGCCCTCGAGTACGCGACCGCGCTGTTCGAGCCGGGCACCATCGAGCGCATGGCCCGCCACCTTCACCGCCTGCTCGAGGGCGCGACCGGCCAGCCGGACGTCGCCATCAACGCCCTGCCCTGGCTCTCCGAAGCCGAGCGGCATCAGGTCCTCTTCACCTGGAATGAGACCGCCCGGTCCTATCCGCGCGAAGCCTCCCTCGGTCGGGCCTTCCAGGCGCAGGTGGCGGCACGCCCCGACGCCATCGCCGTGCGCCACGGAGCCCAGGCCCTCACCTACGCGGAGCTGGACGCTCGCGCCAACCCGCTCGCGTGGGCCCTCAAGGCCCGAGGCGTCGGGCGCGACGCGCCTCGGGTGGGCGTGTGCCTGCCACGCTCCATCGACCTCATCGTGTCGCTCATCGCCATCCTCAAGGCGGGCGGAGCCTATGTCCCGCTGGATCCGGACTACCCCTCCGAACGCCTCGCCTTCATGGCCACGGATGCGCGGCTCGTCACGGTCATCACCGACGCGGCGCACGCGGCTCACGTTCCCGTGGGAGCATGGACGGTCCTGGATGCGCGGTCTCCGGAGCTGGAGGACCATGGCCGGCACGCACCGCCGGACGAAGGCACCGGCGATGACCTGGCGCACATCATCTACACGTCGGGCTCCACGGGCCGCCCCAAGGGCGTCTGCATCCCGCACCGGGGCGTGGCCCGTCTGGTGCTCGACCCTGACTTCATCCAGCTTCGTCCCGATGATCGCGTGGCCCAGACCTCGACGGTCGCCTTCGACGCGTCGACGTTCGAGCTGTGGAGCGCGCTGCTCAACGGCGCCACGCTGGTCCTGCTATCCAAGGAAGAGGTCATCGATCCGCCCGTGCTCGCGAAGCGGGTCCGGGAGGAGGGCATCACGGTCCTCTTCCTGACCACGGCGCTCCTCAATCACGTCGCGCGCACGGACCCCTCCCTCCTGAAGGGGCTGCGCTGGCTGCTCTTCGGTGGAGAAGCCGCGGACCCGGCCTGCGTGCGCGCGCTGCTCTCCCACAGCGCTCCCGGCCACCTCGTGCATGCCTACGGGCCCACGGAGAACTCGGCGTACAGCACGTGGTTCTCACCGACGCGGATCGAACCCGATGCGGTGGCGGTGCCCATCGGACGGCCTGTCTCCAACAGCACCGCCTACGTGCTCGACTCCCAGCTTCACCCCGTCGCGCCCGGCATCGTCGGCGAGCTCTTCGTCGGCGGCGACGGCCTCGCCTGGGGCTACTGGGAGCGACCGGACCTCACCGCCCTCTCCTTCATCCCACACCCCTTCTCCTCCTCCCCTGGCTCCCGCCTCTACCGCACAGGCGACCTCGTTCGGCAGCGCCTCGACGGCTCCTTCGTCTTCGTCGGGCGCCGCGACCACCAGGTCAAGGTCCGCGGCTTCCGCATCGAGCCCGGTGAAATCGAAGCCGTCCTCCGCCTTCACCCCTCCGTCCGCGAAGCCCTCGTCCTCGTCCGCGAGGACTCTCCGGGCGACAAGCGCCTCGCCGCCTACGTCACCTTCCGCGACTCCCTCTCCGCCTCCGACCTGCGCTCCCATGTCCAGGGCCTCCTGCCCTCTCACATGGTCCCCTCCTCCTTCGTGCTCCTCGACGCACTGCCGATGACGCCCAATGGGAAGGTGGACCGTCACGCCCTGCCACGTCCGGTGGCCGAGGATGAACGGCCGTCGAGGACGCTGACCGCGCTGGAGCAGGTGTTGAGCGCCATCTGGTGCGCGGTGCTGAACCTCGCGCATGTCCGCGTCGACGCGAACTTCTTCGACCTGGGCGGGCACTCGCTGCTGGCCACGCAGATCGTCTCCCGGATCTCGCAGGTGCTGGGCGTCCCCGTCCCCGTGCGGACCCTCTTCGAGTTCCCCACCATCGAGACCCTGGCGGCGGCCCTGGAGGCACGGACCCAGGACACGTCCCTCCCCGCCGCCCCCGCGCTCCAGGCCCTTCGCCGTGAAGGCCCGCCGCCGCTGTCATTCGCACAGGAGCGGCTCTGGTTCCTGAATCAGTTCCACGCGGATCGCGCCGCCTACAACATGCCCATGGCCCTGCGGCTGGAAGGCACGCTGGAGGTGGAGATCCTGGAGCAGTCCCTCCAGGCGCTCGTGGACCGGCACGAATCCCTGCGCACCGTGTTCCCGGGGGAAGGGGTTCCCGTGCAGCACGTCGTGCCCCGGCTGCCGGTGTCCCTGCGTCGAGTCGAAGCCCTCTCGCGCGACGCGGCCGAGGCCCTGTTGCGCCAGGAGGCCGTCACGCCCTTCGACCTCGCGGAAGGCCCCCTGTTCCGCGCGCTGCTGGTGCGCGAGGACGCGCGTCACCACGTGCTGCTGCTCAACCTGCATCACATCGTGTCCGACGGCTGGTCCCTGGGCGTGATGTACCGCGAGCTGTCCGCCGAATATCAGGCGCGTCACGCGGGACGCCCTTCCAGCCTCGCCCCCCTCCCCGTGCAATACGCGGACTACGCGGCGTGGCAGCGCCAGTGGCTCCAGGGGGACGTGCTCCAGCGGCAGCTCGATTTCTGGAAGCAGCAGCTCGCGGACGCGCCCCATGTGCTGGAGCTTCCGACCGACCGCCCCCGTCCCGCCGTGCAGCAGTTCGCGGGCGCCACCCATGACTTCACCGTTCCGCGAAGCGTGCGCGAGTCCCTGACGGCGCTGGGCCGCCAGGAAGGGGCCACGCTCTTCATGACGTTGATGGCGGGCTTCCAGCTCCTGCTGTCCCGCTACAGCGGCCAGCGCGACTTCATCGTCGGCACGCCCATCGCCAACCGCACCCGCGAGGAGCTGGAAGGCCTCATCGGCTTCTTCGTCAACACGCTCCCGCTTCGCGCACAGCTCCGCGACGGTGCCTCCTTCCGCGAAGTGCTTCGACAGGTGCGCGACCGGGCCCTGGGCGCCTACGCGCATCAGGAGCTTCCCTTTGAAAAGCTCGTCGAGGAGCTGCACGTCGAGCGCGCGCTGAGTCACGGCCCGCTGATCCAGGTGATGTTCGCCCTCCAGAACACACCGGGCGCTCCGCCCCAGCTCCCTGGCCTCCAGGTACAGGCGATGGAGCTTCAGACCCCCACCTCCAAGTTCGACCTCACGCTCGCCCTGACCGAGGGACCGGAGGACCTGTGCGGCACGTTCGAATACGCGACCGCGCTGTTCGAGCCGCGCACCATCGAGCGGATGACCGGCCACTTCCTGCGCCTGCTCGAGAGCGCCCTTGGCCAGCCCGACACCGCCGTCCATGCCCTGCCCTGGCTCTTCGAGGAGGAGCGCCAGCAGGTCCTGTCCGAATGGAATGTCACCGCCCGGCCCTATCCATGGGACGTGTCGATGGTGCAAGCGTTCGAAGCGACGGTGACCGCGCGTCCGGATGCCCTCGCCGTGCGCCACGGCGCCCAGGTGCTCACCTACGCGGAGCTGGACGCTCGCGCCAACCGCCTCGCGTGGGCCCTCAAGGCCCAGGGCGTCGGGCGTGATGCGCCCCGCGTCGGCATCTGCCTGCCGCGCTCCGTGGACCTCATCGTGTCGCTCGTCGCCATCCTCAAGGCGGGGGGCGCCTACGTGCCGCTGGATCCGGACTACCCCGCGGATCGCCTCGCCTTCATGACCCAGGATGCGCGGCTGCACCGGATCATCACGGACACGGCCCTCTCCGCCCGGTTCCCCGAGGAGGGAGTCGGCTGCATTCGCGTCGATGCGCTGGAGTCCACCGCTGACGAGGGCTCGCCGTACGACGCGACCGGCTTCCATCCCGCCGAGCCCGCCTACGTCATCTACACGTCCGGCTCCACGGGGCGCCCCAAGGGCGTCTGCGTTCCGCACCAGGCCGTCATGCGGCTCGTGATGGATGCCGACTACATCGCCTTCGGTCCGGAGGACCGGGTGGCTCAGGCGGCGACGGTCTCCTTCGACGCCTCGACCTTCGAGGTGTGGGGCGCGCTGCTCAATGGCGCCGCGCTCGTCCTGTTCTCCAAGGAGGAGATCATCGACCCCGCGACGCTCGCGCGGGGCCTGCACGAGGAGCGCATCACCGCGATGTTCCTCACCACGGCGCTCTTCAACCACGTCGCGCGGATGGAGCCCACGGCCTTCAATGGCCTGACCACGCTCCTCTTCGGCGGGGAGGCCGTGGATCCGGCCTGCGTCAACCGGCTGCTCGCGCATGGGGGGCCCCGCAGGTTGCTGCACGTCTATGGCCCCACGGAGAACACCACGTTCAGCACCTGGCACCCCGTCACGGCGCCCGTCACCGACACGGTGCCCATCGGACGGCCTGTCTCCAACAGCACCGCCTACGTGCTCGACTCCCAGCTTCACCCCGTCGCGCCCGGCATCGTCGGCGAGCTCTTCGTCGGCGGCGACGGCCTCGCCTGGGGCTACTGGGAGCGACCGGACCTCACCGCCCTCTCCTTCATCCCACACCCCTTCTCCTCCTCCCCTGGCTCCCGCCTCTACCGCACAGGCGACCTCGTTCGGCAGCGCCTCGACGGCTCCTTCGTCTTCGTCGGGCGCCGCGACCACCAGGTCAAGGTCCGCGGCTTCCGCATCGAGCCCGGTGAAATCGAAGCCGTCCTCCGCCTTCACCCCTCCGTCCGCGAAGCCCTCGTCCTCGTCCGCGAGGACTCTCCGGGCGACAAGCGCCTCGCCGCCTACGTCACCTTCCGCGACTCCCTCTCCGCCTCCGACCTGCGCTCCCATGTCCAGGGCCTCTTGCCCTCTCACATGGTCCCTTCCTCCTTCGTGCTCCTCGACGCGATGCCGCTCAACGCGAACGGCAAGGTGGACCGCCGGGCACTGCCCCGCCCGTCGGACGCCGCGGACCTGGACGACCCCGGCGTGATGCCTCGCACGCCCCTGGAGCAGCTGCTGGCGGACGTGTGGGCGGAGATCCTGGGGCGCACGCCCATCAGCGTCACCGCGAGCTTCTTCGACCTGGGCGGACATTCGCTGCTCGCGGCGCAGCTCGTGTCCAAGCTGTCGGAGCACTTCCCCTTCAAGATCCCCCTCCAGGTCCTCTTCCAGAGCCCGACGGTGGAGGCGCTCGCCCAGTGGATCCAGGCGAAGCTCACCCCGGATGCGGCCGGTCCCCAGGGGCCGGTCCTTCCTGAAGGGATCGTGCGACTCCAGCAGGGGCGCGCGGAGCTCCCGCCGCTGTGGTGCATGCACCCGGTGGGCGGCACGGTGTTCTGCTACCAGGACCTGGTGCGCGCGCTCGGCCCCGACCGCACGGTCTACGGCTTCCAGGCACCGGGCGTGAACGGCGAGTGCCCGCCGCTGGCGAGCATCGAAGCGCTCGCGTCGCACCATCTGGGCGCCATGCTCCAGTGGCAGCCTCAGGGGCCCTACTACCTCGTGGGCCTCTCCATGGGCGGCACCATCGTCTACGAGATGGCCCAGCGTCTGCGTGACCTGGGCATGCCCCCGGACCTGCTCGTCTTCCTGGACACCCCCGGCCCCGGCCAGATGCCCACCCGCTTCGAGGACGACGCCGCGCTGCTCGCGGCCATGTTCGGAGAAGACACGCCGACGCTCGCCCAGCACCTGCGTTCGCTGCCGCCGCATGAGCAGATGAAGGAGGTGCTGCGTCAGGCCCGCGAGGGCGCGACCGTGCCGGACACCTACTCACTCCGCGACCTGGAGATCTTCCTGGACGTCTGGAAGTCGCACATGCGGGCCCTCTTCACCTACGCGCCCGTCCCCTACGAAGGACGGGCCACGTATCTCAAGGCCCAGGTTCACGTGCCACCGCACCCGCTGCATCCCGAGCAGCCCTGGCAGCAGCTCGTGCTGCATGGACTGGAAGTGCTCCCGGTGCCCGGCAACCACCAGACGATGATCGAACCGCCCCAGGTCGACACCATGGCGCGGCATCTGATTGCGTGCATGCGCCGCATCGAGGACGCCGCGTCCGCGAGCCCGAGTTCGGCCGCATGACCGGAGCCTGAAGCGACGTCCGCCGGGTGGGTGAGCCGGCGGACGCGCTCATGGCCGGTGAGCGGGCGGACAGGAGGCACTCGCGAGCGAAGCGGAAGGGAAGAGAGGGGCGGAGCGTACTAGCGCTTCCATGACCAACACCATTCGACATGCCTTCTCGGCGCTGCTGACGCTGACGTGTCTTGGGGCGTTGTCCGCCCAGGCCGCAACCGGTGTGCAGGGCCCCGTTCCCCCGGCCTTCCAGGACCGCTTCATGGTGGGCCTCTTCGAAGAGGCCGGCCAGAGCTGGATGCGCGACAGCAACGTCCCGTGGGACGCGCGCTATCGCTACTTCACCAAGGGCTGGGCGGACAACTGGGGCTACGGCGCCCACGATGGAAGCTGGGCCGCTGGCTTCTTCACCGAGACCCAGGCGCAGGGCTTCGTCCCCGTCGTCACGTACTACCAGCTGTTCGGTGAGCCGGGCGGCGGCGAGCAGGAGACGTTGGCGAAGCTGCGGAACGCCAGCACCATGCGGAGCTACTTCGAGGACGTGAAGCTGCTGCTCCAACGCGCGAAGGCCTTTGGCGGCCCCGTCATCGTGCACGTCGAGCCGGACGTGGTTGGCCTCCTCCAGTCCCAGACGAACGCCAACCCCAACGCCGCCGCGGCCATCGCCTCCTCCGGCATGCCGGAGCTCACGGGCCTGCCCAACACCGTCGCGGGCTGGAGTCTGGCGTTCCTCCAGCTGCGCAAGGCAGTGGGCGCGAACAACGTCGTGCTGGGCCTCCACATCTCCGCCTGGGCCAGCGGCAAGGACATCGCCTTCAACTCGCTCACGGATCCGCTCCAGCCGGAGGTGGACAAGGTCGCCGCCTTCGTCAACCCGTTGGGCCTCGCCGCCAACAGCACGGGCGCCACCTACGACGTGCTCGTGGGCGACCCGCTGGACCGCGACGCGGACTTCTATCGCCTCACGCAGGGCGCGGATCATTCGTGGGACATGAGCGACACGGCGTCACTCACGTCGCGCTCCTACAACCGCTATGCGGAGTGGCTGCGCCTCTTCAACCAGACCACCGGCAAGCGCTGGGTGCTGTGGCAGATCCCCCTGGGCAACTCCCATCACCTCAACATCAACAACAGCGGCGGGCCGCGCCAGGGATACAAAGACAACCGCACCGAATACTTCTTCGGCGCGAGCGGTGACACCCACCGGCGCAAGTTCGCCAACGTGGGCGTCGTCGCCCTGTTGTACGGCGCGGGCGCGGGCGGGCAGAGCTCCTACCAGAACGACCTCGCCACCGACGGGCAGCCCTACCTGAAGCAGCGCGCGGGCACGTTCCTCAACGCAGGCGGCCTGCGCCTGCCCGCGGCAGGGACCACCCTTCCTCCTTCGGGCGGGGAGGGCTCTTCAGACGGCGGCACCGGCGACGCCGGTACTCCGCCGGTCGACGCGGGCACCGACGGAGGCGTGGACGGCGGCACGCGGCCGGATGCGGGCACCGACGGAGGCAGCGGCACCTCCGATGCGGGCACGCCAGCGGATCCGTCGAAGTACGGCTTCGAATCCAGCACCCAGGGCTGGGCCGCGAGCGGAGCCGTCCTGTCGTCCGTCAGCACCAGCGCGTCACAAGCCTTCGCGGGGACCCGGTCGCTGGCCGTGCCCTTCAACGGCACGTCCGGCAAGGGCACGGTCGCGGTCGCCAACGCGGCCGTGCCCTCCGGCACGACGGTGACGTTCCGACTGTGGCTGCCCACCGGCAGCAAGCTCACCGGCGTCCAGCCCTACGCCCTGGAAGGCGCGGCCGCGGACTGGCGCTGGACGGGCAACTGGGTCGCCGCCAGCAGCCTCAAGTCCGGCGCCTGGAACACCATCACCGTGAAGCTGCCCTCTGGCTCGACCCAACCGCTGTACCAATTGGGCGTGGAGTTCCAGGCGAGTGGTGGCTGGACGGGAACGGCCTACCTCGACGCCGTTAGCTGGTAGTCCAAGGAGTTTGTGGTTCCTCGGGTGCGTGCATGCACCCGAGGGACCGGCATAGGGTTGCGCGGCCGTGAGCCCCCTGTCCTCCGCGATCCCTGTCTCCCGCGAGCGCGTGCGCGCCATCGACTGGCTGCGCGGCCTCTCCGTCATCGTGATGATCCAGTGCCACTCGCTCGTGCTGCTCACTCCCGAGCTTCGCAAGAGCGTGTGGACGGGCTGGCTGCTCAAGCTCGACGGGCTGGTGGCCCCCGCGTTCATCTTCTCCGCCGGGTTCGCGCTGTCGCTCCTGATGGTGCGCAGCGCCGCCGCGGGGATGCTGGCCGACCGCGCGGGCCGCAACCTGCGCCGCATCGCGGAGGTGTTCGCGGTCGCGGCGCTCGTCAACACGGTGTGGTTCCCCATCCGCACCGAGCCCGTGTGGCTCCTGCGCCTGGACATCCTCCACTGCGTGGGCCTGTGCCTGCTGCTCACCCTGCCCCTGGCGGCGCTGCTGGCCTCGAGGCCGAGCGTCCTCGCGGGCGCGGCGTTCCTGCTGGCCCTGGGGGCCTTCGCGCTCGCGCCCTTCAGCGACAGCGCGGGCGAGCCCTGGGCTTCGTTCCTGCGCAAGTCCACCTGGGCCCCCTTCCCGCTGGTCCCGTGGATCGGCTTCGCGTGGCTGGGCGCCTGCTGCGGCTGCGTCGCGGGAGCGTGGGGCCGCAAGGGACTGGCCCGGGTGTTGGGCCTCCTCATCGCGCTGGGATTCGTGGGGACGCTGATGCCCCACGTGCTCAGCGACCTCTACCCGCCGCACCGCTTCTTCGTCACCAACCCGTCCAACTCCGCCACCCGGTTCATGTGGGTCTGCGCGGTGCTGCTCGGGCTGCTGTGGGTGGAGGGGCGGATGGCGCCGGACGCACGACCGTCACGCGCGCGCCGCTTCCTGGAGGTGTTCGGCACCGCGTCGCTGTCCGCGTACTTCTTCCACGAGATGCTGCTGTACTACCGCGTCTTCGGCGTCTTCTCGTTCGAGCGCGTCTGGGGCGACTCCAGCGGATGGCTGAAGTACTCGGGCCTGCTCGCGCTGCTCATCGCGTGCACGTTCGTGCTGTGCATCGCGGTGGATCCCGCGGAGCGCGCGCTCAAGACAGGCCTCGCGCGCGCCCGCGACCTGTTGCTCAGTGCGCGCTGGCCGCGGCCTGTTCGAAGGCGCGGATGACGTCCGGCGGGGCCTGCACCAGTTCGATGAGCACGCCCTCGCCGCTCAGCGGGAACTGATCGCTGGCCTTCGGGTGGATGAAGCACACGTCGAAGCCCGCCGCGCCCTTGCGGATGCCTCCGGGCGTGAAGCGCATCCCCTGCCCCTCCAGCCACTGCACGGCCTTCGCCAGGTCGTCCACCCACAGCCCCACGTGGTTGAGCGCCGGGTCATGCACCTTCGGACGCCCGTCGGGATTGACGGGCTGCATCAGGTCCACCTCCACCTTGAAGGGGCCCGCCCCCGCCACGACGATGTCCTCGTCCACGTTCTCGCGCTCGCTGCGATAGGTGCCATGGGCCTGGAGGCCCAGCGTGTCCACCCACAGCTTGCGCAGGGCGCCCTTGTCGAGCCCCCCAATGGCGATCTGCTGGATGCCCAGAATCCGGAACGGCCGTGTCGTCTCCATGGCGGGGGACCGTCGCAAATGGGGTCCGCCCGCGCAAGCGGAGGCCACGTCCGGACGGGGGAAAAATTCACCGGATAAACCCATTCCAGAGGTCACCCGTTTCCAGGACCACGCCTCCCACTCTCCGCCCTGGAGCCTGAATGTCCCCGTTCTTCTCGAAGCGCCGCGTGTCGCTCGTCAGTGGTGCCCTCCTCTGCGCCGGACTCGTGGGCGCTTGCTCCACGTCGCGCGCCCCGCCGGAGTCGGGCCTCGGCGCCGCCGACAGCCAGCTCAGGCCGCAGGCCGTCGCCCGCACCGAGCCCAGCCCCAAGGACGCGCCCGCGGGCCGGCAGCACCTGGCCCAGGAGTCCCTGGCGGACGGGGACATGGTCGCGCGTGCCCCGTCGAAGGAGGCCCCCTCCGCGGCGGGCAAGGCCGCCCCGCCTCCCGCGTCCCCCACGTCCAGGGTCGCGGCGGAGCCGGTCCAGCGCGCCTCGCCGAAGAAGGTCGCGGATGAGGAGCTGAGGGCCAGCACCCTGGGCGCGGTCGCGCCTGCTCCGACGCAGCCTCGGGAGAAGATGAAGCCGGACACCGGCGACGACAAGAACGTGGCCGAAGGCGGCAACACCTTCGAGGCCTACAAGCCCAACGCCTTCACCGAGACGACGAAGGACGCGCTGTCCACCTTCGCGGCGGACGTGGACACGGCCTCCTACTCCATGGCGCGGCGCTACCTGCAGCAGGGCCAGCTGCCCCCCACCCACGCGGTCCGCGTGGAGGAGTTCGTCAACTACTTCAAGTACCGCTACGCCCCGCCGGAGGAAGGCGCCTTCACGGTGCACCTGGAGGGTGCGCCCTCGCCCTTCAACGCGCGCCGCCACTTCTTGCGCGTGGGCGTCCAGGGCAAGGTCGTCTCCCGCTCGGAGCGCAAGCCCGCGCACCTGGTGTTCCTGGTGGACACCAGCGGCTCCATGTCCTCGCCGGACAAGCTGCCCCTGGCGCTGGAGTCCATCAAGATCGCGGTGAAGAACCTCAATGAGAACGACACCGTGGCGCTGGTCACCTACGCGGGCTCCACGCGGGACGTGCTCCCGCCCACGCCCGCCACGGACGTGAAGAAGATCCACGCCGCGCTGGACACGCTGGCCGCGGGCGGCGGCACGGCCATGGGCTCCGGAATGGAGATGGCCTACAGGCACGCGGTGAAGAAGGCCGCCGGCGGGGTGGTGTCCCGCGTGGTGGTGCTCACGGACGGCGACGCCAACATCGGCCCCAACCTGAGCGCGAAGGACATGCTGGCCAGCGTGCAGAAGTACGTGGCCGAAGGCGTCACGCTCACCACCGTGGGCTTCGGCATGGGCAACTACCACGACTCGCTGATGGAGCAGCTGGCCGACAAGGGCAACGGCAACAGCTTCTACGTGGACAGCGTGAAGGAAGCGCGCAAGGTCTTCGAGACGCAGCTCACCGGCACGCTGGAGGTCATCGCGAAGGACGTGAAGTTCCAGGTGGAGTTCAACCCCAAGGCCGTCACCCGCTACCGCCTGATGGGCTACGAGAACCGGGACATCGCGGACAAGGACTTCCGCGACGACAAGGTGGACGCGGGCGAGATTGGCGCGGGCCACACCGTGACGGCGCTGTACGAGGTGGAGCTGACGGGCGAGGCGCAGGACCTGGCCACCGTGCGCATCCGCGCCAAGGCCCCCAACGGCACCGAGGCGAAGGAGCAGGCCTTCCCGCTCACCCGCGCCAACGTGAAGCCGACCCTGGAGGCCGCGACGTCCGACTTCCGCTTCGCCGTGGCCGTGGCCGCCACCGCGGACATCCTCCGCGCCGCGCCCTCCGCGGAGGGCTGGAGCCTGGCCACCACGCAGAAGCTGGCGGAGGGCGCCGCGGGCGGAGACGCGGACCGCACCGAGTTCGTCCGCCTCGTCGGACAGGCCCGCGCCCTGACGACCGCGTCGGCCAGCGGCCGCTGAGCCCCAGGCACGACACACCGGGATTCGCGCAACCAGGGGGGCCCCGCCCGCCACCGGAACGAGCCGGTGGCGGGCGGGGCTTTTTTCAGGTGCTTCAGAACACGGTGATGGTGGGGGCCGTCGTGCTGGTGAAGAAGTTCGCGAACGACGCCGAGTAGTAGTTCCCCGACTGACCGTTGATCTTCCCCGTCTTGGTGCCGAACACACTCACCGCCGTGCCAGCGGCGCCGATGCTGACGGTGCCCGTGGAGATGTTGCCGGTCATGTAGTCGCAGTAGATGTCCGCGTTGCGCGCGGTCGCGAGCGTCGTCGGGTTCACGTGGCGCAGGGCGAAGATGTACGCCGCGGAGCCGCTGAAGCCGTTGCGCATCACGAAGCCCACCGCGAGCCCCAGGTCCGAACCGACGATGGACACAGGGCCCGGCGCGCTCAGCGGCACGTTCTGGATCGTCTGCGACACCCCCGTCGGCAGGGTGCAGTTCACGCCCCCCGTGCGGGTCACCACGACGTCGTACTGCGGCGGCGAGGTGGTCGTCTGGACGGTGGACACCGAGTAGTCACAGTCCTGCGACGTCGCCGTCGTCAGCCGAGCGCCCTGCTGCGCGAATCCATCGCCATCCTGCGCCTCGGGGCCTCCGCAGGCGGAGACCACCAGGGCCGAACCCAGACACACGACGGACGTCAACTTGTTGAGCATGGGAATACCTTTCCTTTTGTGTGGAGGGGGAACGCCCGGACGCTAACAAGCCCCTCTGACAGAACCAAGACACCTCGTCCTGTCTGGCCTTGACGCGCGGCGGCGCGTGTATGCTGCGCGGTATGAACCGACCCGCTTCGTGGAGTTCCCCGGTGTTTTTGACCCTGGCCTTGCTCGCCGCCGGAGGCTGCGGTGACTCCGCTTCCGGAGGAGGCGTGTCGCTGGGCTCCGAGCAGAAAGGGATTGCGACCTATTACGGCGCCACTGGGGGCGGCAACTGCGGCTTCGAACCGGGCGGCGACCTGATGGTGGCCGCGATGAACCGGGAGCAGTACGACAACAGCGCCGTCTGCGGCGAGTGCGTGGACATCGTCGGGCCCAAGGGCAGCGTGCGCGTGCGCATCGTGGACCAGTGCCCGGACTGCGACCGGGGCCACCTGGACCTGTCCCGCGAGGCCTTCGCGAAGGTGGCGGAGGTGAAGGACGGCCGGGTGGACATCACCTGGACGCCGGTGTCCTGCGACGTGTCCGGTCCGGTGCAGTACCACTTCAAGGACGGCAGCAATCCCTATTGGACGGCCATCCAGGTGCGCAACCACCGGCTGCCCATCCAGAAGCTGGAGTGGAAGCGCGAGGGCGACTGGAGGGCGCTGAAGCGCGAGAGCTACAACTACTTCGTCACCACGGACGGCGTGGGCGAGGGCCGCTTCCAGCTGCGCGTCACCGCCAGCGACGGCCAGCAGCTCACCGACTCCCTGGAGAAGGTGCTGGACAACAAGACGGTGGACGGGGCGGAGCAGTTCGCGCCCCAGAAGTAGGCGCGCCCCACCCGCCCCGTCCGTCGCGGCGCTAGAACGTCATGATGGACGGGGCCGTGGTGCTGGTGAAGAAGTCCGGGTAGGTGGCCACGTAGGTGTTACCGGTGCCCGTCTGCCCGTAGATGGTGCCGTTCTTGGTGCCGGAGACGCTCAGCGTGGTCCCGTCCGACGCGATGGACAGGCTGCCCGAGTAGATGGAGCCCCGGCCCAGGTAGACCGCCAGGCCCGCGCTGCGCACGGTGTCCAGCGTGTCCGGAGCCAGGTGCACGAGACCCAGGGTCTGGGGCGCGCTGCCGCTGACGCTCGACTTCGACGTGTAGCTCACGGCCACGCCCAGGTCGTTGGCCACCAGGGAGAGCGTGGGGACGGTCGCCGTGGAGGAGCCGACCACGACGCCGTCGGCGCCCCAGGCGCAGGTGTCGCTCGCGGCGCGCGTGACCTTCACATCGTAGATGGGGGGCGTGGTTCCAGGCCGCGCCGAGGACGACACGGAGAAGGTGCAGCCCTGGGAGGTCGCCAGCGCCGACTCCTGCGTGGCGAGGCCACCCTCCTGCTCCTCCATGCCGCCGCACGCCGTGAGACCGACAACCGCGCAAAGGGAAACAACGGACTTGAAGACATGCATGACATTGACTCCGGGGTTGGGGGAACCGCGCCGCACTCCATAAAGGCAAACGCCAGACGTCGAAAGAAATCACACACAACATCGGAGCCTGGCTGCCGGAGGGAATACGAAGCCACCCCACGGCGGCCGGACCGTCGCGACGCTAGAACGCGACGATGGACGGGGCCGTGGTGCTGGTGAAGAAGTCCGGGTAGGTGGCGACGTAGTTATCGCCAGAGCCCGTCTCCCCGATGATGGGCCAGTTCTTGGTTCCAGAGACGGTCAGCGTCGTCCCGTCCGACTCAATGACCAGGTCCGCAGAGCCGATGGAGCCCAGGGGGCTGGTGGGGCCCAGGCCCTCGGTCCGGACGACGGTCAACGTGTCCGGCGACAGGTGCTTGAGAGACACGGAGCCAGCGTACTTCCCATAGGTGTACGCCACCGCCACTCCCAGCTCATTCGCCGCCAGGGAGACGGTGGGCTGCCGGGCACTGGGGGTCCCCACCAGCACGCTGCCCGCCCCCCAGGCGCAGGTGCTGCTCGCGTAGCGGGTGACCGTCACGTCGAAGATGGGAGGGACCGGTCCGGGCCTCGCCGCGGAGGACACCTTGAACAGGCAGCCCTGAGACGTCCCCGACACCAACGCCGCCTCCTGCGTGCCGAGCCCTCCCTGCTGCTCCACTCCACCACACGCCGTGACCGCGACCACCGCGACAAGGGAAACAACGGACTTGATGAGATGCATGGCATTGCCCTCCAGGGGTTGGACCGCGCCGCCCCTATAAAGGCAAATGCCAGACGTGAAAACCCTTCTCCCAAACCGTTGCATCCTGCATCGATGGGTGCGCGGCCACCCTCGGAATCCCCTGACCCTGCTAGCGCCGCAGCATGCCGCGCAGCAGCTCCAGCGCCTCGGTCACGCCCTGCCAGACCTGGAGGGCCTTGATGCCCTCCCCTTCGCCCTGGACGTTGCGGCGGGCAGCGCGCTCCAAGGGGAGCAGCGCGCCCTCCACCAGCTCGATCTGCCGGCTGAGCTCCGCCGGAGACGGACCGCTCGCCGCGCGCTGGAGCGACTCCGCGGGTGACGGCAGGGCCACCGACACGGGCCGGTCCGCCAGGGCCGTGAGGGCCTTGGAGAGCTGCGCCATGTACGGCCCGAGGTCGGGCGCGGGCATGGGGGCGTTGACCAGCGTGGGGGCCTCGGCCTGCGCGGCCACCCGCTCCGTGAGGGCCTTGAGCAGCTGGGCCAGGTGCTTGAGGTACGGGGCCAGGTCCGGGGCCGGGGGCGGCGCGGCGGGGATGGACACCGGCAGCGGAGGCGGCTTCGAGGCGGCCGCGCGGCCCACGCGGGCGACCTCCAGCACCGCCTCGCGCAGCGCCTCCAGGTGCGGGGCCACCGGCGGCTCCTCGCTGGAGGCTCCCACCTGGGCGGCGGCCTGCACCACCGCGTCGCGCACGGAGCCGAGCTGCTCCTCGATGGCGCCCAGCTGGCCGGTGACGCGGGCCACGGGGTCGTCCTCCTTGCCCCCCATGCGCTTCACGCGGGCGAAGCCCTGCTTGATCTCCTCCCAGCGCTTCGCCTTCTCCGGGGTCAGGCGCCCGCGCATCTCCGCCAGCTTGAGCAGGTTCTGCTCCGCGGCGGTGGTGAGCGTCTGGGATTCGCCCTGGTAGTGGTCGTCGATGCGGCGCTCGAGCTCGTCGTCCGTCATCGCGGAGACGACCTTCTCCGCCATCTTGTTCATGTTGCGGTAGCTGCCCTGCAACTTGAAGGCGGGCTCGCTGCGGAAGCGCTCGTCCTGCGCGGCGGACGCGATGTACTGGAGGTTCACCTTGAGCAGCACCTGCTGCACGCGGAACAGGCGCTGGAAGACGGCGACGATCTCCTGCAGCTCCGCCGCCGCGTAGCCGTGCTTCAGCTCGCCCGCCGGCACCTCTTCGCCCTTCGCCATCCGGATGAGGCGGTGCACGTCCTGCGGGTCGCGCGTGGCCAGCGGCGCCAGCACCGGGTTGGAGGTGAGCGAGTTCTCCAGGTAGCTGAGCGCGAACAGCTCCTCCTTGCCGTCCAGGATGTCGCCCAGGTTGTACGTGTCCGCGCGGTTGGCGAGCATGTCCGGGATGCGGAAGCGCTCGCCCGTCTCCGTGTAGGGATTGCCGGCCATCACCACGCAGAACTTCTTGCCGCGCAGATCATACGTGCGCGTCTGGCCATTCCAGACGCCCTCCACGCGGCGCTGGCCGTCGCACAGGGAGATGAACTTCTGGAGCAGCTCCGGGTCCGTGTGCTGGATGTCGTCGAGATAGAGCATCACGTTGTTGCCCATCTCGAAGGACAGGTTGATGCGCTCCACCTCCTGCCGCGCGGTGGCGTTGGGCGCCTCCGACGGGTCCAGCGACTTCACGGCGTGGCCCAGCGCGGGCCCGTTCACCTTCACGAAGGTGAGGCCCAGGCGGCTGGCCACGTACTCCATCAGGGTCGTCTTGCCGTAGCCCGGCGGAGACATGAGCAGCAGCATGCCCATGCGGTCCGTGCGCTTGCCCTCGCCCGCCGCGCCCAGCTGCTTGGCCAGGTTCGCGCCGATGAGCGGCAGGTACACCTCGTCGATGAGGCGGTTGCGCACGAAGCTCGTGAGCACCTTGGGCGTCAACTCCTCCAGCCGCAGCTTGCGCCGCTCCTTGTCCAGCAGGTCGCGCAGGTACGCGCGGTAGGCCGCGTACGCGGGCACGCGCACCTGGCGGAACTCGCCCAGCCGCGCGAGGAACTCATCCAGCCGCAGCGACAGCTTCCGGTCCTGGACGCGCGGGTGGCTGCCCAGCAGGCCGGTGGCCTCCATGGAGGTCAGGGCCCCCGCCGCCTCCCGGTCCAGCTTGCGCTCCGTGAGGAGCACCACCGCCGTCTCCAGCGCGACGTGGGCCGCCTCCCCCGGTCCGCCCTCGCGGCGGGCCAGGAACGCCTCCACCCACGCCCGGGCGATGCGCAGGCGCTCCGGCAGGTTCTTCTCCAGCCCCCGCAGGTCGTCGTCGAACGCGCCGCGTGAGCCGTGCCGCTCCAGGTGCGCGAGGAAGGCGTCCTTCAGCGCCAGGGCCTCGCGGCTGGTGGTGAAGCGCGGGCGGTCCACCGCCAGCTCCTCCACGAGGTAGCGGCCCGCCTGCCGGCCCTCCGCGGGCGACGCCTGGAGGCCGTGGCCCTGGAGGAACGCGAGCACGCGCTCGCCCAGCTCATCCCCCAGCGCCACCAGGTCCGAGCCGATGTCGAACGCCTGCCGCAGCCTCGCGAGGCTGCGCGCGCGCCGGTGGAACACGCCCCGGAGCACGTCGTCGGAGTCGAACGCCCAGTAGAGCGCGGCCCAGGCGCGCGGCACCGGGGCGAAGCGCAGCAGGCCCGCGCCCTGATGCAGCGCGAGCAGCTTCTCCAGGAGCGCCGCCGCGTCCGCGTCGTGCACGCCGCGCTCGTAGCCCTCGTCGAAGCGGTCCGCCGCGTACGCGCGCACGCGCTCCAGCAGCTGTCCCTGCGCCCCGGCCTCGTAGAGCGCCGTGAGCGACAGGCCGCCCTTGCCCTCCTCGGCGTCCATCAACAGCCCGGCGGCCAGGTACTCCGCGCGGTAGACGTCGCGCGTCTCGGAGGCCAGGTGTTGCTCCCAGAGGTCCCGGTACTTGAGCAGCTCCGGGTCCTCCAGCCGCTGCGTGTAGTCGGAGCCGGTGAGCTGGAGGAACAGCGCGCCGTCGCGCGGCACCAGCGTCAGCTCCAGCGGCTGGGTGTTGACGTGGAAGCGGTAGGGCCCCAGCTTGATCAGCCCCTCGCCCCCCTCGAACAGGTCCTGCCTGTCGCGCAGGGCCCGCAGGGCGTCCTGCTTCGCGGACTTCACCCGCGACAGCACTTCGTCCGCGCGAACGCTGTCCTGGAGCGCCAGCAGCTGCTCCGCCAGCTGCCGCAGCTTGAGGATCATCGCGTCGGACGCGAAGTAGGCGTTGAGCTCGTCGTCCGCCTTGAACGACTTCGCCCGCCGCTGCACGCCCTGGAGGATGCGCTCCGCCGCGCCGAAGAGGCCCGAGGCCCGGCGCTGGCGCTCGTCCACCAACGACTGCTTGCGCGCGCCGAAGGCCTCCAGCAGCTCCTCGCGCTTCTGGGTGATCTGCCCCAGGAACTCGTCGAACTCGCCGAAGCGGCCCTCCAGCTCCTCCAGCAGCACGGTGAGCTTGGAGAGCGCCTCGTCGCACTTCTCCGGGGAGTCCGCCTGCGACAGCGCGTTCTCGATGCTCTGCCCCAGCAGCTTGAACTGCGCGCCGAACTCCGCGCGCTTCTCCCGGCCGGAGAGCTCCTTGCGCTTCGCCTGGAGCCCCGCGCGCACGCGGTTCAGGCGGCTGAAGAGCTCGGAGATGCCTTCCAGGATGCGCGCCCGAGCCAGCGGGTCGCCCACCTGGAGGCCGCCCACCACCTCGCCCAGCACCTCCAGGCCCTGGCCGGTGCGCTCCACGTCCTCCGCCAGGGGCGCCAGCTCCACCGTCGTCGCCAGCGGCTCCAGGCGCTCCATCAGGCCGTCCAGCCGCGTGGCCAGCGGCTGAAGCGCCTCGCCCTTCTGGAGGAAGTCCACGCACGCCGTGCTCACGGCGTCGGACGCGGCCACCACCGCCTGCTCCAGGGCGTCCACGCGCCCCAGGTCCATGTAGCGCACGTCCTTCAACGTGATGAGGTGCCCGCGGTGCCGGCGCAGGTCCGCCAGCGCGCGCATGAAGCCCTCCGCGTCGGTGAGCCCCTCCGGCTGCGCGTTGAGCAGCAGCGTCTCCTGCGCCTGCGCGGCCTGCGCGAAGGACTCTTCCGCGCGCTTGCGCATCGCGAGGACCTTCTCGAACTCATCGATGATGAGCTCGGAGGTGCGGCGCAGCAGCTCGATGGGCTCCTGGAGCGACACCTCCGCGTGGCCCAGCCAGTAGTACGCGTCCAGCGCCCGCGTGGCCGCGGAGACCAGGTCCTCGTAGGTGCGGCGCGTGGGCTTGTCCGTCTTCGCCACGCGAGGCAGCGTCAGCGCGTCGCTGATGCCGCGCACCAGCTCCGCGTTGCCCACCTTGCCCAGGTAGCCCGGCGCGGGCGGCAGCTGCGCCGCGTGCTCGTCTGAGACGAACGGCGTCTGCCACACCTGCATGGGGTGCACGCGCGTGGGCTCCTGCGACGTGGCGCGGAACACCACCAGCCCGCCGTCCGCGAAGAGGCTCATGCCGTGCGCCAGCAGCGGCGTCTGAACCTCCTTGCGCACCAGGTTGTACGGGAAGAGCACGTACGCGCCCTCGTCCCGGCGGTGGAAGACGTAGAGCACGTCCTCCCCGTTGGGCGAGCGCACCGCCTGGTGGAACTCCATCCCCTCCGACGCGCCGTCGAAGACCTTGAAGTCGCCCGTCTGGAGGTAGTAGCCGCCCGGGAAGACGATGCCCTGGTCCTCCGGCAGCCGGACGCAGGACTGGCCGATGGCGTCGATGCGCACCACGTGCTGGGTGCGCGAGTTGAAGACGAGGTAGCGGTGCGCCTTCTCCCGGAACGGGAGGATGCGCAGCAGGATGAGTCCGCCCACCTGCGTCCAGGCGAACTCCGCGTCGTCCAGCGACTGGTCCGGGTCGTCCACCGGCTCGCTGTAGATGCCCAGGCCGGTGGCGGTGTTGTTCTCCACCTTGACGGTGAGGTCGCCCTTCACCGTCTCCACGAAGACCTGATCCAACACGTTGACGTGCGGGTGCTGGCCCAGCACGTACTGCTCGCGCGTGGCCACCGTCCACTCGAAGTCATGCGACGGCGGATAGACGTGGTCGCGCTCCCCCTGGTTGTCCACGTAGGTGGCGCGGCCCTCCACGTCCACGTTGAAGCGGAAGACCTTGAGGTCGCGCGCGGACTGGCCCGTCTGGAACACCGCCAGGAGGCGCGAGTCCCGCCGCCGCAGCTGCAGGAGCTTCGCGTCCTTGTAGTACTTGTACAGCTCCCCGAAGTCCTTCACGAACCGGGGGTCCGCCAGGAAGCCGCCGGCCTCCGTGGCGGGCACGGCGGACAGGTCGAAGCCCTCGGCCGTCTTCTCGAAGCGGTGCAGCGAGAAGACGTCCGAGACGACCGTCTCCTTCTTCAGGCCGATGAAGACGTTGTAGCCGAAGAGGAGGTACTTCCCGACGCTGACGATGTCGCGGGGGACGCAGTTGTTCTCCGTGCGCACCCGCTCGTTTCCGATGACGGTGAGCTCCGTGCCGCCGAACAGCGCCTTGCGCCGCCCGTTGAGGTCGTTCGCCCGGGTCGCCAGCGCGTCCGCCTGGGAGAGGAGGCGCGCACGGATGACCTCGTAGCTGCCGCCCTCCAGCGTCGCCTCGCCCCCGGGCACCTGGGTGCCCGGGGTCTTGCCGCTGTCAGTTGCCATGGATGTTCACCGAAGAAAGGAATGCGGTTCGCGGTGCGCCGGAGACTCAGCCCTGCTGCTTCGGCGCGAGGGCCGCGGCCTCTGACTGCACCAGCGCCTTGAGCCCGGCGGCGGTGGACTCGGTGGGGCTCACGGACATGCGGTTGAGCAGCGCGGCGACGGCCAGGTTCTGCGCGTCGTTGGTGAGGCCCGGCTTGGAGAGGATCTCCTTCAGGTCCGCCGGCAGGTCCTTCTCACCGTTGAGGTAGCCGCCGAGCGCCTTCTTCAGCGCATCGCCGTGGTCCAGCGCGCCGTCCACCGAGCTGCCGAAGGTCACGGCCTTGACGAAGTTCTCGAAGAACTTGCCGTCGCCGCCGACGATCTGGAACTTCGCGTTGCCGAACGCCTGGGCCAGCACGGTGGCCTGGGCCTGCGCGATGTCCTTGCGCACGTTGATGGCGGCCAGCTCCACGTCGCGCTCCTTCTGCAGGCGCAGGCGGTACTCCTCGTGCTCGCGGCCCACGCCGTCCAGGGCCTTCATCGCGGTGGCCTTCTCCGACAGGCCCCGGGCCTCGGCCATCAGCTTCTCCTGGATGGCGGCGGCCTCGGCGAGCAGCTTCTCGCGCGTGGCGAACGCCTCCGCCTCGCCGCGCTTGTGGATGGCGCCGGCTTCCGCTTCCTGCACGCGGGCGTTCGCCAGGCCCTTCTCCTCCGAGCCCGCGGCCTCGGCGAGCAGCTTCTCGCGCACCGCGGCGGCCTGGGCCTGCCCCTGCTTCTGGATGACGGAGGCCTCGGCCTCCTTCACGCGCACCTGCGCCATGCCCAGCTTCTCCGTGGCGACCGCGTCCGCCTCACGCACGCGCACGCTGGCCAGGCCCGCGGCGGCGGACTCGGCCTGGACGCCTTCGGCCAGCCGCATCTTCGCCTTGGCCTGCTTGTCCGCGGCCTCCAGGTCGGCCTCCGCCAGGGTCAGCTTCTCCTTGGCGAGGAACACGGCGATCTTCGCGCTCGCGTCCGCGGCCTGGATGTCCTTCACGGAGGCCTCTTCCGCGTGCGCCTGGGCGTTGATGATGACCGCCTCCTTGGTGCGCTTGGCCTCCGACGTCACGCGCAGGTCCTTGATGTTCTCCTCTTCCTGGGCGACGGTCTTCTCCACCGCGATGCGGGCGCGCACCACGTCCGCGATGGCCTTCTTCTCCGACTCCAGCGCCTTCTCCTTCGCGATGCGCTGCAGCTCCGTCTCACGCTCGCGGTTGATGGCCTCCAGGGCGCGGTCCTTCTCCACGCGCTCGGACTCCACGCCCACCACGCGCTCGCGGTTCTTCTGGGCCACCTGCACCTGGCGCTGCTTGTTCTCCTCGTTGATGGCGATCTCTTCCTCCGCCTTGATGCGCGCCAGCTGCGCCTTGGCGAACTCCTCGCTCTTCACGCGGTCGGCCTCGGCCGTCTCACGCGCCTGGATGCTGTCGATCTCCCGGCGCTGCTTGGCGGACGCCTCCTCGCGCTGACGCTCCAGGGCGAAGATGGCCTCGTCGGCTTCGACGTTGCGCTTGGTCACGGCCATGCGCTCGGACTGGCGCAGCTCGTTGGTGAAGACGTTCTGCTCGGTGGTGAGCTGGGTGATCTTCCGGATGCCCTGGGCGTCCAGGATGTTGTCCTTGTCGAGCATGTCCACCGGGGTCTGCTCCAGGAAGTCGATGGCGCAGTCCTCCAGCATGTAGCCGTTGAGGTCGCGGCCGATGGTCTCCACCACCTTGTCCTTGATCTCATCGCGCTTGGTGTAGAGCTGCTCGAAGTCGAAGCTCTTGCCCACCGTCTTGAGGGCCTCGGAGAACTTGGCCTCGAAGAGGTTCTCCAGCGTCTGGTGATCCGACGCGCGCGCGCAGCCGATGGACTGGGCCACCTTGAGCACGTCCTCGCGCGTCTTGTTCACGCGCACGAAGAAGGTGACCTTGATGTCCGCGCGGATGTTGTCCTGGCAGATGAGGCCTTCCTTGCCGCGGCGGTCGATCTCCACCGTCTTCAGGGAGATGTCCATCACCTCCGCGCGGTGGACGATGGGCAGCACCACGGCGCCGGTGAAGGTCACCGTCGGCTCGGTCTTCATGGTGTTGACGATGAGCACCTTGCCCTGATCCACCTGGCGGTAGAACTTGGCCACGCTGACGAAGATGCCGAAAAGGATGATGATGCCGCCGCCAATGATTGCTGCAAGGCTGATGGGATCCATGGCCTATCCTGTGAAGTCCGTTGGGCGGGCCTTGTTCCAAGCACTCGGGGTCCCCCGCGAAAGCCACCCGGTGCCGATTGTCGCGCCCGTCCGGAGGAGCCGGAGGACGCCAATGTTCATCGCTGGGCGCGGGCGCGCGCGATGGCCGCTGCCTTGAGCGGATCGCGCAGCTGCTCCAGTTCCTGGGGCAGGAGCCAGTCCACCGGCTCCACCTCGTACACGCCGCGCTCCGCGTCGTAGCCGAGGATCAACGCCGGCTGGCCGCGCTTGAGCTGGTTGGGCTTGTCACAGAAGACGTTGAGGATGAGGCCCGCGGCGCCGTCGTCGAACGTCGCGTGACCGTCCTTCGCCGTCACGCTGCCGCTGGAGATGATGCACACGCGGCCCATCAGCGCGTCGCGGCCCGGGGCGCGCTTGGCGATGAAGATGGGGCGCAGCGGGCGCACCGCGAGCCCGCCCACCACCAGGCCCACCGCCGCGCAGACGAGGCCCAGGCCCGTGCTGACGAGCCACGAGGGCAGCATGGAGAGCGCCGCGTGCGTGGGCTGTCCGCTCACCAGCGACAGCGACCAGGACAGGAATACCACCAGGCTCACCGACACGGTGACGGGGATGCCGCCAAAGCCCAGCGCCGCGAGCAGGCCCGTGGCGGCCTCCGCGTCATGCAGGTGCGAGTGCCCGTGGCCGGAGACGGCCTTCGCGCCGCCCTCCAGCATCCCCGAGGTCGCCTTGGCGCCACCCTCGAACGCGCCGCTCACCGCCTTGGCGCCGCCCTCCAGGTCCAGGTCGCCATCCAGGAGGTCGATGCCCACCGCGCCGATGATCACGCACAGCCAATAGGCCAGCGTCACCCCGAGGAGGATGGTGAAGATCGCGGTGGGGAACGCCACCAGGGCGTCGAGGAAGGTCGTCATGCCTCGGGAATCAAGAAGAGGTGGGAGTCGCAACGGATTCTAAGCGACTGCAGCGCCATCCGAAAATGCCACCTGGGGCTTTTCCGGCCGGCAGCCGTCCTTGCGGGCGGAATGGCCCCGGATTGCCACCCCGGCGGGCGTGAAGCGGGCCGCGGGGAGGCGCGAGGCCCACCCGGGCAGGAGGCGTGGCCGCTCTCCACCGCGCTGGGAAGGCGCTAGCGTGGCGCCCGTGCCCGAGTACGTCACCCACCGCGACGCCCTGCCCCGCGCCGAGTTGGCGGCCTTGGGAGATGCCCTGCTCGGCTCCCGCTTCGTCGCGCGCAGTCCGCTGATGGGGACGTTCCGGGCGAGCCGGGGCTTCGCGTTCATCTTCACCGCGGAGGGCCGAGCGACGCTGGAGGCGCGCTTCCCGTTCCTGACCGCGTTCCTGCGCCGCACCCTGGATGGCGACAGCGCGAAGGGACTCCAGCCATGGACGCGGCGCTGGTTCGGAGGTCGCGCCCCACGGCCCCGTCCCAACGCGTTCTACCTGAACCTGCTGCTGCTGGACGCGGGCACGCCCGTGGGCCGCCACATCGACGCGACGTTGCAGGAGCCGAGCGGCGTTCCGGACGCGACGCCGGAGCACGTGAGCGTGCTCTACCTGCGTGTTCCCCAGGGCGCGCGGGGAGGGGCGTTGCGGCTGCTCCGCGACAACCAACTCCGGGGCGAGGTGCGCCCCCGGCCGGGCCTGCTGGTCCACTTCCAGGGAGACCTCCAGCACGAGGTGCAGCCGTTCACCGGCGGCCCGGAAGGCGCGCTGCGCGCGAGCCTGGTCTGCGAGCAGTACGCCTTCCGGGAGGACGTGCTCGCCCGCCTCCCCGCCTTCCGCATCCAATCCAAGGCGGGCTTCTCCGCCTATCTGGAGTCCCAGCGCGAGCGCGACGGCGTGGCGCCCTCCGTGGGGACGCTGGAGGAGTGAGTCTCTGCCGCAGCCCCGCTCCCACAGCGCCCAGTCGCCCGGGCAGGCCTCCGCTTGCGCCCACCGCGCGTCGTATCAACCCTTGAGGTCCACCTTCCGCGAGGGAGCACGACCATGACGGGAAAGAAGCTAGAGGGGTACGGCGAGACGAGCGAGCAACGCCAGCGTCACCTCGAGAACGACGCGTTTTCCGAACGCGCGCCCCAGACACCGGAGGAGTTGGAGGAGGCGCGCAGTGAGCCGGAGGAGGACGGCCATCAGGTGGTCACGCTCCATCCGCTGGATTCAGAACCCAAGGACGACCCGCGCTGAGCGACAGCGGACTCCGGGACCTTCGCGAGGCGTTCTTCGCGGACGGTCCCCGCCCCGGGCCTGCTAGGGTCCGCGCCCGCGATGAGCCAGAGCCTGACGCTGCTTGCGGGTCCCGACGCCCTGCGCATCCTCCGGGAGCGCGGTCTGCGCGCGGAGGACGTGGACATTCTTCCAGGCGCGTCCGGCGGCCCGAAGTGGCTGGGGCTGGAGGGAATCGACCGCGTGCTGTTCGGCGAACTCCTCCAGCAGCCCCGAGCGCGGCCCCTGCATCTCATCGGCAGCTCCATCGGGAGCTGGCGGTTGGCGTGTCTGGCGCAGAAGGATCCTGTGGCCGCGATGAAGCGGTTCGCGGAGGCGTACCTGGAGCAGCGCTATCCACCGAAGCCGCCGCCCCCGCTCGTCAGCGAGGTGAGCGCCACCGTGCTGGAGTCCCTGTTGGGTCCGGACGGCGCGGAGGAGATCCTGATGCACCCGTGGGCACGCCTGCACGTGGTGACGACCCGGTGCAAGGGCCTGCTCGCGGTGGAGCGCTCCGGAGTGCAGCTCGCGGGCTTCGTGCTCGGCGCGCTGGCGAACGCGGTGAGCCGCAAGACCCTGGGGCTCCAGATGGAGCGTGTGATCTTCCACACCGCTGGGGACACCAGCCCCTTCGCGGGATTGAAGGACCTGCCGTCCGCGCACCGCGCGCTCACCCGCGACAACCTGCGCCCCGCCCTGCTCGCGTCGGGTTCCATCCCGCTCGTCATCGCGGGCGTCCACGACATCCCGGGAGCGCCGCCGGGCACGTACCGGGACGGAGGCGTCGTCGACTACCACCTGGATGTCGACTACGGCGCGGGGGACGGGCTGGTCCTCTATCCGCACTTCTATCCGTACGTCGTGCCCGGCTGGTTCGACAAGTCGCTCAAGTGGCGCCGCGCGGGGCCGCTCAACTTCCGGCGCGCGCTGATCATCACCCCGTCGCCCGCGCACCTGGAGCGGCTGCCCGGAAGGCGCATCCCTGACCGAGCCGACTTCACGAAGATGAAGGACGCGGACCGCATCCGCGCATGGAAGCAGGTGCTGGCCGAGGGCGAGCGCATGTCCGACGAGCTGCGCGGGCTGATCGCCACGGGCCGCATCGCGGATCACGTGCAGCCGCTCTAAGCGCGCGGCCCGGCTCAGGGGGTGAGCCACGTGCGAAGCGCGGCGTAGACCTCCGGGTGATTGAGCAGATCAAGGTGGTTCGCGCCGAGGACGATGCGCTGGTTCGCGTCAGGAAACCGCAGCGTCAGCTCTGGTTGGGCGTGCCGCCCGAGCGCGCTGTCCACCGGGACCAGCCCGTCCCCGGGAAGCCGCTCCGCCAGCGTCCGAGCGGTGGTCGCGGCGACCGCGTAGCACTCCACCCCCTCTGGCAGCGCGAGTTGGCGGCGCGCATCCCCAGCCCAGCCGAAGCGCTCCCGCCCCGCCCAGTGCTCATCGAGCACGTTGCCGAAGCGCAGGTCCGTGACCCCGGCGCCTCGAATCCGGCCGAGGCGCGCGAAGGGCGCGCTGTAGGGGCTGACCTCGAGCAGCACATCCACCCAGCTCCCGCCCCGCTCCAGCGGTGAGCCCTGGTGCGGCGTACCGAGGCAGACGAGCTTGCGCAACCAGGGGCGCCAGCCACGCCCTTCCGCCTCCGCGGCGAGGCATGCGCTCCGGGCCACCAGCCCGCCCATGCTGTGGCCCACGAGCGTCAGCGATTCGAGCGGCACGGGCCAGGAGGCCACCAACTGCTCCAGCAACTCCGAGAACGCTTGGCCATTGCGGGAGATGTGCAGGCCGCTGTTGTAGTGGAGATAGACGGGCGTGAACCCGAGGTCGCGCGCCAACGCCGCGCCGTGGTCGTGCCCCGACCGGCTCCATTGCAGATCATTCATCGAGGAGCCGTGGACCAGCACGAGCAGCTGGCCGCCAGCTCCAGGCAGGGCTTCACGCAGAGCGTCTGGCGAAAGCCCCAGCGCCCGCCCGGAGCTCCGGAATGACATCGGAATCGCGAGCGGGTTGCCCCCCTCCTCCAGCGCATCCCCCAGCACGCCATTCAGCGCGGAGACCACGGCCTCCCGCTGGGGCCCCGGAGCACTGTCCCCCAGCCAGGGCGTGAGCTGCTCCAGCACGGCGTCGAGCCCCATCCCGACCTGCCGGGTGACCCCCTGGAGCGTTCCGTAGAGCCACCCCGTGAAGAGCCGCGCCGGGCGCTCCAAGGGCCTGCCCAGCACGGACGGCCCGCTCGCGATGGTGCAGTGCATCTCCTCGACCAGCCCCATCACCCCCTGGGTGGCCTGCACCGCGAGGCGACTGGCCCCACGCAAGGCATCCGCGTTCTTCCGTGTTCCCGGCGACTGACGGTTCATGGCGAGCACCCCCATGTCAAACCTACCGAACCGTAACCTACCCATCCGTAGGTTCGCCGTCAACCGCGCCAGTCCGCCTGGGCTTTCACCCGAGCAAGCGTGTGGCTCAGCGCGAGGAGCGTTGAACCATCCGCTCCAGGAGGGCCGGGAGGAACCGCTTCAGGGTGAGCGCGAGGCGATCCTTGCCCCACCGTCCGACGTAGACCTCCGAGCGCTTGCGCGCGACCGCGGAGAGAATCTGGGCCGCCGTCTCGGCGGGGGTCGCGCCGTTCGCCGTCGTGGCTTCGTCCTTCCCCGTGGGCTCCCCCTCCGCCGTCAGCGCGTTGCGGCTGACGTTGGTCGCGACGTAGCCCGGCATGATCAGGGACACCGACACACCGTCCGCGGCGGTCTCGGCCCGAAGACAATCGAAGAATCCGTGCAGTGCGTGCTTCGCGCCCGCGTAGGAGGACCTGAGCGGAGTGCCGACCTTCGCCATCACGCTGGTGATGACGACGAAGTGCCCACTTCGCTGGCTCAGCAGGGTGGGCAGGACCGCTCGCGTCAGCGCGACCGTGCCGAAGTAGTCCACTTCCATGATGCGTCGATGCACGTCCATCGCCGTGTCCTCCACGAGCGAGCGCTGACTGATTCCGCCGTTGTGAACCACGATGTCGATTCGCCCGAAGCGCTCCAGCACGTGCTCGACGAGGCGGGGGAAGTCGTCGGACACCGAGAGGTCGAGCGGCACGATGAAGACCTCCGCCGCTCCACACCGCGCCGCGACCCGCCGCAGCTCGGCTTCACGCCGCGCGGAGAGGACCAGCCGCGCGCCAGCCTGAGCGAAGGCCAGCGCGAGCGCCTCGCCGATGCCCGACGACGCGCCCGTGACCCACACGACCTTTCCGGCGAACCGGTCCTTGCTGGCCATTTCGAGCGACCTCCCCCTTGAGGCGGCGCGTTCGCGCCATGGACCCCATCGCGCCGAAGTTCCGAGCAGCCGGAGGGCTTCCCGGACAGCCGCTCCGCCCACTGGAGCGGACCTTCGTGCAACACGGTCTGATCAAGACGAAGGATGAAGCACCAGTTCCGCCGCGAGAGCACGCGCACCACGGGGCGCTCGACGGAGCGGTATCCGTCGAAGTCACTCGCGGTGGCCCCCATGGCCGATGGCGGCGTCAGCTCCATGACGCTGCGCCACCTCGCGTCCGGCATCAGGCGCGCCCTGGCTTGCTCGCTGGAGAGGAAGCCCCTGGGGCGATCCGCCGTCCCAAGTGGCGCGTGCCATGAATTGAAAAACAAAAACCCCGGCTTCCAATCGCTTGGAAGCCGGGGTCTCTGAAAGTTGCGGGGGCAGGATTTGAACCTGCGACCTTCGGGTTATGAGCCCGACGAGCTACCAGGCTGCTCCACCCCGCGGCGAGAACGAGAGGCTAAGTACGTCAGCCCCTCGTCAGCGTCAACAACTACTTACCCAACTTGCTGAGCAGGTCCGCGAAGGTGCCGAAGCCCTTCTTGCCAGCGCCCTGCGGCTGCTGCGTCTTCTGCCACGCCTCCACCTCGGCGCGCTCTTCGGCGCGGATGGCCGCGGGAATGGACAGACGGATCTTCCCGGAGGCGTCGATGTCGATGATCGCCACCTTCAGCTCCTGCCCGATGGAGAAGTGCTTGCGCATGTCCGTGCCGCGGTCGGTGCCCGTCTCGCTGGCGGGGATGAGGCCCTTGCCGCCCGGGAAGGCGAGGAACACGCCGTAGGGCTCCAGCCGATCCACCTTGCCGACGACGACCGCGCCGACCTTCGGGCGGGGCGCCGCGGGCTGCGCCGGGGCCGACTCGGCCTTGGCCTGCTGCGCGGGACGCTCCTCGGGCGGACGCTGCGCCTCCTCCTCGGAGATGCGGCGCAGGCCGATGCGCTTGTCGTTGGGGTCGATCTTCTCGACGGACACCCAGATGACCTCGCCCTCCTTCACCGCGTCACGCGGGTGGGCGATGCGCCGGTCGCTCAGCGCGGAGATGTGCACCAGGCCGTCCACGCCCGGGCGCAGCTCCACGAACGCGCCGAAGGGCTGGAGCCGGACGACCTTGCCCTGCAGGCGGTCGCCCTCCTTGATCTCCTCCAGCGCCTTCTTGAACGGATCCTCCTGGCGCGAACGCAGCGACAGGGTGATGCGCTCCTTCTGCTTCGCCTTGTCCGGGGAGTTGGGCTGGCCCTCCTCCATGCGGAGGATCTCCACCTCCACCTCGTCGCCCTGCTTCACGACGTCGCTGGGGTGCGCCACGCGCGTGTAGGACAGCTCGGAGACGGGGATCATGCCCTCCACGCCGCCCAGGTCCACGAACACGCCGAAGTCGCGCACGCCGGAGACCTTGCCCTTGACCGTCTTGCCCACGGCCAGGTTCTTGCGGGTCTCCGTGGCCAGCCGGCGCTGCTCGTCCTCCAGCAGCGAGCGGCGCGACAGCACCACGTTGCGGTCGCGCACTTCCGTGACCCGGAACTGGAGCTTCTCGCCGATGAACTGATCCGGCTTCTCCACGAAGCGGATGTCCAGCTGGCTGATGGGGCAGAAGGCGCGCGTCTCACCGATCGCCACCTCCACGCCGCCCTTGTTGACGCTGAGGACCAGGCCCTCCACCGGCATGCCGGAGGCGCGGGCCTCCGCGAGCATCGCCATGGAAGCGTTGCCCTTGGCCAGCGCGCGGCTGAGCAGGATGCCCCGGGCACCCATCTCCACCACGTGCGCCTCCAGGCGGTCGCCCACGCCGAAGCGCAGGATGCCCTCGTCGTCCTTGAGCTCGCGCAGCTCGATCATCGCCTCCGACTTCGCGGAGCCGTCCAGCGACACGAACGCGGTGTCCGCGCCCAGTTGGAAGATGGTGCCGGCGACCTTCTCGCCCACGCGCACGCCGCGGCGGCCGGGAGCGCCACCGTCCTTGACCTGCGCCTCGAACATGTCGGCGAAGGACTCGGTCTCCGGGACCTCCTCGTACAGAGGGCTGGAGGGCACGGGGGTCGGCGTCACCGGACGCGGCGCCGGAGCCGGCGAGGAAGCCGCAGAGGCCTGCGCGTCGGCGCCGGTCTGCTCCGCGGTCGCGGTCGCCTCGGCGGGCTTGTCACCCTCCAGGGCGCGCGTCTCGATGGAGCCGGAGGCGCGCTTCACGACCACCATGGGGCCGGAGGGACGGCGCTCGCCGCCACCGCCGCTGCCACCCCGGCGCTCGCCGCCGCCACGGCCACCGCCGCGCTCGCCGCCGCCCCGGGGCGCATCTCCCTGGGGACGCGGCTGCGCCTGCGCGTCGCGCGGGCCACGCTCACCGCGGCCCGGGCCGCGCTGCTCGTCACGGCCACCACCGCCACGGCCGCCGCCACCGCGCTCGTTGCCCTGGCCCCCGGAAGGGATGCCCAGCATCACGTCGCCAAACGTGGCCTTCGGCTTCTTGGGACCGAAACCGCCAGGACCGCCCGAATTACCGCCGCTCTTCTCGTCGCTCACTGCCGAGACCTTCCGTTGACGATTTCGACCCAGGACTTTCGTGAAGTCAGGGCCTCTTGAAAAAGGCGGCGCACTCTACACGCGCGCCATGCCCGGAGGAAGCCGCATACGGCCATCCCCCTCACAATCGGCCTCCTATCGCAACGGAAAGGGGGCTGTCCTGCATTCCGTTTGCGCCCCCAAGCACCGCCTGGAGAGCAGCCGTCCTGCCTTGCGCCGCGCCGCGTCTAGCGGGCCAGCCCCAGCCGCCGCCCCACCTTGCGGAAGACGGCGCCTGCCTCCGGCACGCCGAGCAGGGCGGAGACCGCGAAGTAGACGACCCCGAACGGCACCGCCGTCGCCGCCAGCCCCAGCACCGGGTGCAGCCGGGGCGGCACCAGCAGTGCGCCGCCCCACTCCGCGGCCACCCCGGGCATGGGGCCCAGGAGGGCGGTGAGGCCCTGCTTGACCGCCAGCGCCACGAGCCCGCCCACCGCCGCCGCGCCCCACAGCCGGGGCAGCAGCCCTGGCGGCAGGCCCACGGGCCCCACCCTCGACTTCAGCTTGCGGCGCAGGAGGGTGGTCTCCACCCAGGCCACGATGCCGCTGGACAGGGTGAGGAAGGCCGCGCCCAGCTCGCGAGGCAGGCCCAGGCGCTCCGGGAGCCACAGCGCCAGGAACCAGGCCTTCACGGTGCCCAGGGCCACGCGCACGACGGCGTAGCGCAGGGGCGTCTTCGGATCCTTCAGCGCGTAGAAGGCGGAGGCGTAGAGCCGGCCCACGGTGGAGGCCACCAGGCCCACCGCCGCGCCCATCAGCAGGTACCAGAGGTAGCGCGAGTCCGCCGCGCCGAAGCGGCCCGTCTGCAAGAGCGCGCCACTCACGAGGTCGCCCAGGAAGAGCAGCGCGGCGGCGGACGGCACCACCCAGAAGGCGATGCGCCGCGAGCCCGCGTCGATGCGGCTTCGCAGCTTCGCGTGCGCGTCCGCATCCCCTTCCGCCGTGGCGCGCGCCATCTCCGGCAGCTCCGCGGCGGACACCGCCATGCCGAAGAGGCTCACCGGGATGAGGTAGATGGTCTGCGCGTAGAGGAGCGACGACAGCGCGCGGTTGGAGATGAGCGACGCGAAGGCGGTGTCCACCCACGCACTGAACTGCACCACGCCCCGCCCCAGCACCACCGGCCCGAAGTTCTTCAGCACCTGGCGCACGGAGGTGCTCGCCAGCGACAGCACCGGGCGGAAGCGGCCCAGCAGGCGCAGCACCGTGGGCACCTGCACCGCGAACTGGAGGAAGCTGCCCAGCACCACGCCGTAGGCCAGCCACTCCGTCAGGGCCTCCTCGGCAGCGCGGCCCCCGGACGCGTACCGGCCCCCCACCGCCAGCAGCGTGGCGATGATGACCAGGTTCCACACCACCGGCGCCAGGTACGACAGGAGGAAGCGCCGGTGGCTGTTGAGGATGCCCAGGCACCAGGCGCTCAGCACGAGGAAGCCCGTGCCGGGGAACAGGACGCGCACCAGCCGCACGGCCAGGTCCCGCTCGTTGCCATGGAAGCCCGGCGCGATGAGGTCCACGAACAGGGGCGTGGCCAGCATGCCCAGCGCCACCATCACGCCGGTGGCCAGGGCCAGGAGCCCGAACACCGCCCCCGCGACCCGGTCCGCCTCCTCCGCGTCCTTCTTGCCCAAGAGCTGGGCGTAGACGGGGATGAAGGAGCCCGACAGCACGCCTTCGCCAAAGAGGTTCTGGAGGAAGTTGGGGATGCGCAGCGCGGCCTTGAAGACGGCGGCGGCCTCCGCGTTGCCCAGGTAGTGCGCGAAGACGCGCTCGCGCACCAGCCCCATCAGCCGCGACGCCAGGATGCCAATGCCCACCAGCATCGCGCCCCGGCCTCCCGCGCGTTCGGTCATGGCCGGTGGGGGAGCGGCCGGGGTGGCGGACGAAGGCGGCGAGGCAGGGGCAGGGGCGGTCACGAAGGGGCGGACTCTACGTCCGGCGTTCTTCGCCTTGCAGCAGGAAACCCTTCGACCGCTGTTTCACTTGACGGTGCCCCCACGGGTTGCGAGGGTCCGCCCAATGGCCGGAAAGTCCGACACCGAGCGGTCCGACGTCGCGCGCATCCGCGCCGTGCTGGCACGCGAGCTGGAGACCATCAACGAGTACGAGGCCTTCGCCGAGGACTCCTCCAACCCGGAGGTCCGCGCCTTCTTCCTCCACTTGGCGGCGGAGGAGAAGGAGCACGTGTCCGAAGCCACCCACATGCTCCGGATGCTCGACAAGGGGCAGGACGCGCACTTCGCCAAGCCCTTCGTCCCCGGCCACTTCCAGTCCGCCATGGGGGGCGCCTCCTCCGAGCCGGCCGGGCCCGGCGAGGAACCCTCGCCCGCGGTGTCGCACGCCCCTCCCACGGTGGGCCGCATCGCCGCCGAGCCGCTCACGTCCCTGCCGCCCCAACGCCTCATCTATGGCGTGCCCGCGCCGCCGCCTTCCGCCAACAGCCACCCTCTGACCGTGGGCACCCTGCGCCGCGGCGGCGGAGGTGGTGGTTCCGGTGGCGGCCGCTGAAGCCTTCGCAGCGTTCTTTTCCCTCCCCTCCTCTGCCGCTCCCGTGACGGAGACACCGATGCCTGATTTTCTTGGACATGCCGAGAACCCGCTGCGCGAAGAGGAATGGGCGCGCCTCAACGAGACGGTGATCCAGGTGGCGCGCCGGTCGCTGGTGGGCCGCCGCATCCTGGACATCTACGGACCGCTGGGCGCCGGCGTGCAGACCGTGGCCTACGACGAGTTCCAGGGCGTGTCCCCGGGCGCGGTGGACATCGTCGGGGAGCAGGAGACCGCGATGGTCTTCACCGACGTGCGCAAGTTCAAGACCATCCCGATCATCTACAAGGACTTCCTGCTCCACTGGCGGGACATCGAGGCGGCGCGCACGCACAACATGCCGCTGGACGTGTCCGCCGCCGCGGGCGCCGCCGCGCTGTGCGCGCAGCAGGAAGACGAGCTCATCTTCTACGGCGACCAGCGCCTGGGCTACGAGGGCCTGATGACGGCCAACGGCCGCCTCACGGCCACGCTGGGGGACTGGACGGCGCCGGGCGGCGGCTTCCAGACCATCGTGGAGGCCACGCGCAAGCTCAACGAGGCCGGCCACTTCGGGCCGTACGCCGTGGTGCTGTCGCCCCGGCTGTACTCGCAGCTGCACCGCATCTACGAGAAGACGGGCGTGCTGGAGATCGAGACCATCCGCCAGCTGGCCTCCGACGGCGTCTACCAGTCCAACCGCCTGCGCGGCGAGTCGGGCGTGGTGGTGTCCACCGGCCGGGAGAACATGGACCTGGCGGTGGCCATGGACATGGTCGCGGCCTACCTGGGCGCCAGCAAGATGAACCACCCCTTCCGCGTGCTGGAGTCGCTGCTGCTGCGCATCAAGCACCCGGACGCCATCTGCACGCTGGAAGGCGCCCTCCCCTCCGCCTCTCCGGCGGGCCGCTAGTCGCTTTGCGCACGGAGTCCCATGGCGAAGGTCCTGGTCATCGATGACGAAACGAACCTGCGCAAGGTGCTGGCCGCCCTGCTGCGCCGCGACGGGTTCGACGTCACCGTGGCGGAGAACGGCGAGCAGGGCCTGGCCGAGTTCCACAAGAACGGCGCGGACATCGTCGTCACCGACCTGGTGATGCCCAAGCTGGGCGGCATGGAAGTACTCGCCGCCGTGCGCACCGCCAACCCGGACGTGCCGGTGATCATCATCACCGCGCACGGCACCGTGGACTCCGCCGTGGAAGCCATCAAGGCGGGCGCGTTCGACTACATCACCAAGCCCTTCGATCAGGCGGAGCTGTCCTCCGTCGTGGCCAAGGCGGCCAAGACGAACGAGAGCGCCAAGCGCTCCGTGCGGGCGGATCACAAGGCCCGCTCCGCCATCATCGGCGAGTCGCCCGCCATCCAGGACGTCTACAAGATCATCGACAAGGTGGCGGACACGCCCTCCACGGTCCTCATCACCGGCGAGAGCGGCACGGGCAAGGAGCTCATCGCCACCGCGCTGCACGGCGCGTCCAGCCGCCGCGACAAGCCGTTCATCAAGATCAACTGCGCCGCCATCCCCGCCACGCTCCTGGAGAGCGAGCTGTTCGGCTACGAGAAGGGCGCCTTCACCGGCGCCGTCACGTCCAAGCCCGGCCGCTTCGAGCTGGCCGACGAGGGCACCCTCTTCCTGGACGAGATCGGCGAGATCCCCGTCGAGATGCAGGTGAAGCTCCTGCGCGCGCTCCAGGAAGGCGAGTTCGAGCGCGTGGGCGGCATCAAGACGACGCGCGTGAACGTCCGGCTGGTGGCCGCCACCAACCGCGACCTCCAGGCGGAGATCGAGGCGGGCCGCTTCCGCAAGGACCTGTACTACCGGCTGGCCGTGGTGCCCATCGTGCTGCCCGCGTTGCGCGAGCGCCGCAGCGACATCCCGATGCTCGCCCAGCACTTCGTGGACAAGTACAACCGGCGCCTCCACAAGAAGATCGAAGGCATCGCCGACGACGCGCTGGCCCTGCTCCAGGCCTACGCGTGGCCGGGCAACATCCGCGAGTTGGAGAACCTCATCGAGCGCGTGCTGCTCTTCGCGGACGGGCCCCTCATCACCTCCAAGGACCTGCCGGAGCCGGTGCGCGGCGGAGCGGGCGTCCAGGCAGGGGCTTCGGTGGGCGCCTCGCTGGGCACGCTGGACGTCCCCGTGGGCGAGGTGGGCCTCAAGGACATCGTGCGGATGAAGGCCGCGGAGCTGGAGCGGGACCTCATCGTCAAGAAGCTGGAGGAGACCGGCGGCAACGTCACCCGCGCCGCACGCCTCCTGCAGATCAGCCGCAAGTCGCTCCAGACGAAGATGAAGGAGTTCGGCCTGCGCGACACCACCCCGGACGGTCAGGAAGACGGCCCGGACGAGTAGCCCCGGGCGCCGAAATATCGCCGTTTCGCCGGCGGTTTCGGGCCCGCGTACCTTCTTACCCTCAGGGAGTCTGAATGCGGCCGAATCTTCCCACCCTCGGTGGCCCACCGAAGCGCAATCCCTTCGGACCGGTGGTTGCCGTCTCCGTCATCCTCGGCGCGGCCGCGGGTGGCGTGTGGTGGTGGAAACAGCGCATGGCGGACGTCCCCATGGATGTCGCCTCCCAGCCCGCCGCCCCGGTGGACGCGGGCACCGTGGCGCAGGCCCCGGTGGCGCCGCCCGCGGCCACCGACCCGGTGAAGGCCGCGGGCATGGAGCGCGCGTCCATCCGCATCGAGGGCCCGCTGGAGACCGCGCTCGTCCAGGCTTCCGATTCGACCGTGGGCCCCGCCCTGGCCCAGGTGGTGACGCGCACGCTGGTGTGGTGGGTGCGTGTACCCGGGGAGATCCTCCGGGGTGACACCCTGGACGTGCTCTACCAGCGCCGCCCCAGCGAGGAGCCGCTGGTGTACGCGGTGCGCTTCGTGAGCGGCAAGACGGGCCAGACGCACCGCGCCTACCGCTTCCAGGCTCCGGGTGAGACGAGCTCCCACTACTACCTGCCGAGCGGCGATGAGCTGGAGCTGCGGATGGAGCACTCGCCCATCGACACCTACGAGCAGATCACCTCCCTGCTGCGCGACGGCCGGGGCCACAAGGGCGTGGACTTCCGCGCCCCGGTGGGCACCTCCGTCCGGGCTCCGTTCGCGGGCGTCGTCAAGCGCAAGAACTGGAACTTCGGCAGCAACGGCAACTGCATCGAGCTGGTGGAGTCCGGAGGCAAGGGCCGCCGCGCCCTCTTCCTGCATCTGGCGGAGCTGCCCCGCGCCGTGCAGCCCGGGATGCGCGTGTCGGCGGGCCAGGTGCTGGCCCAGAGCGGCAACACGGGCCACTCCTTCGCCCCGCACCTGCACTACCAGCTGATGACCGGGGACGACCGGGTCCTGGACCCCTTCGACCAGCACAAGACCTTCCGGGCCAGTCTGGCGGCCGCCCACAAGGGGGCCTTCGACACCGAGGTGCGGCGGCTGGACGGGCTCCTGGGGACACCCGTGGCGGGCAAGTAACGACCACCCATTTCTTGACACTCCTCCGACGGCACGGCTAGCTGGCAGGCTCTGGGCCGTGGGTCGTCGGAGGTTGTGGATGCACAGGTTTCGCGCCGTCATCGCCGCGCTGACGCTGGGCGTGCCTTTCGCCGCCAGCGCGGCGGAGATCACCCGGATTGCTTCCTCCTTCGAGGATGATGATCCGTTCGACCTCTTCCTCGACGTCGGCTTCGAGCGCTCGCAGACGCGCGCGAAGATCGTCCGCGAGCAGCTCCCCGGGAGCGGCTCGTCGGTCCGGGAGGTCAACGAGCTCTGGTACAAGGGCGTGGACGCGCGGCTGAACCTGGGCGTCTCCTTTGGCCTGTGGAAGGACCTGGAGTTCAGCTTCAAGCTGCCCATCGTCTTCCAGCAGAACGAGTCCTGGGACTTCGTGTCGGGCACGAACCAGGACAACTCCACCATCGTCAACAGCTGCTTCAACGCGGACGGGTCGCCCTACTCCCCCGAAGGCTGCGTGGGCCGCCTCTTCTCCGTCCCCCAGGAGAGCTACCGGGGCGGGCTGGGCAACGTCCACTTCGGGCTGGCGTACGCCTTCTTCAACCAGCTGAAGGACGACACCAAGCCCACGTGGATCATCGGCATCGACTACGAGGCGCCCACCGCCAAGCAGCGCGATCCGAGCGTGGACAACACGGACCCGGACGGCGATCGCGGCAACGTGGGCGACCGCGTCCACAAGTACCAGCTCTACACGTCCTTCTCGCGGCGCATGGGCGTGGCGGATCCGTACTTCAAGGCCTACCACACCATCCCGGTGCGCGGCCCCAAGGCGTACTCCAACTGCGACCAGGCCGGCACGAACCCCGGCAACCTGGGCGCCCCGGGCAACTGCTTCACCGGCCCGTGGGATCGCCAGGAGACGGGCATCCACTCCCCGTCGCAGACCGGCCTCCTCTTCGGCATGGAGCTGGTGCCCTTCGAGAGCACCGCCAAGTCCCAGAAGGTCGCGTTGGATCTGCGGCTGATGGGCAACTACGTGGGCCGCGGCCGGTACTACAACGAGCTGACCTCCGCGCTGCGCAAGCTGCTCACGTCGGAGGACTACTTCCAGGTGGGTGGGCAGATCGGCATCACCGCCCGCGCCGCCGAGGCCTTCACCATCCGCGCCTCCGGCAACTTCCTCTACAACACGGACCACCTGCTCACGACCGAGGCCCTGGGCAAGGACCTCAACGGCGACGGCATCGTGGACTCGAACCCGGGCTCGCCGGAGCTGAACCCCACGTTCGACTGGCGCTACGACACGGTGTCCCGCCGCTTCCGCGCCATCCAGAGCACGACGTTCCGCTTCGACCTGGGCGCGAGCTTCAACTTCTGACAGGCCCCGCCTGGAGCAGCGGGGGGGGCCCTGCCCTACCGCTGCTTCAGCCCCAGGCCCAGCCGGTATACCTCCTGGCCGGGCCACCCCGCGCGACGCGCCAGCTCCGTGCTCAGCGGCTTGAGCTTCTCGCCGCGAGCGAGGCCCGACTCCAGCGCGCGGCGCACCTCGTCCTCGCTCCAGCGCTGTTCGCCCGTGCGGCCCTCCACCAGCACCACCACCTCGCCCCGGGTCTCCTCGCCCGCGTAGCGCGCGACGAGGGTGGACAGCGGCCCCCGGACGAACTCCTCGTGCAACTTGGTCAGCTCGCGCGCCACGCACGCGCGGCGGTCCCCCCAGGCCTCCTGGAGGTCGGCCAGCGTCTCGCCGAGTCGGCGCGGGGATTCGTAGAGGACGCAGGTGGCGGACAGCGGGGCCACCTCGTCCAGCATGGCGCGGCGCTCCGGCCCCTTGCGCGGCAGGAAGCCCAGGAAGTGGAAGCGGCCGGTGGGCAGCCCCGACGCACTCAGCGCCGCCACCAGCGCCGTGGGCCCGGGCACCGGCTCGACCTTCAGGCCTCGCTCCAGGGCCTCCGCCACCAGCTTCTCGCCAGGGTCGCTGATGCCAGGGCTGCCCGCGTCGGTGATGAGCGCGCAGTCCTCGCCCGCCTCGATGCGGTCCAGGATGCGTCCGGCGCGCTGGCCTTCCGCGAAGGCGGGCAGGCTCACCAGGTCCTTCCCCCCGATGCCGAAGTGATCCAACAGGATGCGGGAGTGCCGGGTGTCCTCGCACGCGAGGAAGCCCGCGGAGCGCAGCGTCTCCAGGGCGCGGGCGGTGACGTCCCCCAGGTTCCCGATGGGCGTCGCCACGAGGTAGAGCGTTCCAGCCAAGGACGGATTCCTTTACATGCCGGCGTCGAAGGCGGCGGGGATGTGTTCCAGCCGGGCATGCTCGCCCTGGCCCACGACGGAGATGACATCGAAGCGCACCATGCGCCCGTCGATGCCGTTCTGAAAGAGATAGTGCAGCGCGGCCTTCACCACCCGGCGCTGCTTGGCGAAGGACACGGTGTGCGCCGGGTCGCCCCACACGGCCGAGGAGCGCATCCGCACCTCCACGAAGCACATGACGTCGCCCTGCTCCGCGACGATGTCCAGCTCCCCATGGCGGCACGTCCAGTTGCGCGCCACCACCCGGAAGCCCTGCGACTCCAGCAAGCGCACACCTGCCGCTTCCGCCACGTCCCCCACGTCCCGCCGCGTCCCCATTCCGCCCCCGCCGCCCGCCCAACCTCCGGCGGCGGCTAGACGTTAACGGAGCCGTCCGACATCTGGGCGAAGCCAGGGTGCGCGGTGACGTGCAGCACCTGCGTGAGCGTGCCCAGGTGCTTGAGCATGCGCGCGACGAGGGGCAGCTTCGCCTCCTCCACGCCCGTCAGCACATCGTCGAGGATGAACGGCCGCTTCACCCGGGCGCACGTCTTCTCCACCACCGTCATGCGCAGCGCCAGGTAGTAGAGGTCGATGTCCTTGGGAGGCAGCTCCCCCACCGGGATGCGGCTGTTCTGCGCGAGCAGGAAGGCATTGCCGTCGCGGTCCCACTCCACGCCCTGGTAGCGGCGGTCGGTGAGCGCGGTGAGGTACTGCACGCAGCGGTCCTTCATGAGGGCCTGCACCGACAGCATGTCGGAGGTGAGCACGTCCGCGGCCTGCGACAGCACCAGCGGGGACGGGTCCTCCAGCGGATCCACCGGCACCGGGGCCTGGCCGGGCGCCGCGGCCACCTGCACCGGAGGCGCCTTCGCCAGCGCGATGGACTCCTTCAGCCGGGACAGCTCGCGCTCCACCTCGCGAAGGTCACGCACGTAGGTGCCCTTGGCGGTCAGCTCCGCGTTGAGTTCCTCCTGCTGCGCGCGCAGGTCCTGTCCGTCGCGCAGCGCGGCCTGGTACTCGGCGGAGGCCTCGAACTCCTCCAGTTGCGTCTGGAGCTCCCCCAGGCGGATGCCGAGCAGGTCCTTCTGCTCCAGCGCCGGGAAGATCTCATCGAGCGACTCCACGTTCAGGGCCTTGAGCGCCATGCGCACCGGCGCGTCCTCGATCTCGAACTCATCGAGGATCTTCTTCAGCCGCGCGTCCTTGCGGTTGTCCTTGGAGCCCCGGCGGGTGGCCTTCTGCAGGTCGTCCACGTAGCGCAGCGCCATCAGCGCGGACGTGCCGAACGCGGGGATGTTGAGCAGCGCCAGGTAGCGCCACGTCGGCGGGCCAATGGTGAAGCCCAGGCCCACGCTGAGCCCCATGAAGAGCACGCCCGCGCCCAGCCCGCCCCAGAAGTACCGGTTCTGGGTGAGCGGCGGCACCTTCAGCGTCGCGTCCTCCAGCTCCGGATCGCGGTCCGTCTCCAGCCGAGCCAGCGCCTCGTCCCGCCGCGCCACGGCCTTCGGGTGCCGCTTCACGCGCGACAGGATGTCCTGAGGCAGGCCCAGCGACTCCGGAGTGGGCGCCCCACGCCAGGCGGTCTCCGCATCCGCGATGGCGGCCTTGAGGCCCTCGCTGCCCTTGAGCTTCGAGTCGGCTTCGAAGATGAGCGACGACAGCTCATCCACCTTGAACTGCAGCTGATCCACCGCCTTGGAGGTGATGAGCTCCTTCTCCAGCACCTTCACCTTCGCCTCGGCGGCCGGGAGGTCCTCCGCCGGCAGCACCTGGACGGCGGCCGCCAGCGACGGCGCGGGGGCGCCCTTCGCGGCGGCGGCGGCGGCCTTGGGCGTGCTCTTGCGGGGCCGGCGCGACGGCAGCATCACCAGTTGGAGGCAGTACACCTGCTCGAAGGTGGTGCGCGGCGGCAGGCCCGCCTGACCGCGCAGGTACTGATTGATCTCCGACGTGTCGGTGGACACCAGCTCCGGCTGCGTGGTGGCGGGGTTGAGCCGGTGCAGCGAACCCGAACCGCCCAGCTCGCGCAGCACCCGGTACGTCATCCCGTCCTGGCCCACGAACGTGAGCGCGGCCTTGCCCGAGCGCCCGGCGGACCCCACCAGGCTCGAGTCCCCACCCCGGCCATCCGCGAACAGCAGCGACAGCGCCACGTTCGCCAGCGGCAACACGTCCGCCGTCGGCGGCTTGAGGATGAGGTACCCCGTCTTCAGCGGGAAACGCCCTGCGGGTGAGAACCCGCGGACATTCTGGATGGCGACCTCGACGAAGTGCATGGCGGGAACAGTCTAGCCTGAACGAAAAAAGGAGCGTCCAGTGGCGGACGCTCCTTCTCGCACGCGGCCGCGAAGGCCGCGAGAGGGTTTCTGAGGACCTACTGGCCCTTGGCGGCGGCCGCGGCGGCCTTGGCGGCGGCGCGGTCCGGATCCACCTGCACGTCCACGCGCGAGGCCTTGCCCTTCAGGTCGCGGAGGTAGAACAGGCGCTTGCGGTTCACGTCGCCGCGGGTGAGGACCTCGATCTTCTCGTAGCGCGGGCTGTGGATGGGGAAGATGCGCTCCACGCCGACGCCGAAGGACATCTTGCGCACGGTGAAGGTGGCGCGGTTGGTGCCCTTGGTCTTGCGGATGACCACGCCCTCGAAGGCCTGCACGCGCTCCTTCTCGCCTTCCTTGACCTTCCAGTGGACGCGAACGGAATCACCCGTGCGGAACGCGGTGATGTCCTTGCGCAGGAACTTGTTTTCGACGTGCTCGATGAGACTGCGGCGCATAACGGACTCCAGAAAGCGGAACTTGACGCGTAGGACGCGTGGAAAGAGCGGGCCGTCCTAGCAGAGACCGCCGGGACGGACAAGCCTGCAACGAAGGGTTCCGCGAGAACGCGCAGGGTTACAACGCTTCTTCGTCCCTGGCGAGCAGTTTCTGATCCGCCTTGCCGAACTCCAGCCGCGAATACAGATCCGGACGCCGGGCCTGGGTGAGCTTGATGGCCTTCCACCGGCGCCACCGTGCGATCCGTGCGTGATCGCCGGACTGAAGGACGGCGGGCACCTCGGCGCCCCGGAAGACAGGCGGCCGGGTGTAGTGCGGGTGCTCCAGCAAGCCCTCCTCGAAGCTCTCCGCCACCGAGGAGGCCTCGTTGCCGAGCACGCCCGGCACCAGCCGCGCCACGGCGTCCACCACCGCCATCGCGGCCACCTCGCCGCCGGTGAGGACGAAGTCCCCCAGGGACAGCTCGCCGTCCAGGAACGGCATCACCCGCTCGTCCACGCCCTCATAGCGGCCGCAGACGAGGATCAGCCCCGCCTCGTGCCGCGCCAATTCGCGCGCGGTGGCCTGGGAGAACGTGGGCCCCCGAGGGCTCATCAGGAGCGCCTTCGCCCCGGGCATCCGAACGCGCGCCGCTTCAATGGCGGCCACCAGCGGCTCCGGCTTCATCACCATGCCAGCGCCGCCGCCATACGGCGCGTCGTCGGTGACGCGGTGCTTGCCCTCGGCGTAGTCGCGCACGTCGGTGAGCGTGACGGAAAGCAGCCCCTTCTCCTGGGCCTTCCCGAGGATGCTCGCGCCCAGGTAGCCGGACACCATCCCCGGGAACAGCGTGAGGACCTCCACGGGGTAGCTCACCCGCCGTCTCCGTCGCCGGAGCCCCAGGGGGGACCTCCAGGTCCGTCCGCCTCCAGATACTCCGGGGGACGGATGACGATGCGCCCGGCGGGAACGTCCACCGTCGGCACGAACTCGTCCGCGAAGGGCACCACCAGCTCCGGACGCCCCTTCGCGCGGATCACCAGGTTGGGCACCTCGCCGGTGGCCCAGACCTCCTCCACCGTGCCCAGGGACACCCCCTGCTCATCCACGGCGTGGAGCCCCACGAGGTCGCCCTGGAAGAACTCGCCCTCCTCGGGCGGCTCCAGGTCCTCGCGGTAGACGAACACCTTCGCCCCCACCAGCGCCTCGGCGGCGGTGCGGGACTCGACGCCCTCGAAGCACAGCAGGTCTTCCTTGTTCGCCGGGCGGAAGGCCTCCACGGCGTACTCGCGCTCCTCACCGGAGCGCAAGCGCAGGCGGACCCGCTCGACGGTGCCGAGCGTCTCCGAGGCGGGGTCGAAGCTGCGGACCGCCACCTCGCCCCGGAGCCCGTGCGCACGGGCCACGTAGCCCAACTCCAGACACGGGTGCGCGCTCACCGCGCGGCGTCCGGAGCGGACGGCACCGGCGGGGAACCCGGGGTGCGCCGATCATCGAGGATCTCCAGGCGGACCTTCTGCCCCTGCTTCTGGGCGGCGGCGTTGAGCAGCGTCCGGAGGGCGTTCACCGTGCGCCCATCACGTCCGATGACCTTGCCGACGTCCTCGGGGGCGACCTTCAGCTCATAGAGCCGGCCGCCTTCCGCCTCGGAGATGCGCAGGGTGACCTGGTCCGGTTGATCGACCAGGGCCTTCGCCAGATACGTGAGCAGCGGCTCCACGTCTTGTCCAGACGGGGGCGTGCTCAGGCGGTGGTCGCCGGGGCCTGCTTCTTCGCCGTCTTGATCAGGTCCGCGACCGTCTCGGAGGGCAGCGCGCCGCTCTTCAGCCAGTAGTTCAGCCGCTCCTCGTTGAACTGCACCTTCGCGGGGCTGTGGTTGGGGTCGTAGGAACCGACCTGCTCCAGGAACTTGCCGTCGCGGGGGCTGCGCGAGTCGGTGGCAACCACGTGGTAGTACGGCATCTTCTTGGCGCCCGCGCGGGCAAGACGGAGGACAACGGCCATGGAACGCTCCAGCGAAAACGTGTGACTTCTACGGTAACAGGCGAGGGGGGCGCTCTTAGCGCCCCGGCAACAGGATTGTCAAGGAAGCTCGGGTGCTTATGTCACGTCGGGACTTCCGCGGCCGCCTCGCCCCGATTGGCGAGCTGACCGCAGGCTCCCGCGATGTCCCGACCCCGGTTCTTCCGGATGTACGCCGCGACGTGCGCTTCGGCAAGGATGGCGCGGAACTCCTCCGCCCGCTCCTCGCCCGTGGTCTGGAAGCCCAGGCCGGGGTTCTCATTGTAGGGGATGAGGTTCACCTTCGCCGGGATGTCGCGCAGCAGCTCCTTGAGCCGGTGCGCGTCCGCGTCGCTGTCGTTGAACCCCTTGAGCAGCACGTATTCGAAGGTGATGCGCCGCCCCTGGCGGAGCGGGAACTTCCGGCACGCGTCCAGCAGCGCCGCGATGTTCCACTTCCGGTTCACCGGCATCGTCTGGCTGCGCTGCTCGTCCGTGCTGGCGTTGAGCGAGATGGCCAGCTTGACGTCCGTCTCCTGGCCGAAGCGCTCGATCATCGGCACCAGGCCCACGGTGGAGACGGTGATGTGCCGGTGGCTGAAGTTGGGTCCCTCCTCCGACTGGAGGATGGCGAGCGCCGTCTTCAGGTTCTCGAAGTTGTGCAGCGGCTCGCCCATGCCCATGAACACCAGGTTCGTGAGCGGGCGGAGCGTCTCCAGGTTCTCGTTGCGGCGCACCTCGCGGTTCACCGCGTGCACCTGGGCGACGATCTCCCCGGGCGTGAGGTTGCGCTTGAGGCCCAGCGTGCCCGTCATGCAGAAGGAGCACGCCATCGCGCAGCCCACCTGGGTGGACACGCACAGCGTCTTGCGGTCCTCCGCCGGCATGTAGACGGACTCGATGAAGCGACCGTCCCGCGTCTTGAAGCGGTACTTGATGGTGCCGTCGATGCTGCGCTGCTCCAGGTCCTTCACCAGCGGGACGATCTCCGCCTGGACCTTGAGCTTCTCGCGCAGCGTCTTCGACAGGTCCGTCATCTCGTCGAAGCTCGTGGCTCCGCGCTGATGCAGCCAGCGGTACAGCTGCGCGGCGCGGAACGGGCGCTCGCCCAGCTGCTCGCTCAGGAAGAGGGCGAGCTTCTCACGCGACAGGCTGGCCACGTCGACCAGCTTCGCGGGTGCCGGCACCGGGAGGGGCTCGGTGACAGGGAGGACGGTGGCGGTAGGCTCGGACATCGTTCAGTCGGGGCTAACGGAAGGCAATGCGCCGTGCTTCCCACAAGAAGGCACGGCAAGTCAAAGGAGTGCCCGCCCCCTGCCCTGCCTACCCCTTCGCGTCGTGGTGCTCGGCGACGCCGCGCTTCCAGTAACCCGACACCCGCATCCAGCCCTTGTTCAGACCGCGCTCGTTCACCAGGTGTTCCCGGATGGACTTGAGCGATGTGGACTCTCCGGCCACGAACACGAACCCGTCCCCGGCCGGCTGCGTCCAGGCCCGGAGCGCGTCCTCCAGGTGCTTCGTCGTGCCCGCCTCCGCGGCGCCCCGGTGCAGCCAGGTGAGCTTCACGTCCGCCTTGCTGACGATGGGCTGCTCCTCCGCCGCGTCCGCGACCTCGATGAAGGCGAAGGCGCGCTTCCCCGCCGGCAGCTCCTCCAGGCGCCGGGCGATGGCCGGCAGCGCGCTCTGGTCGCCCGCGAGCAGGTACCAGTCGAAGTCGTCCGCCACGTCGTGGGTGCTGCGAGGCCCCCCGATGCCCAGGAAGTCGCCGGGCTTCACGTTCGCGGCCCACAACGACGCGGGGCCCTCTCCATGAAGCACGAAGTCGATCTCGAGCTCGCCCGCCTTCGCGTCGAACCGGCGCGGCGTGTAGTCGCGCGACGCGGGCTTCGCGAGCCCCTCCGGCATGACCAGCCCGTTGGGCCCCACCACCGGCATGTTCGGCTTCTTCACGCCGGGCTCCGCGAAGAAGCACTTCACGTGATCATCCGCCCCCGGCGAGGAGAAGCCCTCCAGCTCCGGGCCCCCCAGCGTCACCCGCACCATGTGCGGCGACAGCCGCGTCACCCGCAGGACCTCCAGCAACCGCAACTTCACCGGGAACGGCCCCCGACGGGCCACGCGCTCCGAATCGCCGCTCATGCGCTCTTCCTTGCCGATAGTGATTGTCATTATCGGTAGCAAGGACCGTCCGGGAGAGCAACCGGATACGACTGAGGGTGGCGGCCGGGCAGGCGGTGGAAAAGACGGCGGCCCGGGCCTGCGCCTTTCGAAGGGGCGCGGGCTCCGGGCCGGAGTCCTGCTCACCCGCGCGGTGGCGGGTGGACGGCAAGGCCTAGTAGGCCTGGATCTCGGTCGCGCGGAAGAAGTACGCGATCTCGTTCTTCGCGTTCTCCAGGCTGTCCGAGCCGTGCACCGTGTTCGCGTCGATGCTGTCCGCGAAGTCCGCGCGGATGGTGCCCTTCTCGGCCTTCTTCGGATCCGTGGCGCCCATGAGGTCGCGGTTGGCGAGGACGGCGTTCTCACCCTCCAGCACCATCAGGACCACCGGGCCGGAGATCATGAAGGCGACCAGGTCCTTGAAGAAACCCCGGGCGCTGTGGACCGCGTAGAAGCCTTCCGCTTCCTTCTGGGAAAGCTGCTGCAGGCGGATGGCGACAGGCGTCAGGCCCTTCGCCTCGAAGCGGGAGATGATCTGCCCGACAACGTGCTTCTTGAGACCGTCCGGCTTGATGATGGACAGCGTGCGCTCGATGGCCATGGTGTTTGAATCCTCGTGTGTGTTCGCGGGGATGAAGCTTTAGCGGTTCTTCTTGGGGGGACCGCGCTTGACGGCTTCCTGCAGCGTGGTGCCCAGCTCGGCGGGGCTCGCGGCCATCAGGATGCCCGCGGCCTCCATCGCCTTGATCTTCTCCGTGGCCGTACCCTTGCCGCCGGAGATGATGGCGCCCGCGTGGCCCATGCGCTTGCCCGGGGGCGCGGACTGACCGGCGATGAAGCCGGCGATGGGCTTGGTGAACTCGCGCGCGACGTACTCGGCGCCAGCCTCCTCCGCGCTGCCGCCGATCTCACCAATCATGATGACGGCGTCCGTCTCCGGGTCGGCCTGGAAGAGCTTGAGCACGTCCACGAAGTCGGTGCCGTTGACGGGGTCGCCGCCAATGCCCACCGCGGTGGACTGGCCCAGGCCCAGCTGCGTGAGCTGGTGCACGGCCTCGTACGTCAGCGTACCGGAGCGCGACACCACGCCGATGCGGCCCGGCTTGTGGATGTGGCCCGGCATGATGCCGATCTTGCACTTGGCGCCGGGGGTGATGACGCCCGGGCAGTTGGGGCCGATGAGGCGCACCGGCTTGCCCGCCAGGTAGCGCTTGGCGCGCACCATGTCGTTGACCGGGATGCCTTCGGTGATGGTGATGATGAGGGAGATGCCCGCGTCCGCGGCCTCCATGATGGAGTCAGCGGCGAAGGGCGGCGGCACGAAGATGACGGACGTGTTCGCGCCCGCCTGCTTCACGGCGTCGGCCACGGTGTTGAACACGGGGACCTTGCCCTCGAAGGAGGTGCCGCCCTTGCCCGGCGTGACACCGCCCACAATCTTCGTCCCGTACTCCAGCATCTGCTTGGCGTGGAACGAGCCCGCCGAGCCGGTGATGCCCTGGACGAGGACCTTCGTGTTCTCGTTGACGAGGATGCTCATGGCGTTCTTTCAGGAAAGAGGGAGCGCAGGCCCTACTTGATGGCCGCCACGGCCTTCTCGGCCGCCTGGCGCAGGTTGTCCGCGGGAGTGATGGCCAGCCCGGAGTTGCGAAGCAGTTCCTTGCCCTGCTCCACGTTGGTGCCTTCCAGGCGCACGACGAGCGGAATCTTGAGCTGCACTTCCTTCGCCGCCGCGATGATGCCCTCCGCGATGACGTCGCACTTCATGATGCCGCCGAAGATGTTGACGAGCACCGCCTTGACCTGCGGATCCGCGAGGATGAGCTTGAAGGCCGCCGTCACCTTCTCCTTGCTCGCGCCGCCGCCCACGTCCAGGAAGTTGGCCGGAGCGCCGCCCACCAGCTTGATGGTGTCCATGGTCGCCATGGCCAGGCCGGCGCCGTTCACCATGCAGCCGATGTTGCCGTCCAGCGCGATGTAGGCCAGGTCGAACTCCTTGGCCTGCGTCTCGCGGGGCTCCTCTTCCGCCAGGTCGCGGTACTCCAGCAGATCCTTGTGCCGGTAGAGCGCGTTCTCGTCGAAGGTCACCTTCGCGTCGAGCGCCACCACGCCGCCATCCTTCAGGATGACCAGCGGGTTGATCTCCACGAGGGACGCGTCCGTCTCCATGTACATCCGGTAGAGCGCGGAGCAGAACTGCACGAACTTGTTCACCGTGGGGCCCGTCAGGCCCAGCCCGAAGGCCAGCTCGCGGCCCTGGAAGTCCGCGAAGCCCACCGCGGGGTCGACCACCGCGCGCAGGATCTTCTCCGGGTGCTTCTCCGCCACTTCTTCAATCTCCACGCCGCCCTCGGTGGACGCCATGAAGGTGACGCGGCTGGTGGCGCGGTCGAGCGTCACGCCCAGGTACAGCTCACGGCCGATGTCCAGGCCCTGCTCGATGTAGACCTTGTGGACCTTCTGCCCTTCCGGGCCGGTCTGGATGGTCTTGAGCATCATGCCCAGCATCTGCCGGGCCAGCTCCTTGGCCTCCGCGGGGCTCTTGGCCAGCTTCACGCCGCCGCCCTTGCCGCGGCCGCCCGCGTGGATCTGCGACTTCACGACGACGACGGGCGTCGCCAGCTCCTTCGCCGCGGCCTCCGCCTCATCGGGAGAGAGCGCGAGGATGCCGCGCGGCGTGGGCACGCCATACTTCCGGAAGAGTTCCTTGCCCTGGTACTCGTGGATCTTCATCGAATCTCCGGGTGGGACGAGGGGAGACGAGGACAGCCCTGATAAAGGGCGTCAACGCGGGCCCTCATTGCGCAGAAAGCGACGGATGGCAAGGCCGTTTGGCCCCCAGCGTCGCGGTGGGACACAGGCCTTGCCTCCGACATAACCCCCGGTGTCCGCGAGGATGAGGCGGCCTTCACTTGTACGGCCACGGCCCCGCCCGGCCCCCTGTACCAAAAGGGTGCCAGCACGGGGCCGCGAGGAAGCCAGGTCGGCGGGGCGGGAAGGACTACCCCGGACCGCTCGACTCCTTCTGCTCCTCTTCCTTGAAGAAGATGTCCTTGATCATCAGCTTGCTCACCTCGCGGTTCATCACCGCGATGGAGGTCGTGAGGGGGATCTCCTTCGGGCAGACCTTCACGCAGTTCTGCGCCTTGCCGCAGTCCTGGATGCCGCCGGGGCCCATGAGCGCGCGCGTGCGCTCCTCCGCGTTCAGCTTGCCCGTGGGGTGCATGTTGAACAGGCGGGCCTGGCTGATGGGCGCGGCGCCCATGAACTCGTTGTCCTGCGTCACCTGGGGGCACGCCTCCAGGCAGCTGCCGCAAGTGATGCACGTGGACAGCACGTACATCACGGACTGATCCTTCTGCGACTGGCGCGGGCCGGGGCCCAGGTTGTACGTGCCGTCGACGGGGACCCACCCCTTCACGCGCTTGAGCGACTCGAACATGCGGTCGCGGTCCACGGTGAGGTCACGCACCACCGGGAACTTCTTCATCGGCTCCAGGGTGATGGGCTGCTGGAGCTTGTCCACCAGCGCGGAGCACGCCATGCGCACCCGGCCGTTGATGTTCATCGCGCAGCTGCCACACACCTCTTCGAGGCACGCGGCGTCCCAGATCACGGGGGCCACCTTCTTGCCCTCCGCGGTGACGGGGTTGCGCTGGATCTCCATCAGACAGGAGATGACGTTGGCGCCCTTGCGATAGGGGACCTTGAACTCGTCGAAGTGACCCGGCTTGTTCGGATCATCCTGACGCCAGATGCGGAAGGTGACGGTCTGGGTGCTGACGGCGCTGGCCTGTGCGGTGTCCATGATGCGGATGCCCTTCCCTTCACTGCCAAATCAGGTGGCGGATACCCGCGCCGCCAGAGCGCGCGCGGGACCGGAAAAACGAACGCCCCGCGTTACGCGTACCAGCGCGGCTCGGGATCCAGCACGGGCGTCGGCAGGTCCTGGTAGGAGATCTGCGGGCCCTGGGCGGCGTAGGTGGCGATGGTCGTCTTCGCCCACTTCTCGTGGCGCTTGCGCCACAGCTCCATCCACGACGGATCCTCGCGCGGGTCCTTCGACTTCGGCTCCGGCAGGGAGAAGTCCGGCTTGTAGTGGGCGCCGCGGCTCTCGTCGCGCAGCAGCGCGCTGGTGGCGATGACCTCGCCCAGCTCCAGCATGTTCCACACCTGGTTGGTGTACGAGAGCGCGCGGTTGGCGACGACGCCCGTGTCCAGGACGTTGACGCGGCTCCAGCGGTCCTTCAGGTCGCGGATGCGCTCCACCGTCTTCTTCAGGCGGTCGTTGTAGCGCACCACGGTGCAGTTCTCCGTCATCACCTCGCCCAGCTCCTTGGCGATCTGGTACGGGTTCTCCTGCCCGTTCATCTGCTTGATGGTGGCGAACCGGTCCTCCCAGTAGCGCTTCGCGTCCGCGAAGTACTTCTCCGGCATCGCCGCGGCGCTGGTCGTCTGGTTCTTGGCGAAGGCCGCCATCGCCGGGCCGCCGATCATGCCCGAGTAGATGCACGACAGCAGCGAGTTGGCGCCCAGGCGGTTCGCGCCGTGGAAGGCGGAGTCCGCCTCGCCGGCCGCGTACAGGCCCGGGATGCGCGTGCTCTGGTTCACCGGGCTGCCGTCCACCGGGATGTTCGTGGCCGGATCCGACTGGAAGGAGACGTGCAGGCCGCCCATCGAGTAGTGCATGCCGGGGAAGATGACCATCGGCGTGTGGCGCGGGTCATCTCCGACGAACTTCTCGTAGATCTCCATCACGCCCTTGATCTTCGCGTCGAGCGTCTTGGCCGGGATGTGCGTCACGTCCAGGTACACGCCGTCGCGCCCGCCCAGGCCCATGCCCAGGTCGCGGCAGACCATGAAGATCTCCCGGGTCGCCACGTCGCGCGGCACCAGGTTCTTGTACTTGGGGTACTTCTCTTCCAGGAAGTACCAGCGCTCGCTCTCCGGGATGTCGCGGGGGGCGCGCACGTCGCCCTTCTTCTTCGGCACCCAGACGCGGCCGCCCTCACCGCGGACGGACTCGCTCATCAGGCGCAGCTTGTCCTCGCCCGGGATGGAGGTGGGGTGCACCTGGATGAACTCGCCATTGGCGTACAGCGCGCCTTCCATGTACGCGCGGCCCGCGGCGGTGCCGGTATTGATGATGGAGTTGGTGGAGCGCCCGAAGACGATGCCGGGGCCCCCCGTCGCCAGGCACACGGCCTCCGCCGGGAAGGTGCGGATCTCCATGGTGCGCAGGTCCATGGCCACGCTGCCGATGCAGCGGCCGGACTCGTCCTTCACCGTGCCCAGCCACTCCCAGTACTCGTACTTGGTGACCTTGCCCTCGGCCTCGTAGCGGCGCACCTGCTCATCCAGCGCGTAGAGCAGCTGCTGACCGGTGGTGGCGCCCGCGAACGCGGTGCGGTTGTGCAGGGTGCCGCCGAAGCGGCGGAAGTCCAGCAGGCCTTCCGGCGTGCGGTTGAACGTCACGCCCATGCGGTCCAGCAGGTAGATGATGCCGGGCGCCGCGTAGCACATGCCCTTCACGGACGTCTGCTCCGCGAGGAAGTCGCCGCCGCGCAGCGTGTCCTTCACGTGGATGTCCGGGTGGTCGCCTTCACCCTTCGTGTTCACCGCGCCGTTGATGCCGCCCTGGGCACAGACGGAGTGCGAGCGTTTGACCGGGACGAGCGAGAGCACGTCCACCTGGTGACCCGCCTCCGCCAGCTTGATCGTCGTCATCAGCCCGGCGAGACCGCCGCCCACCACCGTGAATCGCGCTGCTGCCGCCATCATCGTCTCCTTGAACCGCCGGACGCCGAGCGCAGGCCAGGTGGCGCGCTGCTGCTGTCGCGCACCCGCTCCCGCTCGAGGTTCGTCCCGTGCCAGCCCTACACGCTAGTTAACTTGGAAAAGTACCGCCGCAACGACGGTGGATCGAGCAATAAGCCCGGATCATTCACGGCATCAGGCCCGGGCCCGCCAGCTGCACTCCGGCGGGCCCCGGCCGACACACGGGGATTACAGCTTGACGAGTTCGACCGTGCCCTTGACGGACTTGAAGGACTTGTCGAGCTCCGCCTTCTCGGCGTCGTTCAGGTCCACCTCGATGATCTTCTCCACGCCGCCCGCGCCGATCTGCGCGGGGACACCGAAGAAGAAGTCGTTGATGCCGTACTGGCCCTTGAGGAGGGCGGCGGCCGGCAGCACGCGCTTGCGGTCGAAGAGGAAGCTCTCCGCCATGGCGATGGAGGAGGAGGCCGGGGCGAAGTAGGCGCTGCCCGTCTTGTAGAGGCCCACCAGCTCCGCGCCGCCCTTGCGGGTGCGGTCGATGATGGCGTCCAGCTTGTCCTTGGCGATGAGCTGGGTGAGGGGCACGCCGCCCACGGTGCTGTGGCGCACGAGCGGGACCATGTCGTCGCCGTGGCCGCCGAGCACCAGCGCCTCCACGTCACGGATGGAGCAGTTCAGGGCCTCGGCCACGAAGCACTTGAAGCGGCTGGTGTCCAGCACGCCCGCCATGCCCACGACCATGTTGTCCTTCAGGCCGGCGATCTTGTGGAGCGCGAACACCATCGCGTCCAGCGGGTTCGCGACGTTGATGACGAAGGCGTCCGGGGCGTGCTGCTTGATGTTGGCCGCCACGTCCTTCATGATCTTCAGGTTGACTTCCAGCAGGTCCTCGCGAGACATGCCCGGCTTGCGAGGCACGCCGGCCGTGATGATGATCACGTCCGAGCCCGCGACGTCCTTCCAGTCCGTGGAGCCGGTGACGCGGCAGTCGTAGCCGTCCACCGCGGAGAGCTGGTTGATGTCCAGCGCCTTGCCCTTGACCAGACCCTCGGCCACCGGGATGTCGTAGAGCACCACGTCGCCAAGGTTCTTCTGGACCGCCAGCAGCGCCAGGTTGCCGCCGATCTGACCGCCGCCGATGAGGCCGATCTTCTTCTTGCGATTCTGAGCCATGGTTTCGCCCTCTTGCTTGGGGTGGGAACTACATGTGCTTGATGATGGCCTGACCGAACTCCGAGCACTTCACCTCGGTCACGGACTCCTTCGTCTCCAGCTTCATCAGGCGAGCGAAGTCGTACGTCACGGTGCGCGCGGCGATGGCCTTGTCCATGCCCTTGATGATCAGGTCCGCGGCCTCGTTCCAGCCGAGGTGACGGAACATCATCTCGCCGGAGAGGATGACCGAGCCCGGGTTCACCTTGTCCAGGTCCGCGTACTTGGGCGCGGTGCCGTGGGTGGCCTCGAAGACGGCGTGGCCGGAGACGTAGTTGATGTTGCCGCCCGGCGCGATGCCGATGCCGCCCACCTGCGCCGCGAGCGCGTCCGACAGGTAGTCGCCGTTGAGGTTCAGCGTGGCGATGACGTCGAACTCATCCGGACGGGTCAGCACCTGCTGCAGGGTGATGTCCGCGATGGAGTCCTTGACGATGATCTTCCCGGCGGACACCGCGGCCTTCTGCTCGGCGTTGGCGGCCTCCTCGCCCTTGGCGGCCTTGGTGGCCTCCCACTGGTCCCAGGTGTAGACCTTGTCACCGAATTCACGCGCGGCGAGGTCGTAGCCCCACTTGCGGAACGCGCCCTCGGTGAACTTCATGATGTTGCCCTTGTGGACCAGCGTCACGCTCTTGCGCTTGAGGTCCACCGCGTACTGGATGGCGGCGCGCACCAGGCGCTCCGTGCCTTCCTTCGACACGGGCTTGATGCCGACGCCCACGTTCGCGGCGAAGCGGACCTTGCCCGCCTCCTTGGGGAACTCCTGCTTGAGCCAGCCCAGGAACTTCTCCGCCTGCGCGGAGCCGGCCTCGAACTCGATGCCCGCGTAGATGTCTTCCGTGTTCTCACGGAAGATGACCATGTCCACCTTCTCCGGCTGCTTCACCGGGCTGGGCACGCCCTTGAAGTAGCGCACGGGCCGCAGGCAGACGTACAGGTCCAGCATCTGGCGCAGCGCCACGTTCAGGGAACGGATGCCCCCGCCCACCGGCGTCGTCAGCGGGCCCTTGATGCCCACCAGGTACTCGCGGAACGCGGCGACCGTCTCGTCCGGCAGCCAGTTGTTCACCTGCTTGAAGGACTTCTCGCCGGCCAGCACCTCGTACCAGGAGATCTTCTTCTTGCCGCCGTACGCCTTCTCCACCGCCGCGTCGAACACGGCCTGCGAGGCCTTCCAGATGTCGCGGCCGGTGCCGTCGCCCTCGATGAAGGGGATGATCGGGTTCGCCGGCACGTTCAGCTTGCCGTTTTGCAGGGTGATCTTCTCGCCAGAGGGAGGCGCCATGACCGCAAACTCCTGAGTTGGACCGGGTATTGAGAGGCGGCGGATAGTCGGGAACCCGCCCCCGGTCGTCAAGGAGTTTGGCCGCGCGCCCCATGGGAGCCGGCGCACCCGCGGTGCGTCGCGCTTATCGCAGCCAATGGTCCGGAAAACAGGTGTGCTTTTCCGGGATTTCAGGGGCGACTAGAAACTCGCGAGCCCGGGCGCTGGCAGTTGGACGCTCACGCCCGTCCCCTCGTCCAGCTGCTCCAGTGACAGCTCGCCGCCCATGGCGTCCACCAGCTCCCGTGCGCGGGCCAGCCGCCGCTGGGGGCCTCCGACGCGCAGGGGCGACAGCACCACCGAGCGCGTTTCCCGCTCGGACAGGTTCACGCCCGGGATCACCACCTGGAAGCGCGGCCCCACGTCCCCGAAGTCGTCCGGCGGATCCACCACCACCCGCACCGCGGGAGCCTCTGGCGTCATCGCGTCCACCGCGTGCGCGACGAGCAGCAGCAGTACCTGCTCCAGCCGGCGGCGGCTGACCCGGGCGATCACCGGCGCTTCCGGCAGCTCCAGGGTGACCTCCACGCCGTGCAGGCGCCGCGTCGCCCCGAGCAGCTCCAGCGCATCGCGCACGGACACCGCCACATCCACCTGGAAGACGTCCGGGAGGTCCACCGGCTCCAGCCCCTGCACGGAGGAGGACCCTCCGTCCGCCGGCGACCCCTTCGCATCGAGCGCTGCGCTCATTCGCGTCTCCCTCTCCCCGGGACTGAGCCTTGGAGACCGACCATAACGGCCACCTCTGACAGTCGTCCATTGCCCGTTGACCCGGCACGTCTGCCAGCTTTTTCAGTTTGAGGAGGGTTACAGCCGCGCGCCATCTTGCTGATATGGATGCATACTCTGGGTCCGCCTTGCTCCTCGGAAAACCCGTATATGTCCAGTCGATTAGGACCCGGGGTGAGTCAAGCCGAGCGGCAGAAAAACAGCCCTGGCATATAAATTCGATTTGACTGTTACGGCCGAGTTCCCCATGATGCGGTTCCAGAATCCAGAGCCGTCAGCGTCTCCAGGAAATCAGGGAGGAAGTGTTGTGCTCGCAACATCGCCGACCACGAATGGTGTCGCTGCCCGCAAGAGGGGAGTCCTGACGATGGACGGAGGGATCCCGGCTTCCTCGAAGTTCAAGCATGCGATCGAATTCGGCAGTGGCGACGCGCTGCGCAACGTGATTCCCCTCCCCCCTGCGGAAGCGGCGCTCGATGACTCGGGCTATTCGCTGCACGGCACCGGCCCCACGGCCATCACCTGCGCGGTGGGCCGGCCGGACGCGGTGCTGGGTGAGGTGACGCGGCTGTCCCCCACGGTGGTGTGGGTGGCGCCGCGGCAGCCCCTGATGGACACGTCGGAGGCGCGCACCTTCCCGGTGTACCTGGCGTGCAATGGAGCCACCATCGGACCGCTCAACGGCGCCTTCATCCGCACGGACACGGACGTGGCCAATTCACCGGTGGGGCTGCAGTTGGTGGGGGTGACGCTGGAGCAGGGTCGGGAGATCCTGGGCTTCCTGGCGGACTCGCTGCGCCGGGGCGTGGCGGAGCCGGCCGCGTCCGCGCTGCCCGTGCAGGACACCATCTGCGACGCCGAGCGGATCCGCTCCATCTTCGTGGCCATCTGCGCGTCCGGGAACAAGGGCGTGCTGCGCCGCCAGGGCCGCGTGGTGCGCATGGTGCTGGAGCGCTTCCACGCCGCCACCGGACAGCTGGAGTGGCGCACCGAGGAGGCCACGCCGGACTGGGGCGACCCCGCGTACGACATCGACGTCATCGGCTACAACTCCGCGTACCGCATGCGCGCGGAGACGGGCCACGGCGAGGGGGACCGCCTCTTCACCACCCTGCCCGACCAGCTGTTCCGCATCCGGCACCGCTGGCACCGCCGCGTCCCCGCCCCCGAGGGCGTACACGCGCGCTTCCACCACCCGCTTTGGCGGGAGCTGGGGCTGATGCGGCGCGAGGTGCTGGATCTCTCCTTCTCTGGCCTGTGCGTGCGCTGCCAGCCGCAGGACCTGATGTTCCCCGGCCTGCTGCCGCCGCTCATCGAGCTGGAGCTGGGCGACGGCCAGCGGGTGAGCGTGCGCGGGGAGATCCGCTACGTCAGCGGCATGCGCGAGGACGGCACCGTGCTGTGCGGCCTGAGCGTGCTGCCCTACTCGTCCGACGAGGCGCGCTGGGTGCGCTTCGTGTCGCAGACGATGTCCCCGGCCACGCGCACCAGCGAGGGCCTGGTGGATCAGCTCTGGGAGCTGTTCAACCGCTCCGGCTTCTTCAGCCTGGGTGGCAGCTCGCCGGAGGAGTTCGAGGAGCTGAAGGCCAACTTCGCGTCGCTCGCCAAGCGCGCCGCCGAGGTGCCGCAGCTGTTCTGCCAGGCGGTGTGGCCGTCCGAGCGCGGCATCGAAGCGACGCTGTCCTTCACCAAGCCGTACCGCCACGCGTGGCTGGGCCACCAGGTGGCGAAGCGGCCCGGCAAGCCGCCGGCGGGGGTGCAGGAAGCAGGCGCCATCATGCGCGACATCTACCTGCGCACGTTCGAGCACCCGCAGAGCGACCCGGACTTCCACTGGGTGGTGGCCTACGTGGAGGCCCTCAACCCGTGGATCGCCAAGGCGCACGTGCGCTACGCGCAGCGGCAGATGGAGGCCGGCTCGGGTCTGGCCTACACGCGGAAGATCCAGAAGATGAAGGCCTTCAGCCACGAGATGACCGGCCGCGTGCACCCGTACGAGGTCGGCCCCGCCACCGCGAGCGAGCTGAGCCTGCTGGCCGCGACCATTGGCCAGCAGTTCCCTGAGTGCTACGTGGAGTCGTTGGATCTCACGCGGGACCGGCTGGACATGACGCCCGTCACGCAGAAGTGGAAGAGCTTCGGCATGGAGCGGGAGCGCTCCATCCTGGTCGCGCGCCGGGACGGCGTGCCCTGCGCCGCCGCGGTGGTGGAGCTGGGGCAGCTGGGCGCGAACCTGTTCCGCCTGCTTGACAACACGCGCCTGTTCTCCCTGCTGGGGGATGGAACGCGCGCGTACTCGGCCCTGATGGACGCGGCCCGGCGCTGGTACGCCGCGCGCAACCGCCCCTCCTTCCTCTACCTGCGCGAGGACGAGGGCGGCGACTACGTGCAGGAGTGCGGCCTGCACGACGGCCCGGATCCGTACCTGTGGATCATCTCCTCGAAGCTCGTCCCCGACTTCCTGGAGCACATCAGCGAACTCACCATCGGGCGCCGCGGTGCCCACTCCCGTTAAGGAGCCGTCCCCCATGAGCAAGCCCCTGGTCGAATCGCAGTACCTCCCCCACGTCACCGACGTCCGCCACCTGCTGGCGACCGGTCCCCACGTGACGACCCTGCTGGATCCGAACGTGGACCCCGCGCTGCTGGAGGCCTTCCTCATCCAGTTGTGTGCCCTGGGCGTCTACATGACGGAGCCCGTGGACGGGTGGATCCGCCGCGCCGGGGAGTCCTGTGTCCGCGCGGGGATGGCGGAAGTGGGCGAGAAGCTGATCATGCACGCCAAGCACGAGGCCGGTCACCACCTGATGATGGTGGAGGACACGAAGAACCTCGTGGCCAGCTGGAACACCCGCCGCTCTCCCAAGCTGGACGCGGAGGCGCTGATCGCCCAGGCCCCCACCCCCGCCATGCAGGAGTACCGGCAGATCCACGAGGAGACCATCGCGGGCCCCATGCCGGGCGGCCAGGTCGCCATAGAGTATGAAATCGAGAACCTGTCCGTGGTGTTCGCGCCCCGGCTCATCGAGCAGTGCAAGCGCGTGCTGGGCCCGGACGTGATGAACTCGCTGTCGTTCATCAAGGAGCACGTGGAGCTGGACGTGGGCCACACCGCCCTCAACGAGCTCATGCTCAACAAGCTGCTCGGCCAGAAGCCCGAGCACGCGACCACCATCGCCAAGACGGGCGCCCGCGCGCTGGACATCTACCTGCGCTTCTACGGCGACTGCATGGCGAAGGCGCGGCAGATGCTCCAGGCCGCCGCCGCCTGAGACGCCGAAACGACGACGGGCGCCGGAGCCTCAAAGGCCACCGACGCCCGTCCGTCCGCCAGGAACGGCCCCGGAGGCTCAGGCCCCGAGCGATGCCGCCCGGCGTGAGGCGCGGCTGCCCCTGCGGGTGAAGGGCCGGATGTCCTGCTTCAGCGCCGCGTGGACCTGCGCGACCCCCGCGTGGTTCGTGGCCGCGTAGACGTAGCGGTCCGGCCGGAGGACGACCACGTCCGCCGCGTGCTGGGCGAACCAAGCGCCGAGCTTGCCATCCAGATCCACCACCTCCCCCGAGCGGCCCGCGCCCGAGCGCGCCGCGGGCGCCACCGACAGCCACACGCCGCCAATCTCCTCCGCCATCGTCTTCGCGGCCTGCTGCACGTCCGCGGGCGCCCCCGGCCGCGTCAGCACGGCGAACCGGTGGCCGATGACGTCGTCGAGCGGGCGCTCCCCTTCCTCGCCGTGCTCCACGCGCGGCTGCGGGAAGTAGGCCCCCTCCGCCGCCTGCTTGGACTTGCCGCGCTTGCCGCCGAAGAGGAACCCCTCCGCGTGGAAGAGGTTCGGCTTCATCTTGTACTCGCGGATGAACGGGCCGGTGACGGGCATGTGGTACAGCAGCTTGATGAAGGCGTTGCGCGCGCGGGCCATCAGCGGGCCTCCCGACGACAGCATCGCCCCCAGCGAGTCCGACAGGCGCATCATCTCCGCGGCGTGCGGCCGGCGCTCCACCTCGTAGGTGTCCAGCAGCGACGCGTCCGCCGCGCCGCCCAGCACGTGCGCCAGCTTCCAGGTCAGGTTCGCCGCGTCGCGCAGGCCGGAGCACAGGCCCTGTCCCAGGAAGGGCGGCATCAGGTGCGCCGCGTCCCCGAGCAGGAACACGCGGCCCACCCGCCACTTCTCCGCCATGCGGCTGTGGTAGGCGTAGAGGTTGACGCTCTTCACCTTCACCGAGTCCGGGTCGATGAACGGCGCGATGATGCTCCGCACGTACTCGGCGGTCTGCACGTACTCCAGGTCCTGCCCCGGCTTGACCACCGTGTCGAAGCGCATCTCGTCGTGCGCGGTGCGCGTCACGATGCCCACGCGCTCCGGCCCGCAGGGGTAGTAGGTGAAGTCCGGCGCCGACGACGGCGTCTCCACGGAGATGGCCAGCGCGTGCTCCAGCGCCGTGGTGCCCTCCAGCTTCAGGCCCAGCCGCCGGCGGATGCCGCTCTTGGCGCCGTCGCACGCCAGCAGGTAGCGCGCGCGCACCGTCAACGTGCGGCCGGACGTGTTGTCCTTCACGCGCACCGACACGCCGTCCTCATCCTGCATGAAGGACTCGACTTCGTGACCGCGCCACATCGAGACGTGCGCGAAGCGCTCCAGGCCCCGGTGCAGCGAGGCCTCCAGCCGCGGCTGGTTGAACAGCGCCCCGATGTAGTGACCGTTGGGCCGCTCCACCTTGGTGAAGTCCACCTCGGCGAGCATCCGCATCTCGTCATCCACGTAGGTCATCTTCAGGCACGGGTGGAAGCCCGGCCCCAGCTCACCCGTGATGCCGGCGGCCTGGAAGATGCGCTGCGCTTCGTCGTCCGCGTTGATGGCCCGGGACTGCGTGTGCGGCGTGATCTCCTTCTCGATGACCACGGTGCGCAGCCCGTACTGCCCCAGCAGGTTCGCCGCCATGGCACCCACCGGGCCGCTTCCGACGACGATCACATCAACAGATTCCGGAGCCATTACTCCCTCCCGTTGTGTGCGAGCTGATCCGCTTTGAACCGCGCGACCCACCGACCGAAGCCCCCCCTCGGTCGCAGGTCATGATACCGACAAACACTGACCACCCCACTTCGGATCCGCTGTTTCAACACGATCCAGGTGGCCCGCCCCGCCAGCCGAAACATCCGCCCGGCCCCGCCCCGCCGCCCTCCTGATAATCAAACGCACCCCTCTGAAAACCTTGCAGGCCCCGCATGCACTTCCGTCCGCGCGCGCGCCGCTGTCTTCCTTTCGGGTCGTGATTTCTTGCAACGCTTCAAAGTTTCGCGACAGCCACATGAATTCGATGGCTGGGTGGGTATCCTGAGCATGCGGATGTATGCCGGTGAACCCGGAAGGCGCCTCTTGTACGTCGCACCGGACTGGGCGACAGTGCCGGGGCCGTCCTCCCCCCTGAGCCCCTTGGAGCGCCCAGCGATTATGCCCAGACTGCAACTTTTTGAATTAGAGGATCAGCCCTGGTTCCCGAAGGTGCTTCGCCGGGGGGTGACGGACTTCCTCGCGTACGTGTGGAGCCTGTCGGACGACCGCTATTCGGAGTTCGTGAAGCGGCTCAAGGGCGCGATGGCGGCGATGGGTGAGACGCAGCTGCTGGACATGGCGTCGGGCAGCGCGGGGCCGGTGCCGAAGCTGCTGGAAATGCTGGAGACGCAGGAGGGCTACCAGGCGACGGCGCTCCTGACGGACCTGTATCCGGAGATCTCCGCGTTCGAGAAGGCGAAGGCGGCGAACCCGGGGAAGATCGACTTCGTGACGACGCCGGTGGACGCGACGGCGGTGCCGGCGACGTTCAAGGGCTTCCGCATCATGTGCAACTCGTTCCACCACCTGCCGCCGGACATGGCGCGCAAGGTGCTGGCGGACGCGGTCGCCCAGCGGCGCGGCATCGCCATCATGGAGCTGGTGGAGCGGCGCGGGCCGGCCATCGCGATGACGGCGGCGGCGCTGATCAACGTGCCCCTGACGACGCCCTTCATCCGCCCCGTCCGCGCGGACCGCCTGGCGCTCACCTACCTGATGCCGCTCATCCCTCTGGCGGCCGCGTTCGACGGCGTGGTGTCCTGTCTGCGCACGTACTCCGTGGAGGAGATGCGCGAGCTCACCCAGGGCCTGGGCGACGACTACGTCTGGGACATCGACCGGCTCACCAACCCCGGGAACCCCTTCGGCTTGATGATGCTCATCGGCCGACCAGCCAATCCCTCCCAAGCCTGAGGCTCCTGTCAGCGAGAGGTCACTGACGCCCCAGGCCAACGCGAGGCGTCGTGATTTCCTGGATTGAAGGGCGTTCAATGGCCGCTCCTTCAAGGAGGAGCAGGCACATGGAATGGCTCGAGTTCAAGCGCTGGTCTCCGGAAGTGCAGCACGCGCTGGCACTGCAGGCGGCCCGGTTGGGCCAGACGGCGATGCACGCCGAAGCGCCGAGGCAGTCCACCGCGATGGTCGCGGCGCACCGCCTGTGTACGCTGCTGCGCAAGTATCCGCGGACCAACCCGTGGGGCCACCCCGCGTCGGAGTGCTGAGCCGCTGACGTCTCCGGCCCGTCCGTGGACTCGCCACGGGCGGACCGGAGTCCAGGTGGGGCTCAGGCCCCCATGGGGGTCCACTCCACGCGCAGGTGCTGGATGGAGCGGAGGGTGAGGTTCTGCATGGTGGCGAAGTCCGGGTTCGGCGCCAGGCGCAGGTCCGGCATCTGATCCAGCAGCATGTTGGTGGCGATGAGCGCCTCCAGCCGGGCCAGGGGCGCGCCGATGCAGAAGTGGATGCCCCGGCCGAAGCCCAGGTGCGACGGGTGGTGGCGGGAGATGTCGAAGCGGTCCGCGTCCGCCAGGAGCGCCGGGTCGCGGCTTCCCGACGCGTAGAGCAGCAGCAGCCGCGAGCCCTTGGGCAGCGCGACGCCCGCGAGCTCCACGTCCTCCGTGGTGGTGCGGATCATCCCGTGCGCCACCGAGTCGAAGCGCAGGGTCTCCTCGATGAGGTGGGGCACGAGCGAGCGGTCCTCGCGCAGCCGCTGCCAGAGGCCGGGCTGGAGCAGGGCCTGCTTCCAGCACTGGGCCAGCAGCGCTGTCGTCGTCTCATGGCCCGCCGCCAGCATGCTGCCGGCGATGGCGATGATCAGCTCCGGTAGCGTGAGCGCTTCGCCGTCCGCGTCGGTGGTGACCAGGTAGCTGATGAGGTCATCACACGGCTCATCGCGGCGCTCCCGGATGAGGCGGGCGACGTAGTGCTGGAAGGTGACCCAGCTGCGCGCGAGCGGCGGCTGCTCCTCCGCGGGGACGCGCGTGAAGATCATCCGGAAGAAGTCGTCACACCAGCGCTTGATGTCGGCCATGTCCTTCTGGGGCACGCCCGCCATGCCCAGGATGACCCGCACGGGCAACGGGTACGCGAACTGCGTCACCAGGTCCGCGTGGCCCTGGTGCGCGAACGCGTTGACCAGTTCCTGCGAGACGGCATGGATGGGCGCCTCCTGCGCGGCGATGCGCTGCGCGGAGAACCCCCGCCCCATCAGCTTGCGCAGCCGCGTGTGCGTGGGCGGATCCGAGTTGAGCAGGCTGTCCGCCAGGGGATAGCCCTCGGCGAGGATCGAGAGCGTCTCCGGCGCCAGCACCGACCCCACGTTGCCCATGTCCGCCGACGAGTAGCGCGACGGATCCTTGAGCACGTGGCAGATGTCGTCGTACCGGCTCACCAGCCACATCCCCAGCATGGGGTTGTAGCTGACAGGCGCGTCCTGTCTCAGCTGCGCGTAGAAAGGATGTGGATCCTCGACGTGGGGTCCCGCGAACGGGTTGTACTGGGCGCCCAGATGGGGGCACTTCATGGCGCCAGTGGCCCTGTTGCCATGCACGTCGGGTTGATTCGCTTCAGACTGTCCTTCTGCCTTCACTGCTTCCACTGCGGTACTCACCGTGAGCTTCCTCCCAGGATGCCCCCCACGGATAATGAATCTAGTCTGACCTGACAGGTCTTCTCAGCGAGTCCCGTGAACCCCACCCGTCCTGGAATCCGGGGCGTTCAAGACCCTGACTGATACATGGGATGAGACATGGCGTCCCGCCGGAGCACGGAGCGCTCCACCTTGCTCATCGCGTTGCGCGGCAAGGTTTCGATCTCAACGAAGCGCGTGGGGACCTTGAAGCGCGCGAGCGACTGGCGGCACCACGCGTCCAGGTCCTCGGGCAGGGAATGGCCCGAACGCAGGACGACGAAGGCCACGGGGACCTCGCCCCAGTGGGAGTCTGGCACGCCGACGACGGCGGACTCCGCGATGGCGGGGTGGTTGGCGAGCACGGCCTCGATCTCCGCCGGGTAGAGGTTCTCCCCTCCGCGAACGATGAGGTCCGTGCGGCGGGACAACAGGGTGAGACGGCCTCGCGCGTCGAGGACGCCCACGTCCCGCGTCCGCAGCCAGCCGTCGTGGAAGGCTTCGCGCGTGGCGTCGGGCTGGTTCCAGTAGCCGACCATCACCGTGGGGCCTCGGACCTCCACGTCCCCCTCGTGCCCCGCGCCGAGCGGTGCGCCATCCGCTCCGACGACGCGGACCTCCAGGCCCGGCAGCGGCGGGCCGGCGGTGCGGCCATCGGCCTCCTGGGGGCGCTCGGTGGTGGCCTGGGAGCAGGCCTCGGTGAGGCCGTAGGTCTGGAGCGCCCGGAGCCCCGCGGCCCGGGCGCGCGTCAGCAGTGCCGTGGGGACGGGACCGCCGCCAATCAGCGCGCACTCGAACGTGACGGGCAGCGTGCGATCGTGTCGCGCGTCGAGCACGCGCTCCAGCGTGGTGGCGACGAAGCTGGCGTGCGTGGCGCCGTCGACGTCGATGGCTCGGTTGACTGCTTCCGCGTCGAAGCGCTCGTGCAGCAGGAGGCAGCCACCCTCGTAGGCGGTCCGCGTGAGCATGGCCAGGCCGCCGACGTGGAACAACGGCAGCGTGCCCAGCCAGCGCGGCGCGGCGTGCCGGCCCAGGTTCGCGGCGGAGCCCTGACACGACGCACGGAAGGCGCCTTCCGTGAGCACGGCGCCCTTGGGCCGGCCCGTCGTCCCACTCGTGAAGAGGATGACCCGAGGCGTTTCCGCGTCCCAGGCCCGTTCAGGCACGGAGGTCGCGACCATGCCCTGCGTGAACGCCTCCAGTGCCTCCGCGCCCGTGAGCCGTTCCCGCAGGGAGCCGAGCGCCAGCGTCAGCTTGGGCTCCACGGCGTCCACCAGGGGACGCAGCTCCGCGGAGGTGAGCCGGGCGTTGAGCGGCGCGAACACCGCGCCCACGCGGCCCAGGGCCCAGAAGAGGAACGTCACGCTGGGGTGGCTCGTGGACAGGAGCGCCACCCGGTCGCCCTGCCCGACTCCGCGCGCCACCAGGGCTTCCGTCCAACGCGCCACCTCCGCGTCCAGCATGCGGAAGGTCCAGGTCTGCTCCAGGAAGCGCAGGGCCTCCGCGTCCGGGGTCTGTCGCGCGCCTTCGCGAATGGGACAATCGTGGTTCATCGGCAGGTCCTTCCGGGGCGGCGCCCCACGAGCGCGAACGCGCGCACGCTCGGAAGGGACCGCCGTGGCTCATCCTCACGCGCCTTCGGGATGAGGGCGCCGGCTCGCATCCGTCAGGGGGCTCCGGCCGGATCCACCGGCAGGCCCAGCCCGGGTGCATCGCGCAGGCGCAGGAGGCCCTTTCGGGGTTGATACGGATGGTCTCGGGGCTCGTCCGCGAAGAGGCGCCCCACGGCGAGCCCGGAGGCGAGCTCCCCGGACGGCAGCGCGGAGGCCAGATGCGCGGCGCCCGCGCGGGCCACCACTCCGTCGATGGAGCTGGTGACGTACGCGTGCATGCCCATCCGGGCCGCGCGCAGCGCCACCACCATGGACGGCAACAGGCCCCCCAACACCATGGGCTTGAGCACCACCGCCCCCACCACCGGCCCGCCCCCCAGGTCCATCGTGAGGAGCGCGCGCACCGCGGCGGGCGTGGCGAGCGTCTCATCCGCGGCGAGGAGACACGGGGCCCGGCGCTGCACGCGCCACAGGGCCTGCAGGTCCTCCGGGGGCGTGGGCTGCTCCACCAGCTCCAGGTCGTACCAGCCCAGGCGATCCAAGGCCCGGTTGGCCTCGGGCTCGGTCCAGCCACCGTTCGCATCCAGGCGAATGCGCACGCCGGGCCCCACCGCATCGCGCACGGCGCGCACCCGCGCTTCGTCCGCGTCCAGCGGGCGCCCCGCGACCTTCACCTTCAAAGTCTGGAAGCCCTCCGCCACCGCGGCGCGCGCCTCCTGGGCAAGGGCCTCGGGTTCCTCCGAGCCCAGCAGCGCGTTCACCAGGACCTCCGGCCGCGCCTCCTCCGCGAGGAGCCAGCACAGGGGCACGCCCTTGCGCTGGGCCAGCAGATCCAACAGCGCCAGCTCCAGTCCGTGCTGCGCGGCGGGGACGGCCTCCGCCGCGTCGAGCCCGCGGATCCGGGCACCGCGCTGGCGCAGCTCTTCACTGGCGGAAGGCACGAGCGTGGCCTCGATGCCTTCGATGCTGTCCTCCAGCGACTGGCCCTGGAGCCCGTCCAGCCACTCGCGCAGCACCCGGTGCGTGGTGGCAAGAGACTCCGTGCCGAACTCCGGCAGCGGCATGGCCTCGCCCTGGCCCACGTGGCCGTCCTCGTCCGTCAGCCGCACCAGGAAGCCGTCGCGCGCGGCGTAGGTGCCACGGGCCGTCTTCAGGGGCTGGGCCAGCGTGAGGTGCAGCGGGGTGAGCGTCGCGGCGGTGATGCGCATGACACCCCCTTCAGCGCAGGTACAACCCCAGCGCGAACAGCAGTCCGAAAACCATCTGCAACTTCGCCGTGCCTCCCAGCGCGGGGTTGAGCGCCGCCCCTTCCGCCTTCAGCATCAGCTTCAGCGGCGGCACCACCAGCGGCAGGCTCAGCAGCGGCAGGAACACCCAGGCGCTCGCGTACCCCTTGGCGAACAGCACGAAGAGCGTGGCGTAGGACGCGACCAGCAGCAGGACGTACTCCGCCCGGCCGAAGCCCGTGCCGAAGCGCACCACCACCGTGCGCTTGCCGGCCTTCACGTCCGTGCTCGCGTCACGCTGGTTGTTCACCACGATGAGACACGTGCCAATCGCGCCCACCGGCAGCGACACCCACCACGCCGCGGGGCCCACGAGCCCGGCCTGCACGTAGTACGTGCCCGTCACCGCGACGATGCCGAAGAAGATGAGCACGAACAGGTCGCCCAGCCCGTGGTAGCCCAGCGGATACGGCCCGCCCGTGTACGCGTAGCCGCACAGGAGCGACATCACGCCGATGGCCACGATGGGCCAGCCGCCCACCATGACCAGGTACACGCCCACCAGCGTCGCCAGCGCGAAGCACGTGAGGCCGCCCGTGAGCACCGTGCCGGGCGCGATGAGCCCGCTCTGCGTCACGCGCTTGGGCCCCAGGCGCTCCTCGGTGTCCGCGCCCTTCTTGAAGTCGTAGTAGTCGTTGATGAAGTTGGTGCCGATCTGGATCAGCACCGCCCCCAGGAGCGCCGCGAGCGCGGGGAGCAGCCGCCCCACTCCGTCGCCGTACGCGAGCGCGGTGGCCACCAGCACCGGCACGGCCCCCGCCGTCAACGTCTTCGGGCGCACGGCCATCAACCACGTCTTCAGCGTGGGAGGAGGAGTGGCATCGGAAGGACTGGAAGCCAGGGTGCTCACGAGTGGGTGGCCTCTCGCGCCAGGATGGCGGATTCGAACTGTGGCGCTTCGTACCAGGGCGTCTGGAGGAACGAGAGCACTTCCCGCACGTACTCCTCCGGCGCCTCCAGGTGCGGGGCGTGCGAACACCCCGAGAACGCATGGCGCCACACCACCGGCAGCTCCGCCGCCATGCGACGCGCCAGGTTCGTGAACTTCGCGTCCTGGTCTCCGGTGAGCAGCAGCGTGGGCAGCCGCTGCCGGTGCAGCGAGGGCCAGTAGTCCGGCTGGACGCCCAGGCCCAGGGACTCCAGCGCGCCAGCGAGCCCCTCCGCCGTGCACGCCTTGCGGCGCTCACGCAGCGCGGCCTGCTCCGAGGCCGGCAGCCGCCGCAGTCCGTCGAACAGCGGCAACGCCTCCCAGCGATCCACGAAGGCGTCCACGCCCCGGGCGCGGATGAACTCCACCAGCTTCGCGTCCGCCTCGCGCCGCTCGGAGCGCTCCTGGCGCCGGTGCAATCCGGGCGAACCGCTCTCCATGATGAGCCGGCCGAAGCACTCCGGCGCGCGCACCGCCGCCGCCAGCGCCAGCCGCGCGCCCTGCGAATAGCCCAGGAGATCCACCGTGCCTGAGCCCAGGTCACGCGCGACCTGGATGATCGCGTCCACCGTGTCCAGGAATCCGTCGCGCCCCGTCCGCTCGGGCAGCGGCGTGCGGCCGTGGCCGGGAAGATCCACGGCCACCACTCGCACGGAGCGGCCGAGCAACGGCCGCAGGTGGTCGAACGACGCGCTGCCGCCGGTGAAGCCGTGCAGCGCCAGGACCGTGCGGGGACCCTCTCCCCAGCTGTCCGATGCGAGCGTCACGCCCATGATCCGTCTCCCAGTGCGGCGGCCATCCGCGCGAAGAGGTGCCGGTGTGCATCCACGTTGGTGGCCCGGTCGACCTGGACCTCGACCAGGTGGAGGCCGCCCTCCAGCCCGGTGCGCACCGCCGCGCGCAGGGCCGCGGGCGTCGTGGGCCGCTCGAAGCGGGCACCCGCGAGCGCCGCCGCGTGCGACAGGTCCACGCCGTGCGGCGTGCCGAAGAGCGTCTCGAACTCGTCCGCCTTCGCCGACTGGGCCAGCGGCAGGAAGGAGAAGATGCCGCCGCCGTCGTTGTTCACCACCACGACCGTCAGGGGCACGCGCGCGCGCGCCGCCGTGACCAGCCCGCCCACGTCGTGCAGGAGCGCCAGGTCTCCGGACAGGAGCACCGCGGGCCTTCCCGCCGCCGCCGCCACGCCCGCCGCGCTGGACACGATGCCGTCGATGCCATTGGCGCCGCGGTTGGCCAGCACTCGCAGCGGCACGCCACCGCCGTGCGCGAAGGCGTCCACCGCGCGGATGGGCATGCTGCTGGAGACAAAGAAGAGCGCCCCCGCCGGCAGCGCCGCCACCACCTCGCGCGCCAGCCGGGGCTCGGTCAGCGCGTCGCCCTGCTCCGCGAGCGCGGTCTCCAGCGCGTTTCGGGCCACCCGCTCCGCGCCCATGAAGTCCTGCGCCCAGCGACCAGGGCCCCGCGCCAGCCGGTCCGTCAGCGCCCGGCACGCGAGCACCGCCGAGCCCTCCACCACCCGCGAGGCGCGGTGCGACGGGTCGTACAGCGCGCCCTCGTCGCTGAACACGACGATCTCCGCGCCAGAGGCGTCCATCCACTGCTGCGGCGTCTTGGGCGTCAGGCCCCCGCCGAAGCGCAGCACCAGCTCCGGCGTGTGGGTCCGCAGGAAGGGTTCGTGGCGCAGCAGCGCGTCGTAGAGCGACACCGTCAGCGGGCCGCCGCCGTAGCGCGCCTGGGACGTGGCCTCCGCGAACACGGGGTAGCCCGTCGCGAGACTCAGCGCGGTGATGGCCTCCGCGAAGCCGTCGTCCTCATCGCGGGGACCGCACACGATGACCCCGCGCTCGGTGCTGGCGATGCGCGCGCGCACGGCGTCCAGCGCCGACGCATCCGGGGCGCGCGACGGCGGCACGATGCGGGTCAGGGGCCCATCCGGCCGCCCTTCCCTCGCGAGCGCCGTGAGGTTCTCCGCGCCGAAGTCCTGCGCGATGGGCGCCAGGGGTTCACGGAACGGCACGTTGATCTGCACGGCGCCCCGGGGCGCGCGGCACGCGGTGCTGACCGCGCGCGCGGCCGTGGCACGCATGTGGGCGATGGCCGCGCTGTTCGACTCGGGCAGACCCACGTCCGCGAACAGCCGCGCGAAGTCCCCGAAGAAGCGCGCCTGGGGCACCGTCTGCGGCGCGCCCCAGCCTTGAAGCTCCAGCGGCCGGTCCGCCGTCAGCACCACCAGTGGCACCTGGGCCATGGCGGCCTCGATGACGGCCGGATAGATGTGCGCGCCCGCGGATCCGCTGGTGACCACCAGCACCACCGGCTGGCGCGAATGCTTCGCCATGCCCAGGGCGAAGAAGCCCGCGCTCCGCTCGTCGATGACGGACCAGGTGCGCAGGCCCGGCGTGTGCGCGCAGGCGAGCGCGAGCGCCGAGGAGCGGGAGCCGGGACACACCACCGCGTGCCGGACCCCGCCACGCACCAGCTCTTCCAGCAGGGCGCGCGCCCACAACACGTTGAGGTTAGCGTCGGACGACATCGCCGCCCCCCAGCGCGCGCAGCATGGCCAGACTCTTCATCTCCGTCTCCCGCCACTCGGACTCCGCGCTGGAGCCCGCCACGATGCCCGCGCCCACGAAGAGCCGGGCCCTCGCGCCACGCACCAGCGCCGAGCGCAACGCCACCACCAGGTGCGCACGGCCGGGGCCCACCCAGCCCACCGGCCCCGCGTACCAGCCCCGATCCAGGGCCTCATGTTCCACCAGGAACGACAGCGCGCGCTCGCGCGGCGTGCCCCCCACCGCCGGCGTGGGGTGCAGCGCGGTGACGACCTTCGCGGTGTCCACGCCCTCCGCCAGCTGCGCGCGAATGCCCGTGCGCAGGTGCACCACGTTCTTCAGCGCGAGCACCGACGGCTGCGCGTCCGCGGAGACGCTCGCCGCCACCGGCGCCAGCGCGTGGAGGATGTAGTGCACCACCGCCTCATGCTCGCGCCGGTCCTTGTCGCTGGCGTCCAGCGCCTCCGCGCCACCCGGCGCGGCGGACCCCGCGAGCGCCTCCGTCTCCAGCACCCGCCCGTCCACCCGGCACAGCGTCTCCGGCGTCGCGCCCAGGAACGCCGTCCCATCCGGGGCGCCGAAGAAGAACGTCGCGCACCGCGGGTTCTGTTCACGCAGGCGCGCCAGCACGTCCACCACGTTGAAGGGCTCCGGCCCCTCCGCTTCCATCGCCCGCGCCAACACCACCTTGTGCAGCTGGCCCGCGCCAATGGCCGCCACCGCCCGGTCCACCAGCGCCTCGAAGTCCTGCCGCGAGGACGCCGTGCTCAGCGCCACCGGACCGCCCGCCGCGTGACGGTACGCTTGCGGAAAGGACGCCCGGACGCGCTCCAGCCGCGAGCGCACCACGTCCTCCGCGCCCGGCCCCTCCTTCGCGAAGACCGCCACCGCGAGCGCGGAGCCGTCGCGCCACACCAGCACCTCCGGCAGCGTCCAGCGCGCGAGGCCGTGTGAACGCCACGCCTCCTCCACGGGCGCCGTCGGGCTGAAGCGCATGCCCCCGAACCAGGGGCCCGGCAACCGGGGCTCCGCGCCGTCCAACCAGCGCACGACCTCGTGTCCCAGCGCGCCCAACACCGTGGGCAGCTCCGAAGCGACGTGCGCCTCCAGGACTCCCGCCTCCCCCCACCCCGCGACCGCCTCGCGCGCCACCGGCCGCTCCCAGTACACGGAGGGAACGCCCAGGCTGCCCGCGCCCGCCAGCGGATCCACGCCGGCCAGGGGCATCATCCCGGCGACCCAACGCAGGCCCTCAGCGGGACTGAGCGGCGTCATCAGCCATTCTCCTGAACCTCGGGGGACGCGAGTGACATCAGCTTCGATTGTCTTCTAAGCGATCTCGGCTATACATGCACCAAGGAGTTCAAAACCGCTTGAACTCCATGGAATCCGAACTCCAGTAACTCCAGCGAAGAGGGAGCCGCCGTGGGAGGCCAGCAACCAGACGACCCAGCCGGCCGGCGAGACCCGGGTGCACACCGCGTGCTGCGCGCGGCGCGTCCCGGCGGCACACGGGTGAAGGTGGGGGGCGTGGAGGTGGGAGGGCCCGGCTTCGTGGTGATGGCGGGGCCGTGCGCGGTGGAGGGCGCGGAGCAGTTGGATTTGGCGGCGCGCGCGGTGGCGCAAGCGGGCGCCCACCTGCTGCGCGGGGGCGTGTTCAAGCCCCGCACCAGCCCCTACGCGTTCCAGGGCATGGGTGAGCCGGGGTTGAAGCTGTTGGTGGACGCGGGCCGGCGTCACGGCCTGCCCATCATCAGTGAGGTGATGGAGGCGGAGCAACTGCCCCTGATGGCCGAGCACGTGGACATCCTCCAGGTGGGCGCGCGCAACATGCAGAACTTCGGGCTGCTGCGCGCGCTGGGCCGCGTGCGCAAGCCGGTGCTGCTCAAGCGCGGGCTGTCCGCCACGGTGCAGGAGTGGCTCAACGCCGCCGAGTACATCCTGGCGGGGGGCAACGAGCAGGTGCTGCTGTGCGAGCGCGGCATCCGCACCTTCGAGACGGCGATGCGCAACACGCTGGACCTGGCCGCGGTGGCGTGGGCGAAGGAGCGCACGCACCTGCCGGTCATCGTGGATCCGTCGCATGCGACGGGCATCCCGTCGCTTATCGCTCCCATGTCGCTGGCGGCGGCCGCCGCGGGGGCGGATGGACTGTTGATTGAAGTCCATCCCCGGCCGGAGCAGGCGCTGTGCGATGGTCAGCAGGCGATGTCGCCTGGGGACTTCGCTACGTTGATGCAGCGGTTGCCGGGCGTGCTCGCCGCGGTGGACCGTCACCTCTACACGCCGGCGGGTCCGGCACAGATCGCGGGGGCGCGATGAGCACCGAAGTCCGTCAGATGTTCTCCTCCATCGCCACGCGCTACGACGTGACGAACGAAGTCCTCTCCTTCGGCGTGCACCGGCTGTGGCGGCGCACCGCGGTGAAGCTCAGCGGCGCGAAGGAGGGCAGCGAGGTGCTCGACTGCGCGACCGGGACGGGCGACCTGGCGCTGTCGTTCAAGCGCAAGGTGGGCTCCACGGGCCGCGTGGTGGGCACGGACTTCTGCCCGGAGATGCTCCAGAGCGCGCCGGCCAAGGCGGCCAAGGCGGGCCTGGCGGTGGAGTTCCAGGTGCAGGACGCCATGGCGCTCACGCTCCCGGACAACAGCTTCGACGTGGCCTCCATCTCCTTCGGCATCCGCAACGTGGATGATCCGGTGAAGTGCCTCCAGGAGATGGCGCGCGTGGTGCGCCCCGGGGGCCGCGTGGTGGTGCTGGAGTTCGGCCAGCCCACGGGGCCGTACGGTGCGCTCTTCCGGTTCTACAGCAAGACCGTGATGCCGGCGATCGGCGGCCTGCTGACGGGCAACCGGGCCGCGTACCAGTACCTGCCTCGCACCGCCGCGGCCTTCCCCGCGGGCGAGCGCTTCCTCTCCCTGATGGACCAGGCCGGCGCCTACTCCGAGCGCGCCGCCCACCCCCTGCTGTTTGGAACCGCCTACGTCTATGTCGGCACCGTCCGTTGAGGCCCGACGCCTCCTTGTCTCCCAAGTCGTCGCGTCGGTAGACCCCAGACTCCAGCAGGCGCTCCAGGGGGCCCTTTCGTCCCCGGGGCCCTGCCCCCGGCCGGCAGGCGCGCAGACCGTGGTGCTCGCCGGGCACCGCGCCGCCGGCAAGACGCGCCTGCTGCCGCTCGTCTCGCGCCTGCTCGAGCGCCCCGGGCTGGACCTGGACGCGGAGCTGGAGCGCCGGCACGGGCGCCCGCTCCGCACCTGGGTCGCGGACTCCCCCTCCACCTTCCGCGCCGCCGAGCGCGAGACGCTGGGCCTGCTGCCGCCCGGAAGCGTGGTGTCGGTGGGCGGCGGCTTCCTGTCGCACCACCCGGAGGCGCTCGCGGGGCACTTCACGCTCGTCGTCCCCGTCACCTTCGACACCTATCGCGAGCGCCTGCTGGCGGACGTCACGCGCCCCCGGCTGCGCGCGGAGGTGTCGCTGGAGGAGGAGCTTCACCTGCTCTTCCATGAGCGCGAAGCCCTCCATGCCCGCGTCCCCACCATCTCCCTGGCGGACTTCCTCCGGGGCTGCCTTGCCCAGGAGACCTCCTGATGGCCACCCGGCGCATCATCACCCTGCCCCCCACCCTCACCGGCGCGGAGGCCGTGGCCTTCGCCCGCGACGGGCTGCGCCGGGGCGCGGACGTCATCGAGGCGCGGACCGACCTGCACGCGCCCGGCGACATCGACGCGGAGGCGCTCGCCCGCGTGATGCCCCTGCTGGTCTCCGAGCGTGGCAAGCCCCTGCCCGCCGCATGGATCCAGGCCGCGTGGCGCGTGGACCGCGACGTGGAGCGCGCGCAGGACATGGACGCGCCGCCGGGCAGGCTGCTCGCGTCGCACCACGCGGAGGGGCCGCTCCCGACGGAGGAGGCGCTGCGGCGCTGGTCCCGCCCGATTCCGGCGGACGCGTTGGTGAAGCACGTGGAGCCCATGGACGGGCCGGCGCACCTGGACGTGCTGCTGGAGACGCAGCGCCAGCTGGCACGGCGCTTCGGCGCGGAGCGCGTCACCGTGCTGGGCATGGGGCCCACGGCCATCCCGGCGCGCGCGGTGCTGTCCCGCCACAACGGCCTGGAGTACGTGGCCATGGGCGGCCCGTGGACGGCGGCGCCGGGCCAGCGTCTGCTGGACGACGTGGTGCGTGAGCACCGCAAGGCGAAGGACGCCCAGGCCCCCCGCCTGGGCATCCTGGGCACGTCCATCGCCCACTCGCGCTCGCCGCGGATCCACCGTCAGCCGTTCGACCGCATCGACCTCGCGGAGGACGCGCCGGTGGAGGCGGTGGTGGACGCGCTGCTGCCCCACTACGCGGGCTTCGCCGTCACCAGCCCGTTCAAGATGCGGCTCGCGCGGCACACCGGCGCGGCGCTGGAGGCCATCAACACCCTGGTGCGCCGGGGCTCGCGGTGGGAGGCCTTCAATACCGACACCGAGGGGGCCCGCGCGGTGCTCCAGCGCCTGGGCTCCCGGGACGTGTCGGTGCTGGGGGATGGCGGCTCCACGCAGGCGCTGCGGCTGGTGGCCGCCGAGGAGGGGCTCGCCCTGCGCGTCGTGCGCCGGGCCGAGGTCCAGGCCCCCCTCACCGGGGACCAGGTGTGGACATGGCCGGACCGGGTGGCACCCCCTGAAAACCTGCGATTCCAGGGGGCACGCGTGGCGGTGATCGCATACGGTGCGCCCGGCCGGCGCGTCGCCGCGGAGATCGTTCGCCGCGGGGGCACCCCTCTCCTGCTCGGTGCGGCGTGGTTCGTCGCCCAGGCCCGGCGGCAGCGACAACTCTGGGAAACGGCGACATGAATACTTTTGGCACCCTCTTCCGGCTGACGACCTTTGGCGAGAGCCACGGCCCCGCGCTGGGGTCCGTCATCGACGGCTGCCCCGCGGGCGTTCCGCTCACGCGGGACATGCTCCAGGCGGCGCTGGACCGCCGGCGGCCCGGACAGTCCGCCCTGGTGACGGCGCGCAACGAGCCGGACACCGTCGAGATCCTCTCCGGCGTCTTCCAGGACAAGACGCTGGGCACGCCCATCGCGGCCATCGTGCGCAACACGAACCAGCGCTCACAGGACTACAACCAGTTGCAGACGGTGGACCGGCCCGGCCACGCCGACGCCGTGTGGCGCGAGCGCTACAAGCACCGCGACCACCGGGGTGGCGGGCGCACCAGCGGACGCGAGACGCTCTGCCGCGTCATCGGCGGCACCATCGCGGAGGCGTACCTGGCGCGCGACCTGCCCACGCTGAGCACCGTCGCCTACGTGTCCCAGGTCGGAGAGCTGGTGGCCTCCGTGCCGCCGCCGGGCCTCACCCGCGCGCTCGTGGACGCGCACGCCACGCGCTGCCCGGACCCCGCGGTGCGCGATGAGATGTCCCGGCGGATCCTCGCCGCGAAGGAGGCGGGCGACAGCCTGGGCGGCGCCATCGACGTGCGCGTGGAGGGCCTGCCCGTGGGCCTGGGCGAGCCCATCTTCGGCAAGCTCAAGGCGCTCATCGCGCAGGCGCTGGGCAGCATCGGCGCCGTCACCGGTGTCGTCTGGGGCCCGCCGGATCTGCTCCAGCGCATCGGCCAGCCCGGCAGCGCGTTCCACGCCGTGAAGGACGCGTACGGCGGCATCCAGGGCGGGCTCGCCAACGGGGAGCCCATGCAGGTGCGCGCCTTCTTCAAGCCCCCCGCGACGCTCGCGGATCACGCCAAGGGTGGCCGTCACGACCCGTGCATCATGCCCCGCGCCGTGCCGGTGCTGGAGGCCATGGTGTCGCTCGTCATCGCCGACCTCGTCCAGCAACTCAACGCCCGCCCCCACTCCGCATGAGCCCGCTTCCTCCTGGTTCCTACCGCCCCCCGGCCGACCGCTGGGGCTCCTTCACCAAGCTCGCCTCCCGCCTGCCCGAGGGCAGCGTGGCCGTGGTGGACCGCACCGTCGCGCGCTTCCACCCGGGGCTCCTCCCCGCGCTGGAGGCTCGCAAGCCGCGCGCCATCATCCAGCTGGTCGGCGGCGAGCGCGCCAAGAGCCTGGCGTCCCTCCAGAAGGTGCTCGCGGGCGGCATCACCCTGCCCCGCTCCGGCACGCTCGTCGCGGTGGGCGGTGGCACCGTGGGCGACGTCGCCACGGTGGCCGCGCACCTGCTCAAGCGCGGCGTGCGGCTGGTGCAGGTGCCCACCACGCTGCTGGCTGCTGTGGACAGCAGCCTGGGCGGCAAGGGCGCGGTGGACCTCACCGTGCGCGGCCGCGTGGTGAAGAACCCCGCCGGCGTCTTCCACTACGCGGACGAGACCTGGCTGTGCCCGGAGCTGTACGCCACGCTGTCCGACGCCCAGGTGCGCGAAGGCTCCATCGAGGCGTGGAAGATGGTCGCGTCCCTGGATGCCTCCCTCTTCAAGCGCTACGTGCGCACGGCGCCGTCGCTGGAGAAGCTGGTGAAGGACGCGCGGGGCCTGAAGGAGGGCGTCTGCGCGAAGGACCCCTACGAGCAGCAGGGCCTGCGCCGCGTGCTCAACTTCGGCCACACCTTCGGCCACGTGCTGGAGAGCCTGTCGCGCTTCAAGCTGTCGCACGGCGACGCCGTGGGCCTGGGCATCCTCTGGGCCCTGGACGTGGGCCGCCACCTGGGGGTGACCCCGGAGCCCGTGGCGCATGAAGTGGAGCGCGCGCTGGCGCGAGGCCCGGGCGTGCTCGGCCGCGACCGCGCCGCGGAGCTGTCCCGCCGCGCCTCCCTGAAGGACGTGGCCGCGCTCCTGGACGCCGACAAGAAGGCCGGCGCGAACGGCGAGCTGCGCATGGTGCTGCTCTCCGCCGTGGGCACCGCTGAAGTCGTGGATGTGATGCCGAAGACGTGGCGGGCCCTGTGGCCCGCCTGGACCCGGGGAGCCCGCCCTTGAGCCATGCCTCGCCGAACCGCCTCACCGTCGACCCGAGCGCCCTGAGCGCCTCACCGCTCACCCCGCCCGTGTCGAAGTCGGACGCCCAGCGAGCCCTGGTGTTGGGACACCTCACGGGCGCCTGGCCGCTGCCGTCGGTGCAGGCGGAGTCGGACGAGGACCTCCCCGCGGACGTGCGCGTGCTGCGCCGGGGCGTGGAGGCCTTGCGCCTCCCCCCGGGCCCCGTGCGCGACGTGGACTGCGCGGACGGGGGCGCCCCCTTCCGCATCCTGGTGACCCAGGCCGCGGTGACGCCCGGGGCGCGCGTGCGCTTCACCGGCACGCCCCGCCTGGGTGAGCGGCCCCACGGCCCGCTCTTCGCGTCGCTGAAGCAGGCCCTGGGCTCCTCCGGCCTGACCCTCGCCGAAGGCACCCCGTGGCCCGTGGAGCTGCACGCGCCCCGGGACACGTCACAGGCGGCGCCGGTGTTCCGGGTGCCGGGCGCGCAGAGCAGCCAGTACGCCTCCAGCCTGCTGCTGGGCTGCGCGGAGCGCTCCCTCCGCGAGAAGCGCGCGTGGAGCGTGGAGATCGAAGGCACGCTCACCAGCGCCGGCTACATGGACCTCACGGTGGCGTGGCTGCGGCGCTTCGGCTTCACCGTGGAGCAGTCCGAGGGCCGCTACGCCGTCACGGCCTATCAGCCGCCCGAATCCGTCCCATCACTGCCGGGCGATTGGTCGTCCCTGGGGTACCTGGTGCTGATCGCCTGGCGCACGGGTGGCACGGTGGAGCGAGCGGAGCCCCAGAGCGCGCACCCGGACCAGGCGATCCTCCGGCTGGCCGCCGAAGTGGGCCTGAAGCGGGTCCCCGCGGGGGCGCCGAACACCTGGCGCTTCGAGGGCGACGCGACGGGCGAGCTGCGCGCGTCCGGCAAGGAGTGCCCCGACCTGCTGCCCACGCTGGCGGCGCTCGCGTGCGTGCTGCCCCGGCCCACCACGCTGAGCGACGTGGGCATCCTGCGGGTCAAGGAGAGCGACCGGCTGGAGGGCATCCGCGCGCTGGTGACGGCCTACGGCGGCACGGCGGAGCTGTCCTCGGGGCCGGAGGGCGAGACCCTGCGCATCATCCCCCCGGCGTCGAAGCCCGCGCGCTTCGCGATGGACAGCCGGGGTGACCACCGGCTGGCGATGTCAGCGGCCACCCTATGTGTGCTGTCCGGGGTGCCTCTGGATCTGACGGGGCCGGAGTGCGTGGAGAAGAGCTTCCCCGGTTTCTGGCGGCAGCTGGCGCGCTCCGGAATTCGTTATTCCTGAGCGCGGTGAACGCAACCGAAACTTTACCTCTCGGACTTATCGTTCTTTTTTGTTGAAAGCGTCCGCCGCCCTGTGAAATCTCCGCCCATGCCCAAGGACACGCTGACAGTCACCGACAATCGGACCGGGAAGACGTACGAGATCCCGATCGAGAATGGCTGTATCCGGACCCCCGACCTGCGCCAGATCAAGACCGGCAGCGATGACTTCGGTCTGATGGGTTACGACCCGGCGTTCCTGAACACGGCGAACTGCAAGAGCGCCATCACGTTCATCGACGGCGACAAGGGCATCCTGGAGTACCGCGGCTACCCCATCGAGCAGCTCGCGGAGAAGTCCACCTTCCTGGAGGTGGCCTACCTGCTCCTGAAGGGTGAGCTGCCCACGCAGGCGGAGCTCGACAAGTTCACGTACAACGTGACGCACCACACGCTGGTGCATGAGAACATCAAGTCCTTCATGGACGGGTTCCGCTACGACGCGCACCCCATGTCCATGCTGGGCTCCACGGTCGCCGCGCTCTCCGGCTTCTACCCGGACGCGAAGAACATCCGCGACGAGCGCAGCCGTGAGATCCAGATCACCCGGCTCATCGCCAAGATGCCCACCATCGCCGCGTTCTCCTACCGGCACACGATGGGCCTGCCGTACGTCTACCCGGACAACGACCTGTCCTACGTCGCCAACTTCCTGGCGATGATCAAGCGCATCGGCACCGCGACCTACAAGGTGCACCCCACGCTGGAGAAGGCGCTGGACGTGCTCTTCATCCTGCACGCGGATCACGAGCAGAACTGCTCGACCACGTCCGTGCGCACGGTGGGCTCGTCGCAGGTGGATCCGTACTCCGCGGTGGCCGCGGGCGTGGGCGCGCTCTACGGCCCGCTGCACGGCGGCGCCAACGAGGCCGTGCTGCGCATGCTCCGTGAGATCGGCAGCAAGTCGAACATCCCGGAGTTCATCAAGCAGGTGAAGGGCGGCGAGGGCGAGAAGAAGCTGATGGGCTTCGGCCACCGCGTCTACAAGTCCTACGACCCGCGCGCCAAGGTCATCAAGCGCGTGGCGGACGAGGTCTTCGAGGTGACGGGCAAGAACCCGCTGCTGGAGATCGCGCTCGAACTGGAGCGCATCGCCCTCGAGGACGAGTACTTCGTGAAGCGGAAGCTGTACCCCAACGTCGACTTCTACTCGGGCCTCATCTACGAGGCGATGGGCTTCCAGGCGGAGATGTTCCCCGTGCTGTTCGCCATCCCCCGCACGGTGGGCTGGTGCGCGCAGTGGGAGGAGATGGTGAAGGACAACGAGCAGAAGATCGCCCGTCCCCGCCAGGTCTACACGGGCTCCGGCCGCCGCGATTACATCGCGCGCGACAAGCGCACGGGCCAGAAGTAGCCCGCGCCTGAACACGCGCTGAAGCACGGGAGGGGCGACGGACTCACGACGAGTCCCTCGCCCCTTTCGCATGTCCAGGCAGGCACCGCGCTAGTCGTGGGCGACGGCGCCCCCGGGCTCGGCGTAGAGCGCGTCGATGGCGGCCGCGTACTTCTGCTCCACCACCTTGCGCCGCACCTTCATGCTGGGCGTGAGCTCCCCGCCTTCGATGGTGAACTCCCCAGGCAGCACGCGGAAGCGCTTGATGCCCTCGAAGCGCGACAGCTTCGGGTTCACCTCCCGCTCGATGGCCTCCTGCAGGTGCTGGTGGAGCCGCGGATCCATGGCCAGCGCGGCCGCGTCCTCCGGCAAGCCCCGCTCGCGCGCGAACCGGCGCACCCGGTCCGGCTCCAGCGTCACCAGCGCCACCAGGTAGTTGCGCCGGTCGCCCACCACCAGGGCGTGGCCCACGGGGGACACGCCCTTGAGCAGCTCCTCGATGTTCGCGGGCGACGTCTTCTTGCCGCCGGAGGTGACGATGATCTCCTTCTTGCGCCCGGTGATGCGCAGGAAGCCCTCCGCGTCCAGCTCCCCCACGTCCCCCGAGTGCAGCCACCCGTCCTCCAGCAGCTCCTGCGTGGCCTCCGGGTTGCGGTGGTAGCCCAGGCACACGTTGCCGCCCTTCACGAGGATCTCCCCGTCCTCCGCGATGCGCACCTCCACGCCCAGCATGGGGCGGCCCACCGTGCCGTGGCGGGCACACTCAGGGGTGCTCACCGTGGCGGGGCCCGACAGCTCCGTCATGCCCCACGCCTCCAGGAGGACGACGTCGATGGAGGCGAAGAAGTCCAGCACCTCCCGCCCGATGGGCGCCGCGGACGTGGAGTAGAGCCGCGCCTTGTCCAGGCCGATGCGGGCCTTCAGCGGCGCGAAGACGAGCCGCTGGGCCAGGGCGTACTTGGCCTCCAGGAAGGACGGCACGCGCTCCTGGCTCAAGGCGCGCGTGTTGCGCTCCAACGCCGTCGCCCGGGCCCACTCCACCAGCCGGCGCTTCAGCGGCGGCTGCGCGGCCAGGCCCTCCTCCGCCTTCGACTTGAACTTCTCCCAGACGCGCGGCACCGCGAAGAAGATGGTGGGGCGCACCTGCTGGAGGTTCTTGCCCAGCGCGTCCATCGAGTCCGCGAAGTACACCTGCATCCCCTCCATCAGGGGGCTGTGCAGGGAGACAATCTGCTCGGCGATATGCGACAGCGGCAGGTAGGACACGAGCCGCTCGTCCTCCAGGTCCCGGTACCCCAGCGTGTCGATGAGCTGCTTCGCCGTCCACGCGAGGTTGTGGTGGCTGAGCGCCACCCCCTTGGGCTGACCGGTGGTGCCGGACGTGTAGATGAGCGTGGCCAGCCCGTCCGGGTGGAGCGCGTGGACGCTGTCCCAGTAGGGGGCCTCGTCCGCCTTCGCGCCGTCCGCCAGCACGTCCGCGTAGCGCAGGACGCCTTCGGGCAGGGGGGTGGGCGCGTCCACGACGATGAGGTATTTCAGCGCGGGCAGCCGCTTCTGGAGCTCCAGCCCGGTGGCCAGGTGCTTCGCGTTCTCCACCAGGAGGAAGCGCGCCTCGCAGTGCCCCAGGATGTAGACGAGCTGCTCCAGGCTGCTGGTGGTGTAGAGCCCCACCGGCACGCCTCCCAGGGCCATGGCCCCCAGGTCGGCCACGTGCCATGCCTCGCGGTTGAAGCTGAGGATGCCCAGCGGGTCCCCCTCCCGGAACCCCCGCGCGTGCAGCCCCAGGGCGAAGCGCTTGACGCGCTGGGCATAGTCGAACCACGAGGTGGGCACATAGGCGCCGCCGTGGTGGGACCAGAGCGCCGGGCGGTGTTCCATCCGCGCGGCCTGGTCATGGAGCGCATGCAACATCGTCTTGGGCAGGTCCATCCGGGGGAACGTAGTGGAAGCGCACGGGCCGTTCCATGTCCCCCCGTCTCTGCCGTTGACAGCATGTTCACCGGCTTTGTATGCCGCGCCCGACCATGAGCATCGACTTCACCTGTCAGAAGTGCGAGGCCAGCTTCGAGTTGGAAGCCCAGGACCTCATCGAGGGGACGGAAAAGATTGTCTGTCCCCACTGCGACGCGAAGGCGCCCGCCAACCTCTCGGAGGACTTCGTCGCCGCGCTCACGGAGATGCGCGCGCAGATCGCCACCTTGAGCAAGAAGTTCGCGGTGACGATGACGCTCGAGGCCGAGGAGCTGGAGGACGAGCTCGACGACGAAGAGGAGGACGAGGAGGAGTCCGAGGACGACGACCTCGACGAGGACGACGACGACGAGGAGTCCGAGGACGACGAGGACTACGACGACGAGGAAGAGACCGAAGAGGACCGGTAGGCCTCCCTCGTTTTCTTCCCGCCTGCCTGGCTGCCCTCCAACCTGGAGGGCCAGGGCCCGGGGGCCGCTCGCGACAGCGGGAGTGCGGTGCCCTCCCGGTGAAGGGGGAGGTGCGTAGCTTAGGGATGTGAAAACGTCCAACCGCGCCAACTTCTTCGTCGCTCCGTTCACGGCCGTGGTGCTGGCGCTGGGGGGGACGTTGTTCCTTCCCGCGTTTGGGATCCCCGGCGCCATCGCCGCCTCCGGACAGGCGGAAGGGAAGGACAAGCCCTGTCGCACCGAGAAGGGGACGGACCCCAAGGCCTGCTCGGAGCTGGTGGAGCTGGAGGTGAAGGACGTGGTGCCCTTGATGGAGGCACAGACGCACGCCGTCGTGCTGAGCACCAAGGACGGGGAGACGGTGCTGCCCCTCTTCGTGGATGAGGGCGCCGCGGTCTCCATCGCCTTCCGGCTCGCGGAGCGCCCACCGCCCCAGCCCCTGGCGCAGGACCTGCTGGACGACGTGGTGTCGAAGCTGGGCGGCAAGGTGACGGAGGTCCGCATCGACGACCTGCGCGACAACGTCTACTCCGGCCGCGTCTTCCTGCAGCAGGGCAAGAAGGAGCTGGCGCTGGACGCCCGGCCCTCGGACTCCATCGCCATGGCCATGCACAGCAACGCGCGCATCCGCGTGACGCGCAAGGTGCTGGCGCTGGCGGGCATCACCCGCGCGGAGATTGAAGCCCTCCAGAAGCAGCAGGGCATGGGCGTGGGTGGCAGCGGCCAGGGCGGTGAGGACATGGGTCCCCTGCCCCCGCCGCCGCCCATGGGCCCCAGCTCGGGCACCCCGCCGCACTCGGAGGACATCGGCATGGACCGCGCCCTGAAGGACCACCCTCCGGTGCTCCCCAGGGGCAAGGGCCAGGAAATCGACCTCTGAGCGCCGTCGAACCCGGGCCCAGCCCGGAACGAAGAAAGCCCGGCCCCCCCTCCCAGGGTAGCCGGGCTTTCTTCGTCTCAAGGCAGCTGAGAGACACGAATGCCGTGCGCTGGCTGGCGGTAACTTTCCGCCCAGCGCGTGAGACGAAGAGTTAGTCCTTCGGGCGCGAGGCTGTCAAGCCGCCGACCCCGAGCGGCTAGGATGCGCGGCCCTATGCGCAAGGCGAAAATCATCTGCACGCTGGGCCCGGCGTCGGACTCGAAGGAAGTCATCGAGGGGCTGGTCCAGGCGGGCATGAACGTGGCCCGGCTGAACTTCTCCCACGGTACGCACGAGGAGCACCGGCAGCGCATCCTGCGCATCCGCGCGGTGTCGAAGAAGCTGGGGGTGCCGGTGGCCATCCTCCAGGACGTGCAGGGCCCCAAGGTGCGCCTGGGCCGCTTCGAGGGCGGCCAGTTGATGGTGAAGGCGGGCGACACCGTGACGGTGACGACGCGCGCGGTGCAGGGCCACGGCCTCATCATCCCCACCCCGGTGCGCTCCCTTCCCCGGGACGTGGAGAAGGGCCATGAAGTGCTCCTGGACGACGGCCGGGTGCGGCTGCGCGTGTTGAAGGTGAAGGGACAGGACGTGTCCTGCCGGGTGGAGGTGGGCGGCCTCCTCAAGGACCACAAGGGGCTCAACCTGCCCGGCACGGCCATGTCGGTGCCCACCCTCACGCAGAAGGACAAGGTGGACCTGGCGTTCGGCCAGGAGGTGGGCGTGGACTACGTGGCGCTGTCCTTCGTGCGCACCGCCCAGGACGTGCGCGACGCGCGCGCGCTGGTGGCACGGCGCAAGACGCCCCTCATCTCCAAGATTGAGAAGCCCCAGGCGGTGGAGAACCTGGAGGCCATCGCCGCGGAGTCGGACGGGGTGATGGTGGCCCGCGGCGACCTGGGCGTGGAGATGCCGCTGGAGCAATTGCCCGCCATCCAGAAGCGCGCCGTGCGGGAGGTGAACCGCATGGGCGGCATCGTCATCGTCGCGACGGAGATGCTGGAGAGCATGGTGAACAACGCCCGGCCCACGCGCGCGGAGGTGTCCGACGTGGCCAACGCCATCCTCGACGGCGCGGACGCGGTGATGCTCTCGGGCGAGACGGCCGCGGGCCGCTACCCCGTGGACGCGGCGGCCACCATGGCGCGCATCGTGGCGGAGACGGAGCGCACCAGCGCCATCCCCCTGCCCCACGCCCCCTTCGAGCGCTCGGAGGACGTGGGCACCGGCATCGCGGCGGCGGCGGTGGCGGCGTCGCGACAGCTGGGCATCGTCACCATCGTGGCCTACACGGAGAGCGGCCACACCGCGCGGCTCCTCTCCGAGTTCCGCCCCGACGCGCGCATCATCGCGCTGACGCCCAACCCGGACGCGGTGAACCGGATGGCGCTGTACTGGGGCGTCACGGCGCGGCTGGTGAAGCGCGTCACGTCCACGGACGCCATGCTCAAGCAGGTGCGCAAGCTCTGCCACGAGCAGCACCTCTGCGAGCCGGGCGCGTCCGTCATCGTGGTGGCCGGCGTGCCGCTCAACGTGCCGGGCAACACCAACCTGATGAGCATCCACCGCGTCTAGCGAGCGCGGCGGATGCCCCGAGCAGGAGGCCTAAAGGACCTTCTGCTCGAAGTCGTAGATCTTCTCCACCGCCAACTGGCGGTAGCGCTCCACGTTGAGGGCCCGGCGGGCGCACTCCCACACCAGGTCCTTGGCCGGGCGCGCCGGCTCCTTCTTCTTGCGGCGCTTCACCTCGGCCTTGATCGCCTTGAGCGCCAGGGCCGGGTGGTAGCAGAAGGCCGAGGAGAACAGCAGGTGGCCGCCGAAGGGGACCAGCCGCGCCTCCAGCACGTCCCCCGTCGCCAGGCCCGCGATGTGACGGCGCTCCGTCACGTCGAAGTCCTTGCCGGAGAAGAGCTCGCGCAGGCGCACCATGCCCTTGGCCAGCTTCCGCACCTCGAAGAGGCCGTGCACCGTCTCCGTGAAGCTGCGGAAGGCGTTGGCCTCCTCCGGCGCGGCGGACTGGAGGCGCTGCTCGTACAGCTCCGCGGCCGGCGTCTTGCCGGTGAGCGGCGAGACCCGGTCGTAGAGGTAGAAGTCCAGGAAAGACGCCATCCGCAGCTCGAAGAGCTTGTCGTCCTCGAACACCTCGCCGGTGAGGCGGAAGTACTCCGCCTTCGCGTCGAGCAGGTCCGGCTTGCGCGGCTCCGCGCTGCCAAAGGCGATGAGCTGGTCCAGATACGGCTGGTACGACAACGGGGTCAGCGCGGTGTCCATGGCCGGTGTGCGCCTCTTCCTACGAGCCCGCCATCAGCGTCGCGAAGCGGCTGAACAGGTAGCGCGCGTCGTGAGGGCCGGGCGAAGCCTCGGGGTGGTACTGCACGCTGAAGGCCCGTGCGTCCGGTACGGCCAGACCCTCCACCGTGCCGTCGTTGAGGTTGATGTGCGTGACGACGGCCTTGCCCTTGAGGCTGGCGTCGTCCACCGCGAAGCCGTGGTTCTGCGCGGTGATCTCCACCTTGCCGGTGGTCAGGTCCTTCACGGGCTGGTTGCCGCCGCGGTGGCCGAACTTCATCTTGTACGTCCGGCCGCCCAGCGCCAGCGCCATGATCTGATGCCCCAGGCAGATGCCGAACACCGGCACCTTGCCCAGCAGCGCCGCCACGGTGCGGTCCGCGCCCTTCACCGCGGCCGGGTCGCCCGGGCCGTTGGCCAGGAAGACGCCGTGCGGCCCGCGCGCCAGCACCTGCTCCGCGGTGGTGTTCGACGGCACCACCGTCACGCGGCAGCCCACGTCCACCAGGTACTGGAGCATGGAGCGCTTGAGGCCGTAGTCGTAGGCCACCACGTCGTACTTCAGCTCCGGCTCCGGGCGCTTGTCCCCCAGGGCGAGGAACACATCCGGCGACGGCGTGGTGAAGACGTACGGCTCCTTGCAGGAGACGCCCGTCGCCAGGTCCAGGCCCTCCATTCCGGTGGCCGCGCGGGCGCGCTCGGACAGCGCCGCGGCGGAGACGTTCTCCGTGGAGATGATGCCCGTCTGCGCGCCGTGCGTGCGCAGGTGGCGCACCAGCCGGCGGGTGTCCACGCCTTCGATGCCCACGCGCCCGTGGCGCGCCAGGTACGCGTCCAGCGTCTCCTCCGAGCGCCAGTTGGACGGCGTCCGCGTCAGCGAGCGCACCACCATGCCCACCGCGTGCGGCTGCCCCGCCTCCTCATCCGCCCCATTCGCCCCGATGTTGCCCATCTCCGGGTACGCCATGGTGACGATCTGCCCCACGTATGAGGGATCCGTGAGGATCTCCTGATAGCCGTACATGGACGTGTTGAAGACCACCTCACCCACCGTCTCGCCGGACGCGCCAAAGGCGCGCCCCTCGAACGTGGTGCCATCCGCCAGTGCGAGCACCGCCCGCTTCGTCATCACCGCGACTCCTTGAGCTGACCGTCCTCGAACACACACCGGCCACCCACCCACGTCTGCGCCACGCGACCCTTCAGCGTGCGCCCGTGGAAGGGCGTGTTGCGACTGCGGGAATAGAACCGGTGGGCATCCACCGTCCACTCCTCCCCAGGGGACACGACCGTGATGTCCGCTGGGGCTCCAGGCGCCAGGTGACCGCCTGGCAGGCCGAATACCCTCGCCGGCCCCTCCGACAACAGCTCCACCGCCCTGCGCGGGGTGAGCACCCCCTCATGCACCAGGGCCAGCGTCAATCCCAGCGCCGTCTCCAGGCCGACGATGCCGTTGATGCCCTTCTCGAACTCCACCAGCTTGTCGGACACGCCGTGCGGCGCGTGGTCCGTGGCGATGGCGTCCACCGTGCCATCCACCAGCGCCTCACGCAGCGCCCTCACGTCCACGTCGCTCCGGAGCGGCGGCGCCATCTTCGCGTGGGTGTCATAGTCCCCCACCGCGCGGTCATCGAGCGTGAAGTGGTGCGGCGCCACCTCGCAGGTGACGCGCAGGCCGCGGCGCTTCGCCTCGCGGATCAGCCGCACGCTGCCCTCGCACGACACGTGCGCGACGTGCAGGCGCCCCTTCGTCTCCTCCAGGAGCACCAGGTCGCGCGCCACCATGGCCACCTCCGCGGAGGCGGGGATGCCGCGCAGGCCCAGCCGCGTGGACGTGGCGCCCTCGTGCATCGCGCCGCCGGCGGACAGCGTGAGGTCCTCCTCGTGCACCATCACCGGCACGTCGAACTGGGTCGCGTACTGGAGCACCCGGCGCATCAGCGCGGCGTTCATCACCGGGCGGCCGTCGTCGGTGAGGGCCACGCAGCCGGCGCCAATGAGCTCGCCCGCCTCCGACAGCTCCTCGCCCTTGAGCCCCTTGGTGATGGCGCCCGCCGGGTACACGTGGCACAGGGCCGCGTCCCGCGCGCGCGACAGCACCAGCTCCGTGACGAGCGCGGTGTCGTTCACCACCTTGGTGTTGGGCATGGCCACGACGCCGGTGAAGCCGCCCGCCACCGCCGCGCGACAGCCGGTGAGGACCGTCTCCTTGCCCTCTTCTCCCGGCTCGCGCAGGTGCACGTGCAGGTCGATGAAGCCCGGCACCAGCCACTTCCCCGTCGCGTCCACCACGCGCGCGTCCGTCGGCGCGGGCAGCGGGGCGTCCGACACCCGAGCCACCTTCCCGTCCGTCACGAGCACGTCACGAACGCCATCCACGCCATTGCGCGGGTCGATGACGCGCGCCCGCTGGAAGAGCACCGTCGTCATGATGCGCACACCTCCAGGATGGCCCGGCGCACCGCGACGCCGTTGGCCACCTGATCCAGGATGACGCTGCGGGGCCCGTCCGCCACCGCCGGGGACAGCTCCACGCCGCGGTTGATGGGGCCCGGGTGCAGCACGGGCGCGTCCGGCTTCATCCGCTCCGCGCGGGCGGGCGTCAGTCCGAACAGGCGCGAGTACTCCCGCTGGGAGGGCAGGAAGGCCTCGGACATGCGCTCCGTCTGGAGGCGGAGGCACATCACCGCATCGGCCTGGGGCAGCACGGCATCCAGCTGGTGCGTCACCTCCCCGCCCATCTCCTCCAGCCCCGGGGGCAGGAGGGTGGGCGGCCCGCAGAGCACGACACGCGCCCCCAGGGCCTTCAGGCACACGAGGTTGGAGCGCGCCACGCGGCTGTGCAGCACGTCGCCCACGATCAGCACCGTGCGCCCCTCCAGCGCGCCCCAGCGCTGGCGCAGCGTGAAGGCGTCCAGCAGCGCCTGGGACGGGTGCTCATGGGCGCCGTCGCCCGCGTTGACCACCGCGCACTTCACGTGCCGGGCCACCAGGCTCGGCGCCCCCGAGGAGCGGTGGCGGATGATGATGGCCGCCGGGCCCATGGCCTCGATGTTGCGCGCCGTGTCCAGGAGCGTCTCCCCCTTGGACACCGAGGAGCCCGCGTAGCTCCAGTTGAGGACGTCCGCCCCCAGCTTGCGCGCCGCCACCTCGAAGGAGGAGCGCGTCCGGGTGGAGTCCTCGAAGAAGAGGTTCGCCACGACGCGGCCCCGCAACACGTGCGACGCATCCGGTCCGCCGGGCAGGTGTGCCTGTGCGCGGTCGAGCAGCGCTTCCAGCTCGTCCCGCCGCCAGCCTGCGATTCCGAGAAGATGTCTCATGGGCCGGGGCCGCCGCGTACCGCGCGCCGCACGTTGCGTCAAGCACGGCGCGAGGCAGGCCCGGATCCAGCGTCCTTCAGCGCACCGGTTCGAAGAAGCGCTCGACGCGCAGCCCCGTGCCGCCAAACAGGTTGCCCAGCAGGCCGCCCCAACCGAGCGACAGCCAGACCACCATGGCCTTGCCCTTGATGTGGCCATACGGGACATAGGCGACCTCCGCGCCGCCAGGGCCCCCCAGGTTGTAGCGGCTGTCCGCGCTGTTGTCCCGGTTGTCTCCCATCACGAAGACGCTGTTGGCCGGAACCTTGTAGGGCCCCTCGTGCTCACGGCCGGGCAGGCGCATGGGGTGCTGGAGGGCCGCGTGCACCACGCCGTCCAGGTCCTCGCGATAGAGGACCTCCTCCTGGTCGAACCAGCGGCCGGTCGTGTCGTCCTGGTTGTGCACCACGTAGTCCGGCGTCACCAGCGTGCGGGGCTGGACCTCTCCGTTGATGCGCACCACGCCATCGACGATCTCCACCGTGTCGCCGGGGATGCCGACGACGCGCTTGATGAAGTCCTTGGACTCGTCCACGGGGTTGTTGAAGACGATGACGTCCCCGCGCTGCGGCGCCCGCACGATGCGGAAGGGCACCACGTTCATGAACGGGATGCGCACCCCGTAGATGAACTTGTTGACGAAGACCTGATCGCCAATCTGGAGCGTGGGCAGCATGGAGCCGGAGGGGATGCGGTACGGCTCCACCAGCACGGTGCGGATGACCAGCGCGATGAGCAGCGCCTTGCCGAAGCCGCCCACGAAGTCCCACACGGACTGCTTCCGGTACGCGCCCAGGTGCTCCTGGGTGAGCGTCTCCAGGGCCTTGAGCTCCGCGCGGAGGGGCTCCACTTCGCCCGCCACGGACGCGGACTCCACGCGCAGGGCCTGCTCGGTGAGGCGGTCCGCCACGGACGCGGGCACCTTGGTCCCCACGCGAACGAGGATGCGCTCGTCCTCCGCGATGAGCTCGCGCGCCTCGTGGCGCAGCGTGCGCAGCTGCGACTCCTTCCGGGAGGCGTTGCGCCACACCAGCAGGCCCACGAAGGCCACGACCATCAGCAGGCCGAACCCCTTCATCAGGGGCTGGGCCCAGGACGCGGTGCCCGGCGCCATCTCAATCAGCGTGACGTAGGGGATGAACGCCAGGCCCACGCCACACAGCGGGGCCCACAGGCTGGTGAGCAGCTCGCGCCACATCAACTGGCGCCGGGCCTTGAGCTGCTCGGGGGTGCGGCGCGCGGCCATGGCCGCTCCCAGCTTCGCGGAAGGACTGGCCGTGCTCATAGGGCTACTGCTCCGTCTTGAGGACCGCGAGGAAGGCTTCCTGCGGAATCTCCACCGTGCCCACCTGCTTCATGCGCTTCTTGCCCTCCTTCTGCTTCTCCAGGAGCTTGCGCTTGCGGCTGATGTCGCCGCCGTAGCACTTGGCAAGGACGTTCTTGCGCATGGCGGAGATCGTCTCGCGGGAGATGATCTTCGCGCCGATGGCGGCCTGGATGGCCACCTCGTACATCTGCTTGGGAATCACTTCCTTGAGCTTCTCGCAGACCTCGCGGCCGCGCAGGTACGCGCGCTCGCGGTGCACGATGACGGAGAGCGCGTCCACCGGCTCCCCGTTGATGAGGATGTCCAGCTTGGCCAGGTCCGCTTCCGCGTAGTCCGACAGCTCGTAGTCCAGGCTCGCGTAGCCGCGCGACACGCTCTTGAGCCGGTCGAAGAAGTCGAACACGACCTCCGCCATGGGCATCTCGTACGTGACCTGCACGCGCGTGCCGCTGGAGCCCAGGTACTTGATGTCCTTCTGCACGCCCCGGCGGTCCTGGCACAGCTTCAGGATGGAGCCCAGGTGCTCGTTGGGGACGTGGATGTGACAGGTGAGGATGGGCTCCTCGAACTTCGCGATGTTCTGCGTCGGCGGCAGCTTCGCGGGGTTGTCCACCAGCATCACGTCACCCTTGCTGGTGGTGATGCGGTAGACCACGGACGGCGCCGTGGTGATGAGGTTGAGGTTGTACTCGCGCTCCAGGCGCTCCTGGACGATCTCCATGTGGAGCAGGCCCAGGTAGCCGCAGCGGAAGCCGAACCCCAGCGCCGTGGAGGACTCCGGCTCGTAGGTGAAGGCGGAGTCGTTGAGCGTCAGCTTCGCCAGCGCGTCGCGCAGGTTCTCGTAGTCAGCGGAGTCCACCGGGAAGATGCCGGAGAACACCATCGGCTTGACTTCCTTGAAGCCCGGGAAGGGCTGCTCGGTGGGCCGCGCCTCCTCCGTGACGGTGTCGCCGACCTTCGCGTCCTGCAGCTCCTTCACGTTGGCGACGAGGACACCCACCTCGCCCGCGATGAGCTGGGTCACCGGGCGCGAGAACGGGCTGAACACGCCCAGCTCCTGCACCTCGAAGACCTTGTTGTTGCTGAACATCTTGATCTTCTGCTTGAGCTTCAGCGTGCCTTCCAGCACGCGCACCAGCGTCACCACGCCCCGGTAGTTGTCGTACCAGGAGTCGAAGATGAGCGCCTTCAGCGGCGCGGACGGCGAGCCCGTGGGCGGCGGCACGCGCTGGACTACCGACTCCAGGATGTCGTGGATGCCGATGCCCTCCTTCGCGGAGGCAGGCACCGCGACGGACGCGTCGATGCCGATGACGTCTTCAATCTCCCCGCGCGTGCGCTCCACGTCCGCGGACGGCAGGTCGATCTTGTTGATGACCGGGATGATCTCCAGGTTGTGGTCCAGCGCCATGTAGACGTTGGCGAGCGTCTGCGCCTCCACGCCCTGGCTGGCGTCCACCACGAGCAGCGCGCCCTCGCACGCGGCGAGGCTGCGGCTCACCTCGTAGGCGAAGTCCACGTGCCCCGGCGTGTCGATGAGGTTGAGGACGTAGTTCTGGCCGTCCTTGGCGGTGTACGTCATCCGCACGGACTGGGCCTTGATGGTGATGCCCCGCTCTCGCTCGATGTCCATGTTGTCGAGGAACTGGGCCTGCGCCTCACGCTTCGTCAGCGTGCCTGTCTTCTCCAGGAGGCGGTCGGCCAGCGTCGACTTTCCATGGTCGATGTGGGCGATGATGCAAAAGTTGCGGATGTGCGCGTTTTCAGCCGGCATGTTCGGGGCGCTCGTCGGTCGCGAAGCGGGCGTAGGTAACACCGAACCGCCCGAAAATCCACGGCCGCGCACGCTCGCCCGCCGGGCGCTTCCCCCACCGGACGCCCCCCGCGCCCTCCGGCATCCTGGCCAGAGGGAGGGGCACGAAAGCGGGCCTGCCTAGCCCCGGACCCGGGCGGGGCCCGCGACCTGATCACGGAAGAACTGGAGCGTGTGGCGCAGGCCGTCCGCCAGCTGCACGGAGGGCTCCCAGCCCAGCACCTTCTTCGCGAGCGACGCGTCGATGCAGGAGCGCAGTTGCTCACCCGGCTTGCCCGGGGCATGCGCGGCCTTCAGCGCGCTGCCGCCGGCCTGGGCGATGAGCTCATGGAGGCGGTTGATGTCCGTCTCCACGCCGGTGCCGATGTTGGCGGCGCCCACGTAGTCGCTCTGGAAGGCCAGGTAGTTGGCGCGCGCCACGTCCGGGCCAAAGACGAAGTCCCGCGTCTGCTTGCCCTCGCCGTAGATGGTGCAGCCCTGCCCCGCGATGACGCGCTGGCTGAAGATGGCCACCACGCCCGCCTCGCCGTGCGGGTTCTGCCGGGGGCCGTACACGTTGGCGTACCGGAGGGCGACATAGGGCAGGCCGTACTGGGCCCGGTAGTAGCCCAGGTACAGCTCGCCCGCCGCCTTGGAGACGCCATAGGGCGACACCGGCCGCGTGGGGTGGCCTTCGGTGGCGGGGAAGAAGTCCTGCTCGCCGTAGATGGCGCCGCCGGTGGAGCTGAAGATGACCTTCTTCACGCCGGAGTGACGCGCGGCCTCCAGCAGGTTGAGCATGCCGCGGATGTTCACGTCCGCGTCGAAGCTCGGGTCCTCCACGCTGCGGCGCACGTCCATCTGGGCGGCCAGGTGGCAGAGCACCTGGGGCTTCTCGCTCCGGATGAGCTCGGCGGCCTCCGGGCTCCGGATGTCGTGCACGGCCAGGCGCACGCGCGGATCCAGGTTCTCCTTCTTGCCGCTCGACAGGTTGTCCAACGCGATGACCTCGTGGCCATTGCGCAGGAACTCATCGCACACGTGCGAGCCAATGAAGCCCGCGCCGCCCGTTACCAGGACTTTCACGCCGTTCTCCCCTGACCCGGCCGCCAGGGGGCCGGGCCGTCGTCTACCTCGCGTTCACACGCGCGCGGCCAACCTATGCCGCGGGGGAACGAGCGGCAACCTCTCGAAAGTACGCGATGGTGTCCCGCAGACCATCTTCCAGCGCGACCTTCGGCTCCCACCCCAGCAGCGTGCGGGCGCGGGTGATGTCCGGCTGACGCTGCTTCGGATCATCCTTGGGCAGCGGGTGGTAGACGATCTGCCTACCTCCACCCGCGGCTTCACGCACGGCCTCCGCGAACTGCTTGATGGTCATCTCGCGCGGGTTGCCGATGTTCACCGGGCCCCGGACGTCCGACAGCACCAGCCGCACCAGCCCGTCCACCAGGTCCTTCACGTAGCAGAACGAGCGCGTCTGGCTGCCGTCCCCGAAGACGCTGAAGTCCTCGCCCTTGAGCGCCTGGCCCACGAAGGCGGGCACCACGCGGCCGTCATTGAGGCGCATGCGCGGGCCGTAGGTGTTGAAGATGCGCACGATGCGGACGTTGACGCCCCGGCTGCGCTCGTACGCGGCGCTGATGGCCTCCGAGTAGCGCTTGGCTTCGTCGTACACCGAACGCGGGCCGATGGGGTTCACGTTGCCCCAGTAATCCTCCTTCTGGGGGTGCACCAGCGGGTCGCCGTACACTTCCGAGGTGGAGGCCATCAGGAAGACGGCCTTCTTCTTCTCCGCCAGCTTCAGCGCGTTCTCCGTGCCAATGGAGCCCACGCGCAGCGTCTCGATGGGGAGGTTCGCGTAGTCGATGGGGGACGCGGGGGAGGCCAGGTTGAGGACGAAGTCCACCGGGCCGTCCACCTCCAGCCCCTCCGTGATGTCCTGCTTCACGAACTGGAAGCCGGCGCGCGACTTGAGCGCATGGACGTTCGCCTCATTGCCCGTGATGAGGTTGTCCACCGCGAGGACGGACGCCGCGCCGTCGTCCAGGAGCCGCTCACACAGGTGCGAGCCGACGAATCCGGCACCACCCAGCACCACCGCCCGCTTGCCACGCATGCTCGTCACGTCACGCCTCGTTCGTCAGGAAAGTTCGTCGAAGGTCGCCTGGCCCGGCAGCTGCGCCTTGTACTTCTCCAGCACCAAGTCGATGCCCTGCCGGATGTATTCGGCCACGGGCACCTTCGTCTTCTGGTTCAGCGCCTTGAGCAGTTCGTTCTGCTCCGGAGTGATGTAGATGGTGGTGCTGACTTTCTTTCGGGCCATGGCGATACGTGAAAATATATGGAATGACGTGGCCTGCGAAAGCACGGAGTGCGGAGAGCGTGAACATGGCGCCCCGCCCCACCCGGAGGCACCGTGTCCCCTAGCAACCAGCTGATTTTACTGGGCTTCCTGACCATGGGCGCGCTCACTGGCTGCGCCGGGAAGAAAGCGGCGGAGCCCCTTGACGCGGCGCACAAGCGCCCCGAGGCGGAGGCCATCCGGGGCCAGAAGGTGCCCGGGGAGACGGTGACGGAGCTGGACGCCAACGGCGACGGCCGGCCGGACGTCTGGGAGTACCGGGTGAAGGACGTGCTGGTGCGCAAGGAGCTGGACCTGAACTGGGACGGCCGCGTGGACGTCACGCAGTACCTGGATCCGCAGGGCGCGAAGGTCCGCGAGGTGATGGACCTGGACTACGACGGCAAGGTGGACGCCACGTACCAGTACTCGGAGGGCAAGCGCACCCTGGGTGAACGCGACCTGGACGGCGACGGCAAGACGGACTCGTGGCTGTACTACGAGAACGACACGCTCGTGCGGAAGGAGCGCGACGCGAACCACGACGGCCGGGTGGACTACTGGGAGTACTGGGAGAACGGCCAGGTGGACCGCATTGGCGAGGACCTGGACGGGGATGGCACCGTCGACCAGTGGACCCGCAACCCCAGCCCCGCCGCGCAGCCTGCCGGGAAGTGACGGCGCGGCCGGCGCACCGTGTGGGCGCGCCGGCGCGAAGGGGGACTACGGGGTGCTGGTGCCCACGCGGCCGTAGGAGTCCTCGAGCCGCACGACGTCATCCAGCTCGGGGGTGCTGACCTCGAGGATGTCGCAGTCGGTGAGGGCGACCATGCGGTGCTTGGTCAGCGGCTTGATGTGGTAGCTCTCACCGGGGTTCATCTCCTTCTCGATGAGGCCCTGGCCCTCGTCGACGACGAAGAGGAGCTTGCCGCTCTGGACGTGGATGGTCTCGTCCTTGCGGTTGTGGAACTGGAGGCTCAGCTTGTGCCCCTGCTTCACGTGCAGGAGCTTGCCCACGTAGCGCTCCGTGTGGGCCCAGATGAGCTCGTGACCCCAGGGCTTCTCCACCCGCTTCGTCGTCGTCATGTTGCTTCGTCTCTTCCTTGCCCAGCGCTAGTTCGTGCCGGCCACGTACGCGTCGAGCTGGGTCTCGCGCTTGAAGTCCGCCAGGTAACGGCCCGCGGCTTCCTTCGAGGCAAAGCTGCCCATCCGGACGCGGTACCAGGTGCCCTTGCCCGGCACCTCCGCCGCCAGGATATAGGGGGCATAGCCCCGGTCACGCAACCGGGCGGCGAAGCGGTCGGCGTCCGGGCGGGTCTGGAAGGCGGAGAGCTGGAGCGTGAACGCCCCCCCCTTCACGGCCTCCGCCGGGCGCGGCGGCTCCGGGGGCAGCGCCTGGGCGCGGGCGATGGCCTCCTTCATCCCCCCGTCGCGCGCGGCGGTGCGGGTGGCGACCGGCGTCTCCTCCACCTTTCCCTTCACGGGCTCGGGCTTCACTTCGGGCTTCGCGGCGGCGGCGACCTTCGCGGGCTCCGCCGCGGGCTTCACGACCGGCTTGCCGGCGGCGATGGCGTCCTCCTCCGCGGCGTCCATCGCGGGCAGTTCGCCCGTGTCGGGGTCCGGCGTGGGGGTCAGCGCCGCGGGCCGGGCCTCCGGCTTCGCGGCGACCTTCGCGGCCTCGGCGGGCTTCGGCTCCGGCTTCGCGGCGGCGGCGACCTTGGGGGCCTCCGGCTTCGCGGCGGGCTTGACCACGGGCAGCGGCGGCAGGGACTCCGTGGCCGTCTTGCGGGTGAGCTCGTCCGGGAAGGTGAGCGGCGGCTCCTTGCGCGCGTCGTGGAGGACCTGCGCGTTGGCGTCCAGCGCGGAGAGCAGGTCCGGGGCGGCGGCCGTCTGCGCGTCGCCGGAGAGCTTCTTGCCCACCACCACGCCCAGCACGAACACCGCGCCCATCACGACGATGCCGGCGATCAAAAGGCTGACGATCTGCCGGTTGTCCAACGAGACGTCGAACTTCTCCTTCATCCGGTGGGCGTCACGCATGGCAGGGCGAACCTCGTCGCGCGCTCGGGCCGTGTTACGGCCTGTAGCGACAGCGTGCGCGCAAGCTACGCCCCACCCCCAGGCCGGTCAAATTCACGGAACCCCAGGTGGCGGGCGCATGCGCACCGACGCGGGCGGGGCCGGAAGTCAGGCTCCGGCGACGTTGGAACGGATCAGACGATCCACCCGCCGCCGAGCACGCGATCCCGGTCATAGACGACCGCGGCCTGGCCCGGCGTGACGGCGCGCGCGGGCGCGTCGAGCTGCACGGACACCAGGCCGTGCTGAGAGATGTGCACCCGGCCCGGGGCGCCGGCGTGGCGGTGGCGGATGCGGACCTCCACGGCCTGCTCGGGCGGGGGCGGCGCGTCCACCCAGTGCGGCTGGAGCAGGCCGAAGCGGTCGCGTCCGGTGCCCTCCGCGGGCCCCACCACGACGCGGTTCGTCTCCGGCTCCAGGCGCTGGACGTAGCGCACCTCCCCACCTCCCAGGTTGAGTCCCTTGCGCTGACCCACGGTGAAGCGGTGGATGCCCTGGTGCGTGCCCAGCACGCGCCCTTCTGGATCCACGACCTCTCCGGACGGCTGGGGGCCGGCGACCTTCTCCACGAACCCGGCATAGTCGCCGTCGGGCACGAAGCAGATCTCCATGCTCTCCGGCTTGTGGGTGGTGGGCAGCTGGTGACGCTCGGCGACGGCGCGCACCTCCGCCTTGGTGAGGTGACCCACGGGGAAGAGGACGTCGCGCAGCTCCTCCTGCCCCAGCGTGAAGAGGAAGTAGCTCTGGTCCTTGGCGGCGTCCACGGCGCGGCGCAGGTGGAAGCGCCCGTCCACCTCCTCCACCTGGGCGTAGTGGCCGGTGGCGAGCCGGGCGCCCAGGGCGCGCGCGCGCTTGAGGAGGAAGTTGAACTTCACGTCGCGGTTGCAGCTGACGCACGGGATGGGCGTCTTGCCGCCCAGGTACGACTGGACGAACGGGTTGACGACCCGGTCCTGGAAGATCTCCTCGGCGTTCGCGACGTAGAACGGGATGCCCAGCGTCTGGGCCACCGCGCGGGCGTCGTCGATGTCATCCGGACTGCAGCAGCTGCCGCACTTCGCGTTGCCCTCGTAGGACCAGACGCGCAGGGTGATGCCGATGACCTCATGGCCCTGCTCCTTGAGCAGGGCGGCGGCGGCCGAGGAATCCACCCCGCCACTCATGGCAACGACGACTCGCATGGGGCTCCTTCCTACACGCCCCCGGGCCGGGACGCACGGCCCGAGGCGCTCCAGGCCCCCTCCCCTGCCCTCCGGCCGGGGGGAGGCTCCCGTTCAGGCCCCGCGGACCGCCCAGGCGGCGAGCCGGTCGCGGAGCGCGTCGGCCGTGTTGAGCGACGGGTCATCGAGCACCGTCTCCACCAGATATCGCGTCGCCTCGCCCACCTTCGGCGAGGGACCAATGCCCAGCGCCTTCATGATGTCCCCTCCGGTGAGCGCCAGCTCCTTCGCGGACAGGGGCGGCTTCGCGGCGGCGAGCGCCTCCAGCCGCGACGCCAGCGCCTCCAGCGCGGGGAGCTGCTCCGGCGTCCGGACCTGGACGCGGGCCCTGGCCACGGAGAGCAGCGCGGGGAGCTGCGGCGGGCCCACGCGCGCGAGCAGCCGGCGCAGGGCGGGATCCGGATCCGCGAGCCGCGTCTCCAGCTTCGCGTGTTCGACGAGCAGGCCCACCAGGTCGGCGGACTTGTTGGGGAACTTCAGCCGCAGGCACAGCTCTCGGGCCTGGGGGCCGGGGACCAGATCCGCGAGCAGCGTGGCCACGCGCAGGTCCGCGTCCAGCGGCGCGGCCTGCACGGCGGCGCGGGCGAGCCGGGCGGCGTCCGCGTCCGCGTGGGCCACCTCGGGAAGGAAGACCTCCAGCAGGCCGGTGTCCGCGAGCAGGTGCAGCCCCGTCTCGGCGCGGGGGGACATGAGCAGCTTGAGGAGCTCCTCGCGCACGCGCTCCAGCGCGACCTTGCGGAAGACGGCCAGGGTGGCGGGGATGGCTTCGCGGGTGGCGGGATCCAACGTGAAGCCCAGCACCGCGGCGAAGCGCACGGCGCGCAGGGGGCGCAGGCCGTCCTCGGAGAAGCGCTCCAGCGCGGACCCCACGCACCGGATGAGCTTCGCCGGAAGGTCCACCTGACCGCCGAACGGATCCACCAGCTCGCGGTCGAGCGGGTTGTACGCCATGGCGTTGATGGTGAAGTCGCGGCGGGAGAGGTCCTTGACGATGTCCCGCTCGAAGGACACGGAGCTGGGGCGCCGTCCGTCCAGGTAGTCGCCTTCCGAGCGGAACGTCGTCACCTCCACGTGATTGCCGCCGGTGACGACCGTGACGGTGCCGTGCTGGATGCCCGTGGGGATGACCTTGCGAAAGGCGCGCTGGACCTCCTCGGGCAGCGCGCTGGTGGCGACGTCGAAGTCCTTCGGGTGGACCTTGCGGACCATGTCCCGCACGCAGCCACCGACCAGGTAGGTGGCGTGGCCCAGCTCGCGCAGGCGGGTGATGACTTCGAGCACGGGCTTCGGGATGTCGGCGTCGTGGAGGTTGGCGATCATGGCCGCTGGGGGTGGGAGGAGGCGGGCGCCTACGTTGCCCCCTTCCGGCGGGCAATGCCAACCGGATCGCCGGGCGGGGGTGCCCGTCTGGTAACAGGGGCCGCGCCATGTCCGAATCCCGAACCACCGCGGTGCATGTCCACGACGCCTGCGAGGTCTACGTGGGCCGCGCCTTCCGCGCCTGGGCGAAGCCCGGGCCGCTGAATCCCGTCCCGGGCCGCTTCGGCAACCCGTTCAAGCCCGGAGGCGTGAAGACCTGGAAGGCGATGCTGCGCACCTACTTCGAGCCCTGGTTGGCGGCCCTGCCCGCTGACGACGCCGCGCGGATCCGCGAAGACGCCCAGCGGCGCATGGCGCCAGGGCCGGACGCATTCGAGTCCTTCCGTTGGTACCTGCACCTGCGCACACGGCACGACCCGGACTTCCTGCGCGACATGCGCACGTTGCGCGGCAAGCGGTTGGGGTGCTGGTGCAAGCCGGGCCCGTGTCACGCGGACGTGCTCGCCGAGTGGCTGGATTCAAGTCCCGCCCGGTGAACACCGCGCGATGGAAGGACGCGGGCTGAGGGCCCGTCACGGCCGAGGGCAACTCCGGCCCCTGAGAACGGCTACGCTGCGACACGCATGAAGTACACGTTTGTCTTTTCGACCGCCGCGGCGCTCCTCCTCTTCCTCGCCTCGCGGCTCCAGGGCTTCGGGTGGCTCCTGCTGTGGCCCGCGGTCAGCTTCTCTGTCGTCGCGCTCGCCTACTCCGGCGTGGGCGCGCGGGCCTTCGGAAAACAGCCGGACGGACGGATGCGGCCGTGGGCCGTGTTCACGCTCCTGCCGTACCTGCTGCTCACCTGGGGCACCTGGCATCTGGCGCGCTGGCTGTCGCGGGAACGGGCCTTCGACGAGGTCGTGCCAGGGGTCCTGGTCGGTCGCCGGCTGTTGCCGGGCGAGTTGCCCGTGGGTGTCGTCGCCGTGCTCGACCTGACCTCCGAGTTCATCGAACCAGAGGGCATCCGCCGGGCCTGCCGCTACGTCTCGCTGCCCATCCTCGACGCCTCGACGGTGCCCGTGGACCAGGTGGCCCCAGTCCTCCGCGAGCTGGCCACCCTGCCGGGACCTCTCTACATCCACTGCGCGCAGGGACATGGGCGCACGGGAATGATCGCCGCCGCGCTCCTCGTGGCCCGAGGCGATGCCGCCGACTCACGGGCGGCGCTCGCGCGGGTTCAACAGGCGAGGCCAGCGGTGCGGCTCGCCGCCTCGCAATCACGCGCGCTCGATGTGCTGACCGCGGCGCTTTCGCCCACCCGGGTCACCCCCCGGGACAGCGCTGGGACATAGGCCATCAACGACTTCCCCAGCGCGTTCATCGACGTTCGTTGGGTGAGGGACCCTCCCCGGCCAACACCAGGCGCGGTGGGATGAGATGTCGTCCCCAGGAGGCCGTGACGTCTCCTGGCCATGTCTCCGTTCAGGGTTGAACGCTGGCGACACCCCGGCCATCCATGCGCGACGTGCGCGGGCAAAGCCAATGCGGTGCGCCAACATGTCGCGTCAGCTCCGCTCCAGCGAATGCGTGTCATGAATGACCTGCGCCGCGAGCGGTTCGCACAGGCGCCATCGGGGCCTGCCGCTTTCCCGGGAGCGCATGCTCAGGATAAGACTGTCGCCTCACCCTCACGTCGGAGTCACCATGCGCTTCAGCCGTCTGCTGCCCCTCGCTGCTGCATTCGCCCTGTCCCCCGCGCTGAGCTTCGCCCTGCCGGTTCAGTGCGCCGACGTCTGTCCGGAGTCCTACGATTGCACCGAGACCTGTGGCCAGGGCTCCCGCATCACCACGTGTGGCAAGGCCGGGTACGCCTGCGTCTACCCTGCCAGCCCCTCTGATCCGACGGCCTCCGTGACGACGGACGAGGCCCGTCAGGCGGAGACCGCCCCGGTCTGCAGCGAGCAGCAGCCGGACGCCGAGCGCGGCGTCACCGCCGAGACCTGATCCGGGCTCAGCCGAACCCGAGCAGGCGCAACCCCGCGGTGGTGGCGGCAGCGGCCACCACCACCGCGACAAATGGCAACCGCCACCATGCCAGGAGCGCGCCGACGAGCACCCCCGCCGGCCGCGCCCCTCCCGCGAAGCCCCCTTGCGACGTCAGCGTCGACGTGGCGACCAGGGCCGACAGCATCGCGATGATCGCCAGCGACAGCAGCCCCTGAACCCTCGCGGACAGGCGCAGCCGGTCGCTCAAGAGCGGGCCCGCGACGCGAAAGCCATACGTCCCCGCGGCCAGGATGAGGATGGGCCAGAGCGTCATCGCAGGGCCACTCCCACCGCGAGCACCGCGAGCAACACCGGCAGCCCCGTGGGCAACCACGGCGTCGCCACCAACGCGAGCACGGCGCCCACCAGCGCCACCCGCCGCGCCTTCATGGGTTCACGAGGGGACTCCGCGCGTTCCTCCCCCGCTCCCGCTGGCCGCAGCGACGGCAGCAACAGCGCGAGCATGCTCGCGGGGAACGCCGCGTCGAGCCCCAGCACCTCGGGGCTGCTCACCGCGCGACCCGCGAGGCCTCCCACCAGGACGCCCACGTTCCACCCGACGAACAACAGCCCTCCACACAGCCAGTATGCCGCGCGCCGCCGCTCCGGATCCCGCTGCGCCATGGCGAAGGCCACGGACTCATCCACCATCAGGTGCGCGCCCAACAGCCTCGTCGGCCACCGGGTCCCCAGCAGATCCGCCACCGCCAGGCCAAAGGGCAGGTGCCGCGCGTTGAGCAGGAGTCCCGCCAGCACCGCCGCCACCGGACTGCCTCCCGCCGCCACCATCCCCACCACCATGAACTGCGCGCCGCCCGCGAACACCACCATCGACATGAAGAGGGCCAGCCACAACGACAGCCCCGCCGCCACCGCGAGCGCACCAAATGAAACGCCCACCACCGCCGAAGCCAGGGCCACCGCTCCCACGTCACGGGCCAGGGCGCGATCCACGTTTCCCATGCGCGCCAATCTGGACAGGAACCCCGTCGTTCGTCAATAAGAACGAAAATGCCATCAAAACGAACGCCCCCTCCGCCCGGGCCGTTGGAGTTCATCGCCGTCACCCTGCGCCGGGAGCGCGAGCGCGCGAACGTCTCGCTCTCGGAGCTCGCCCGGCGCGCCAACGTCTCCAAGTCCACGCTGTCCCAGTTGGAAGCGGGCGCGGGCAACCCCAGCATCGAGACGCTCTGGGCGCTGGCTGTCGCCTTGGGGGTTCCCTTCAGCCGGCTGGTAGCGCCGCCCCCTCAGGAGGTGCGCGTCATCCGCGCGGGCGAGGGCGCGGCCATCCGCTCCGAGCAGGCCCACTTCACCGGCACCATGTTGTCCGCCTGTCCACCGGGCGCACGCAGGGACCTCTATGTCCTCCATCTGGAGCCCGGCGCCTCCCGTCATGCCCAGGCCCACATTCCTGGCAGCGTCGAACACCTCATCGTCAGCAAGGGCCGCCTGCGCGCGGGCCCCACCGACGCCTGCGTGGAGCTGGGACCTGGGGACTACGCGACCTTTCCCGGCGACGTGCCCCACATCTACGAAGCGCTCGCGCCTCGTACTGTCGCGGTGATGGTCATGGAGCACGTCCACGGCTGAAACGCGCCTGTCCTGCCCCCCATCCAGGGGCATTGACGCGCAGTCGTGAAGCGCGACTGCATTTGTTTCAAAATTCTTCCGGAAAATATGCCGCCAGGAATCAGCCCGTTCCTGACATGAGCGGACTTGGACGTCCAACACCGCCGCACGGGGCCGGGTTCAATTCCTCTCATTCACCTGGACCCAACATCCCCGAAATCCACTTCACCTGTGTGCTTTGCGATGCCTGGACAACGGGCACTCATCGTGCAGAGCCCTCCTTCGTCCCTGGCCCTGATGGCCCCGGGTTCTGGAGGTACACACGATGCACCGTCGATGGTTGGGGGTCATGCTCGGTGGGGCGCTCTGGGCTCCCGCGGTCTGGGCCCATGATTTCCGCGCGGACAAGCTGGTGAATGGACAGAAGCAAGTGCTGGTGGATCGCTATCCCACCACGCTCTCCTTCTCGTTCACGGCAACCAACGTCCACCAGACGCTGCCCTCCGACTTGTTGCAGGCGGCGGATCCCTTGCTGGCGAACTGCACGTTCAGCCCCGCGCCCCCGCTGTCGGTCCCCGTGGGCGGCAACATCCAATACACGTGTGAGTACACGGTTGACAGCTACGAGGCCTGCGTGGCGCTGGGTGCGCTGGACGCGAGCCCGAACACGCCCAACGAAGAGGTCAGCTTCGCCAACATCCTCGACATCGGCTGGGACGTGGGCTCCAGCCAAAGCAGCGTCAACGTGCTCTGCCAGCAGCAGCCCATCCTTTACTGCGATGACACGGTGTACATCTCGACCGCGTCCTCGTCGGGGGGTGGCCTGCCCACGGGCCCGTCCCGCCTCTACATCTTCGACCCCGCGACCGGCACGTTGGCCCTGCAGGGCGAGGCGTCGCTGCCGTACAACGCCCTGGCCTTCAACCACGTGGACAACTTCCTGTATGCCATTTCGTCGGACGGGCTCACCCAGTCCAGCTTCATCCGCCTGGACGCGAACGGGTCCGCGACGGTCATCGCGCCGCTCGTCACGGGCGCGGCGGACTCGGCCATCTGGGCGGCGGGGGCCATCCTGGAGGACGGCACCTACCTGGGCTTCGAGGGCACCAGCAACCACCTCGTCCACGTGGACACCACCACGGGCGCGGTGCTCTCCGATGTGATCCTCGGGACACCCGCGACGTTCCGCATGGCGGACTTCGCGGTGAACCCGCTGAACAACCAGCTCTACGGCTTCAACAGCGTGACCCAGCGGGTCGCCGTGGTGGATCCGGTGCTGGGGACGTACGTGGACTACCCTCTCCCCTCGCTGATCAACGGCGCCCCCTCCGTGAACAACGCCATGGTCTCCGCCACCTTCACGGCTGCGGGGGAGCTGTTCTTCTATGGAACCACGAACGCGGACTCCACGCGCGCGGACACGTTCTATTCCGTGGACCTGCTCACGGGGGCGCTGTCCCCGGTGTCCACCGGCCCCGCGACGCAGTTCGCGGACGGCGCCGCCTGCGCCTTCAACCTGCCGCCGCGCCAGGGCGGCCTCTCTCGTCCGGTGACTCGCGACCGTGGCTTCTTCGGCTCCAGCCAGCAGGCGCTGACCGAGTGCCTGAGCCAGGGCCCCATCTCCCTGGGCGCGCTGGGCCACGTGTCGACCGTGGAGGAGGCGCTGGGTGTGCTGTGGGCAAACTCGGCCTTCGCCGCGAACAACACGCGCCGCTCCGACGAGGCGACGCTGCGCATGCTGGTGGCGCGCGAGCAGGTGACCTCGGTCTGCAACGAGCGCTACTTCGGTACGACCGCGCCCGTGCTTCCGCAGCTGGACCACGGCCTGCCCATGAACGCGTTCGTCCTGGCGGACACGCTGAAGCGCCTGGAGGTCCACAACCAATCCGGCCTCAGGACTGCCGTGCCGCTCGCCAAGCAGCTCTGGAAGCTGGATCCCATCTGGGGAATGACCCACGCCCAGGAACCGAAGCTCTAAAGGGAGGACCTCACGATGAAGACTTCAAGACTCGCTGTGCTGTCGGGTGCGTTCCTCGCGATGACGCTGGGCGCTTGTGGTGGAGAGAACCCGGCGCCTCCGGGCGCCGAACCGGAAGGAGACCGGTTCGAGCTGCGCCTCAAGGGGGTGGACGCGGAGCAGTACCAGAAGGTCATGCTGGGCGTGGGTCAGGTGGAGGTCACGGCCAATGGCAGACCCGTCACGGTGCGGCTCGCTCCAGCCGGGCGGACCATGGACCTGACGTCGAAGGACCAAGCATACCTGCTGGGGTATTTCTACCTGCCCCATGAGGCAACGACGGCGCAAGTCCGCGTGCTCTTCGACGACGTGGGGGCGTATCAGGCAACGGACTCCGCGGGCCTCATCCGCGCGCGGTCCGCGGCCATCCAATTCACGTCGAAGCGGCTCGATCTGGAGAAGCGCAAGCGCGTGGTCGTCCAGCTCCACCTGAAGGACAGCCTCTTCCAGTCCAACGGTTCGAAGGTGCTGCTGCCCTCGACGTTCATCGTCCACTGAGGCCGCGAGCTGCGCTCCAGGGTCGCCGGACCTCCCGGCGCCCCCTTGCTGAATTGTGGGCAGATGAAAGTCCCCAAGCAACTCCGACCCACATGCTCCGACAATTTCTTCAAGAAACAACTACCGCGGGCGGGGCACCCGCCACCACCCGGAGGAGCACTCTCATGTTCAAGGTCAACGGCAACCACTCGTTCTTCAATCCTTCGCGCAAGCAGATCGACCAGACCACGCAGGGCAAGACGAGCGTCTATTCGCAGCAGGTCGAGGGCATGAACCAGCTCCTCGACAAGAAGCACATCGGCATCTCCGACCGTTCCCGGGACAGCGTCATCGACAACGTCAACAAGGTGGAGCGCGGGGAGCGCAGCGAGGTCAACGCACACCAGCGCGAGGCCCTGAACTTCGGCCGGGACGCGTTCCAGAGCGCCAGGAACGGCAACTACAAGCAGGCCTCCGTCGAGGCCTTCGGCTCGGGGCTCAACGCGGCGGGCTCGCTGTTCAAGTCCACCTATACGGAGACGCCGCACGAGAAGCAGGGCAACAGCCCCTGGTAGTACGCCGCGGTGGAGTCGCGTCCGTGGCATGTCGCCCCTGGCATGGAGGTCCGCCCAGGGGTGACCGCCCGGCGTGTCCCGACACCGCGACTCAAGCCGTCCCCTCCCCTCCATCCATCTCGCAAGGGTTTCCTCGGCGACGCGGCAACCTCCAATAGCATCGCGGGGGTGGAGCACGAGGAGGCCGCGAATGCGCTGGAGATCCCGGAAGGCGAAGAGGAGCTGATGCGGCTGGCGCTGCTGAGCCACCCTGACGAGTGGGTGGAGTCCCTGCCTGGCATCGTCCGGGTCCATCACCTCCCGGCGGGCCACTACACGCTCTTCGCCGTGAGCAACGAGAGCACGTCGCTGCACCGCGAGGAGTTGGACATGCCCGCGACAGGAGAGCCGTCTTTCGACCTGCGCCCGGCGTGGCGGCCCTTCCCGGCCCGATGACCGCCAAAAGCTCGGGCGAAATTCCGTTCAAAATCCAGCGAGGGTCCCTCCATACATCCAGGCAACACGCTGACACCGTATGGAGGAACCCTCTTGAGCCTGATCCTTGCCCTGAGTCTCGCCACCACCGCTCCGCTCGCAAGCGCGCCCTCCTCGCGGAACGACGCCGAGGTGCAGGTGAACATCCAGTCGGACTCCCCCGACGTCAGCCTCTTCCGAGTCGTCAGTGAAGGGGTGGGCTCCATTGCCTCGAGCCGTGGCATGGCCACGATAGGCATCGTCAACTACGCGCGGGAGTGCCAGGCGCCATGCAACATGCGCATCCTCGAGCCCCGGTCTGAGTTCTTCATCGGAGGCAATGGCATCACCCCCTCCTCGCGCTTCTCCCTGCTGGATCAGGGACGGAACGTGTCCCTGCACGTGCGGCCAGGAAGCTCGGGGCTGCGCGCCACCGGTTGGTACTCCATCGTGGTGGGCGCCAGCGCCGCCCTGGCGGGAGGGCTTCTCCTGGGACTCAGCGGCAGCATGCAAACTGAAGCAACGGGCAGCACGGACGACCCGTTCATGCGCAAGCTCTCCATCGGATCGCTCATTGGAGGCGGCGCGCTGCTCGCGATCGGCATCCCGCTCTTCGCATTCAATGGGACGGACGTGAAGGTGGTCGCGAACCAGGGCCCTCCTGATACCGGCAGGGGGGCGCTGGACCTGTGAGTCCCCGCCGTCGCGCGGAGCGGCGCCGCGTGGTTTAACGCGTCCGCATGCTGCCGCTTCTCCCCCTGGGCGCCGTCGTCCCGCTGCTCTGTGCCACGCCAGCGACGCCGGCGCGCTGGGGGTTGCAATGGGAAGCAGCTCCAGGCTGCATCCAGGCCGCGCCGCTGTCCCGCGCGGTGGAGGAGCGGTTGGGGCGCGCCGTGTTCGGCGTCATGCCGGAGGTCCTCATTCACGGGACACTCGGGCCGGAGGCTGCTTCGGGTTGGACGGCGCGGCTCACCCTCGTGGACGCACGGGGCACCATCCTCGGTGGCCGGGAGGTCTCCACCGCCGAGCCCTCCTGCGCCGCCATCGAGCCTCGGCTCGCGCTGGTCATCGCGCTGATGATCGATCCGGATGCGCTGGTTTCCAGGGAGCCTCAGGGGGAGGCCTCGCCGGACGAGGCCGGGACACCGGCACCCGAGCGAGAGCCCGAGCCTGTTCCACCGCCCGAGCCCCCGGCCTGGACGCTGAACGACACGGCCCAGGAGCCCGCCGCCGAAGAAGCGCCTGCCCCCGAAGGCAGGCCCTGGCCAGAGCGCTCCACGGTGTCCCTGGCCGCCACCGCATCCACGGGGCTCGGCGACACGTTCGCGCCAGGGCTCAGCGTTGCATGGCGAGGTGCCGGCGCATGGACCTGGTTCATGCGGCTCGCCATGTATCCCCACGCGACCGCGAAGCCCGGCGCCGAGCGGTTTGAACTGTTCACGGCTTCCCCCGAGGCAGGGCTCTGCCCGCTCTCGGTGGGAGGCCCGGGCTGGGAGGTGTCTGGCTGCGCGACCGCGGCGTTGTCCTTCGTGTCGGTGGATCATCAGGGCAGCGCCGAGCGGACGGTGGACCTGTTCGTCCGGGGGGACGCCGGGCCACGTCTCCACGTGGAGGGACGACTGGGCCGAACCACGGCGCTGCACGCGGGACTGGGCGCGACCGTGGGCTGGCTGCGGCCCACACTGTCGACTGGCGTGAAGCTGGGCACACCGCTCCGAGTGGGGCTCGACGTAGGCATGTCCTTCCGGGGGCCCTGAACAGACAGGCGCGCGCATTGGCGCTTCACCAGGGTCGCGGAAGATCACTAGAGTCCGTCGGCTCCGGACTCACGCGCGATGCCTCCCCCCACCCAGGCGCAGTCAACTCCCGTCGGCTCCGCGCCCCTCGACTTCCAGCACGTCTACACACAGCACGCGGCTTTCGTGTGGCGCACGCTGCGACGCCTGGGCGTACGGCCGGCGGACCTGGAAGACGTCTGTCAGGAGGCATTCATGGTCGTCCACCGCCGCCTGTCCGAGTTCGACGGACGCGCGCCCGTGGGCGCGTGGATCTTCGGAATCTGCATGCGGTTGGCGTCGGATTACCGCAAGCGCGCCCACATCCGCCGTGAGACGGCGGTCGCGCGGACGCCCGACCAGGCCCGCCCTCCGGAGCAGTTCGAAGCGGTCGAGCGAACGCAGGCGCGGGCCCGGCTCGAGCGCATCCTGGATGCGCTCGACGAGGACAAGCGGGCGGTATTCGTCCTCTTCGAGATCGAACAGTGGGCCATGGCCGACGTGGCCCGGGCCGTAGGCTGCCCGGTGCAGACCGCCTATGCCCGGCTGTACGCTGCGCGCAAGCAGGTCCAGGACGCCGTGGCCCGGACGCAAGGAGGCGAGACATGAGCACGCCAGAGCCCGTGCGCCTCCTGGAGGAGACCTCCGACGCGTCCTCGGACCTGAGGGGCTTGCTGCGATCCGCCGTCGAGGACGAGCCCACCGCCGACCAGCTCGCATCCCTCGCGGCCCGGCTCGGACCGCTGCCCGCTCCGCCCACCCCCGGCCCCCCGTCCGCGCCTCCAGCCGCAGACGCTGTCAGCGCCGCCGTGTCGTCAGGCCTCAAGCTGAAGGTGCTCGTCGGAATGGCCGTGCTCACGGGGACGGTGGGCAGCTTCCACGTGGGCCGGGTCTATGAACGGACGCACGCCGATGCCGAGCGCCCGCTCACCCGCGACATCGCGCCGGCTCCCGCTGCCCCATTGCCCTCCGAGGAACCCGCGCCCACCGCGCCCGAAGCCGAGTCCCCCGCGCCCCCCGCCCCCGTGGCGCCGCCAACGGCTAGCGTTCCACCGACGGGACCTGCCCCGAGGCCCACCAGCGCAGCACCGAAGCGGCCCCCCGCGCCTGCCCCGTCCGTGGCCCCTGCGGCCGAGGACGAAGAGCTGCTATTGCTCGACAGCGCCCATCAAGCCCTGCGACGAGGCGACTCGGAGCGCGCGCTCGCCAGCGCCCAGGCACATGCATCGCGGTTCCCGGCAGGGACGCTCGCCCAGGAGCGAGAAGTCATCGCCATCGAGGCGTTGGTGCGACTGGGCCGCGTCCCCGAGGCACGCGAGCGCGCGGAGGCGTTCGGCGCGCGCTACCCGACATCTTCCCATCTCGTCCGCCTTCAAGGGCTCCTCCACCCTTCGGGGCCGTGAGACATCCCCCAGGCCGGGGCCCGCGGCGGAAACACGGGGCGCCTCCGTGGCCGCGAAAGCGATACATTTTTCGTGGCTGGGCCCACGGCGTCGCGGGAGCTCCTTCAACGTGGGCCGACTCCCGAGGGAGGCACATGGACCTGGAAGAGTTGCGCGCGTTTCTCGACGTCGCGGAGACGGGGTCGTTCCTGGCCGCCGCGGAGTCGCTGGGCGTCTCACGCACGACCTTGAGGCGGCGCGTCGAAGCGCTCGAGGCAAGGGCAGGCGTACCGCTGCTGACCAGCACCCGGACGGGCATCGTCCTGACCGAAGCCGGTGGAGTCCTCGCCCAGCGCGGACGGATCATGATGCAGGAGACGAGCGCGCTGCTGGCCTCCATCCGTGAGGTGGGCCAGGCCCCGGCGGGCCTGCTGCGGATGGTGCTGCCCGTCGGGCTCCCGCCGCACCTGCTCGCCCCGCTCTTCGGGCTGCTGCGGACCACCTACCCGCTGCTGCGGGTCCAGGCGAGCTTCAGCGACGCCCCCTTGTCCGAACCCCTGGACAACGTGGACATGGCGATCCACTTCGGAGAGGACATGCCCCGGGGACCGTGGCTCTCACAGGTGGTGCTCCGCGTGCGCGAGGGGCTGATCGCCAGCCCCCAGTACCTGGAGCGCCGGGGTGTTCCCCGGACCCTGGAGGCGCTTCGGGACCACGAGCTGTTCGCGTGGGCGGCTCCGGGGGGCGACGCGTGTCTCTGGCCCGTGCTCGGCGGGATGGCGTTCCGGGTGGAGCCCACGCTCATCACGTCGGACATCCACCTGATCCGCTCCTGCTGCCTCGCCGGGCAGGGCATCGGGCTGGTGCCCAGCGCGGACCTGCCGGATCCCGACCATGCCCAGGGCACCTGCGTCCCGGTGCTGCCCGGCGTGGTGGGGCGGGAGCGCGCCGTCCGCATCAGCGTGCCGGAGGCGCTCCGCGAGATTCCCAAGATCCAGCGGGTGCTCGAAGACATCCGCCGGTTCATCGAACCGCTCTGAGCCGCGGCGCCGCCAGGATCCGGCCATGGGTTGTCCACCTTTGGCCATCCCGCGGTCCGGGACGCAGGCTACTCATGACGGGCTCATTCCCAGGGGGAGTCCACCATGCGCATGCCGAAGCTCGCTGTCCTGTCCGTCGCCCTGTTCATGCAGTCCGCCCAGGCCAAGGACCCTTCCGAGGGCGCGACGACCTTCACCGTCTACGAGGCCTTCCTGAGCCCCGCCCAGGAGCCCGGTGAGGAGTCGGAGACGCCGAAGCTGTTGCAGAAGAGCCTCGGCGCCACGGCACCGTCGACGCCCCGCGACCGCCGCAAGTCCCGGGGCTATGGGCAGCTTCGCTTCTCCAAGGACCTGAGCAAGGCCTACGTCGACGTCCAGGTGGACGGGGTGAATCCCGAGGACATCCTCATGTTCCACGTGCACTGCGGCCCGCCGGGCGTGCTCGGCCCCATCGTCGTGGACTTCGGCGAGTTCGGCGCGCTGCCCAAGACACTCGCCCAGGGCAAGCTCTCCGTGGAGCTGACCAACAAGAACATCACCTACGTCAAGGACATGAAGGGGATGAAGTCCGGCCTGCCGGAGAGCTGCCCTGCGGAGCTGGGCTTCCTGACGCAAACCCAGACACTGGCCAGCCTGGAGTCCCTGGCGCGCAAGGGCGTGCTCTATTTCAACCTCCACACGAAGGCCCATACCTTCTACGGAGAGATGCGGGGCCAGCTCTACGCCGCCCAGCCGTAGCGCGGGCTCCCGCGCTGGCCCCGGAGTCACGGCTCGACGCACAGGAGCCGTGACTCCCAGCCAGATGCTACTGGAAGCTCACCTTGCCATCACGCTGGTAGCAGACGTGCGGCGTTCCGTCCGTGGGGCGGATCGCGACGCTCGGGCGGGTGTTGTCATCCACCGACCCCAGCTGGGTGTACGTCCAGAAGCCCAGCGCGTCCGTCGTGCTGATTTGCAGCGCCGTCCCGTTGCGAGAGGCGACGACAGGCTTTCCGCCGCCAAACGCCAGGTCGGAGGAGGCGAAGCGGTAGTCGACCGGCGAGGAGTTCATGGTGCTGGACGTCAGGGGCGTGCCCAACGTGATGTCATCGATGGCGGACTTGTCGCCCTCGGGGATCGTGTTCGAGAGCGCGAGGACGTGCTGGCTCGGGCCCCAGACCAGTGAGAGCCAGGGGGCGAAGGAGCCGGTGTCCTCCATCCGGAAGGACTCGATGGCCGAGCCCCGGATGACGCGCAGGTAGTTGGTGGCGACGTTGTTGGTGACCTGGGTCGTGACGACGTGAAGCCCTCCGGTCGCGTCGAAGACAGGGTCGCTGTTGAGATAGGACGTGTTGAGCGGGAGCAGCGCGCTGGCCCAGGTATTGGCCGCCGTGCGCGTCGCGACCCGGATGGTTCCAGCCTGGCCGGTGGCGAAGATGATGGCGGGCTGGCCCTGATCGGGGTTGAGCGCGATGCCCATTCGAGTCGCCGCCGCGGTGTCCGGGTTCTCGCGAACCCACGCGCCATTCACGCGCGTGGCGTATCCGATGCGCAACGTGGCGTTCGCGATGGCGCCGGTCCCCTTGAGGTAGCCGACGTGGGGAGTGCCGGTCGCCGCGTCGATCGCGAGCACGGGCTTCGTGACGAAGACCCCGCCCGTGTTGAAGCTGGGGCCGTCAACCTGCTCCGTCTTCCAGGTCGTACCGTCCCAGCTGCCGTACCAGAGGGTGTTGTGCGTGTCGTTCGTGTAGACGATATGGCCCTTGCCCGCGTTGTCGAACGCGAGCTCACAGGTGCCCCCCGTGACGTCCGGGCTGGAATCAATCACCGTGTTGGGGGCGAGCGGAGCGGCGATGACGTTGAAGTGGAACGAGCCCTCCGCCGACTTCCCGGACTCCGTCTCCACGGAGACGGACAACGACGCGGTCCCCGCCGCGGGCAGCGTCCACGTCACCCGCTCCGCGTCAGGTTCGAGCGAGCCTGAGTCGGCGCTCCACCGCACCGCCTTGAAGACCTCACCCGAGGCGACGATGCGGAAGCGCTCCGCCGTGCTCTCGACATAGGGGCCCGTTCTGGCCTCCCGTTCAATCAGGAGCACCAGGTCTCCCTTCCCCGGAGAGGGGATGACCTCGACGGGCTTGGGCTCGGGGGCGCAGGCCGCGAGCAGCGCAAGGCCGCTCATCACCAACATCCAGGAAACACTCTGCTTCTTCAGCATCACTCACGTTCCTCATCGAGGGGGCCAGCGAATCCGGCTCGCCAGACCCGGGGCATTCCCCCGGGCTTTCCGTCAACGAGCGGACTTCTCGAATCGATTTAAGAGCCGATTTTTGACGAAGTGATTCGAGCGTGGCCAAAGCCTCGTCAGGGCGTCACCCCGAGAGGCCTGGGGCACCGTCCCCCGGTCCGGGGAGGCCCTTGCGCATGGGTGATGACTATCGGTCCATTGGTGCCGGGGGCCTCACATTGGCCAGACGCGAGGTCTATATGTCCCCGTCGCGGTCGCGGTGGCATCCCCTGCGCCATCCGGCCTCTCCTGGAGCCGTTCAATGCATCTCTTCCTGAAGCCGTACCGCATGACCTTCCTCGCGCTGACCGCCTCCCTGGTGGGACTGGGCTGCGCATCCACTTCGAAGAGCACGACGGGTGCAGCCATGACGACGACGCAAGCGCGGAAGTCAGAGACTGTTCACGTGGGCCTGCTGGTCCGCTTGGAGGCGAAGCCGGGCAAGGAAGAGGAGGTGCGGAAGTTCCTGGAGGGAGGTCTTGCCCTGGTCCAGGCGGAGCCGGCGACGGCACAGTGGTTCGCGCTGCGCTTCGGTCCGACCTCCTTCGGCATCTTCGACACGTTCGCCGACGAGGCGGGCCGTCAGGCGCACCTGAGTGGCAAGGTGGCCGCGGCCCTGATGGCGCAAGCGCCAGAGCTGCTGGCGACACCGCCAACGATCCAGGCGGTGGACCTGCTCGCCGCCCAGACGCCGGACACGCCCGACGTCGCCGAGACAAAGGCCCTGGTCGTCACCCTGGAGGCGAAGCCGGGCAGAGCGGAGGAAGTGCAGAAGCTCCTGGAGCGTGCGCTGCCCATCATTCGCGACGAGCTGGACACAGTGCACTGGTATGCCCTGAAGCTGTCGTCAACCACATTCGGCATCTTCGACACCTTCGCCGACGAGGAGGGGCGTCAGTCGCATCTGAGTGGCAAGGTCGCCGCGGCCATGAAGGCGAAGGCGCCGGAGGTCCTCGCGAAGCCGCCGCTCATCGAGAAGGTCGACGTGCTCGCGGTGAAGCGCTGAGCGTCCCCCGCCCGTCATGACACCAGGCGCGAGGTGTGCCTTCCGGCGTGCGCCCCGCGCCGCAGCCCGTGCAGGCGGAAGCTCAGAGGAAGCGGACGAGGCCGATGGCCATCGTGACATCGACGGTAGGACGCGCGTTGAATCCAAGGCTTGCGTCATCCCAGCCGCCGCGCCCCACGAGCATGAAGTGAAATCCGCGAAAGCGGGCCTGGAGACCCAGGCTCGCGCGTACGGGCACCTGGAGCTGCCCATTGGCCGGAGACATCACAGTGCTGCCCTGCACGCCCACGAAGGTCTTGAGCGCATTCAGGCACATGCAACGCGGCGGATCGAATTCTCGCGAGACCGTGAGGCCAAGGGAGGGGCCCAGGCCGGCATACTCGCTGTCGCGTGTGGCGGTGCGGACATGGAGGCCCAACTGCGTTTCGACGCCGACCGGGCGGCGCGCGGACTGATACGCGACTTTCAGCCAATACGCCGCGTCGACGCTGATGGCGGCGTTGCTGTAGCGCTGGCGTGTCTCGAGCGCGAGGCCGTCCGTCTCGCTTGTGCAGGGGAAAGGGATGACCAGGCCCATGCCCATCTGGCGGGAGCCAACGAGCACGTCCGACAGGAGTTCATCGTCGGAGAGTGAGCCGAGCGAGAGCAGCGGGAGCTCCGCGGCGGCGCGTCCGGGGGTCAGGACCGCGAGCCAGAGCGCGGTGAAGAGCAGGACCGCCCGTCGAGACACGAGGCTTGAAACACACGACTCCCGTCGCCGATTCATGACCTTGCTACCTCCTGGAGTGGATGGACACAAGGTACGGAATTCGCGGATGGACCTTCATCACCGCTGACTCATGATTGCATCACGAGTACGGCGACTCCTCGGTGCACGCATCGCCGCACGGCTCGCCAACGAAGCGGGCGCGCGCTTCGCGCAGACGCTCGAAGGGCATGTCGCGCTCGACGGGGTGCTTGCACGCGTTCGCGGCGCTCCGGTCTCCGCCGGGGCGGCGTGACCGGCGCACCCCAGGCTGCCTGTCCTATTTTACCCGGGCGATATTGACGCGACATTTATACCCGGATAGAAATGGCGTCATCCTGATTCCTTCCTCCAGGTGGACGCGAGGACAGCCTCCACGCTGCTTTCTTCCTACACGGCCTTTGGTCGGCGACTGGCGGTGCCCTTCCGCCGCCGACCGAAGACGGCTGACAGGGGTAACGTCATGACTGCATTCGATTTGAACCGCGGCGCGGTCGCGCCGGTCGCCGACGAGGTCGACCTCGTAGACCTGGCCGTCACCGGAGACATCCCGCGCGAACTCAACGGAGCGCTGCTGCGCAACGGTCCGAACCCACTGCGGGGCCGCTTCGAGGGCAACGACGTTCTGTCTTGGTGGCCGGAAGCGGCGATGCTGCACGCGATCTCGTTCGAGGATGGCCGCGCGGCCGGCTACCGGAACCGCTGGGCGCGCACGCGCCGCTGGGCTGACGTGTACGCGCCCGAGCGGGTGCCGCAGCTGCCCGACACCAATCCGAACGTGAACGTGTTGCTGCATGCGGGCGAATTGCTGGCGCTGGCGGAGGGTGGCGCGCCGTTCGCGATCACCGCCGAGCTGGATTCGCTCGGCGAGCCCCGCAGGCACGCCGGGCTCGGCGGCGGGCTGACCGCGCATCCAAAGGTCGATCCGCTGACGGGCGAGCTCATCGCGTTTCGCGCGGACTGGCGCGCGCCGTGGCTGCGCTACGGCGTCGCGGACGCGCAGGGCGTGCAGCGCGTCGACGTCGTTGTGGATGTACCGGCGCCGTCGATGATGCACGACATCGCGATCACCGCGACCCGCAGCCTGCTGCTCGACCTGAACGTCGGGTACGACTTCTCGATGCTGAAGCAGGGCCACCGGATGCCGCTGCGCTGGCACGATGACCGGAAGGCACGCATCGGCGTGATCCCGCGCCACGGCGGCGACGTGCGCTGGTTCGGCATCGAGCCTTGCTTCATCCAGCACGTCGTCAACGCGTATGACCGCGACGAAGCCTGCGTGGTGCTCGATGCGGTCCGCTACCCGTGGTACCTGCGGCTCGACGCGAGCACGGGGAGGTTCGTCGACAACCCCGTTGGAGTCCTGTGGCGCTACGAGATCGATACGGCGAGCGGCCGGGTTGACGAAAGGCCGCTCACCGACGGCGGGATCGAGCTGCCGCGCATCAACGAGAACCGGACGGGGCGCCACTACCGTTACCTGTATGCGACGGAGCAGCCGACCAACGCCGAAATGCGCGGCGTGGTCCGCTTCGATCACGAGCGCGGCGCGACGACACACTACGCGGTGCAAGCTGGCGACCAGAACAGCGAGCCCGTGTTCGTGCCGCGCCCAGGAGGCATCGTCGAGGACGACGGTTGGCTGCTGGTGATGGTCTATCGCTCGGCGACGGACTCCAGCGACCTGGTGATTCTGGACGCACGCGCGATCGACGAGGACCCCGTCGCGACCGTTCACCTGCCGCGCCGGGTGCCAGCCGGGTTCCACGGCGCGTGGGTGCCGAGGGTGCGCTGAGCGGCGTGCGCGAACGCGGGACGCATGCCGGGGCCACGACGCGGAGAAGCGGACGCCTTCGGCGCTCCTGGGGCGCCTCAGCTCCGCTGCTGCAGGGCGATACGCACACCGAGCCCCACGAACACGGCTCCCGTGATCCGCTGCGCGAGGACGCCGCCGCCGATACGGGCGCGGCCCCACTGTCCGGCGCGGCTCGCGCCGAAGGCCACGACCAGATTCACCAGCGTACCCGACACGTTGAAGAGCACGCTCAGCAGCAGCAATTGCCCGGGGGCGCTACCGCTACCGGGCACAACGAACTGAGGAAGGAACGCGAGGAAAGAGAGGGCGACCTTCGGGTTGAGGACGTTGGTGACCACGCCCTGGCGAAAGATTTCCCAGAGGCTGGCGGGCTCGACACGTGGCCCCTGTGCCACACCGGATGGCCTCAGCAGCGTGCGCAGACCGAGGAAGACCAGGTAGCCCGCCCCACCCAAGCGCACGGCGTCGTAGGCGAAGGGTACGGCGATCAACAGGCTGGAGAGCCCGAGGACGACCGCGAGCGAGTGAAAGACGGTGCCGCCCGCGATGCCGAGTGCGCTCGCGACGCCCGCACGCCTCCCCTCCGAGGCGCTTCGTGTGATGACATAGAGCATGTCGGGCCCCGGCGTGACATTCAGCGCGAGCGAAGCCCCGAGAAAGAGCAACAGGTTGGCGGCGGTTGGCATGGGACGTCCCCCATGAGGAGGGTGCCAGCGGTCTATCGCGTCTCACGGGAGGGGACTACGACCCGGCGGCCTTCTGCGAATCCCGCATACCCCGCCCGACACGGCGGCCCTGATGCCGAAGGACTACGGGGTGACGTGGACGGGCCCGTTGAGCCCGAGACTCCCACGCCGATGCCCCCCTCACGGTCATTGCGAGGTGATTCCGCCCTGGTATAAGGGGTTTGCACCACCTCGATCCCGTAGCTCAGTTGGATAGAGCGGCGGTTTCCTAAACCGCAGGCCACAGGTTCGATTCCTGTCGGGGTCACTGGCCAAGTCCCCGGCCCGACTCAGGAAAATGTCGGGCCGGGGGCGCAAGGCACGGCAGCCGGCCGAGGCTGGGAGTCCGGTGGGAGTTCTGGCGAGGCCCTTGCCGCCTCGCCCCGGCTCCCGGACACCTTCTCCCTGCACTTCCACCGTACGCCTGACGGCTGGCGCGTGGACGGTGCCGGGACGGGCTTCGGTAGGTACGCCTACGAAGCGTTCGACTCGGCGTTCTGCAACATCCCGACGTCCGTCCCAAGACCGAGACGGCAGTCCACGGCGCCGGACCTCGTTTTGACGCGCTTCATCCGCTCCGTGCCGCCCACCGCGGAGTGCCCCGCGTGCACTGCGCTGGAGGGGAGCTGCACCGAGCATGCTTTCAGCGCGGCCCTGGTGGAGCTGCACCAGCTTCGTGAGCGCGTCGCCCAGAAGGAAGGTGCCCGGTGAAGCGCACCTCCACGAAGGCACAGCAGCGGGCCACGTCCGCAAAGACGGCCGCGCCCGAGGCACTGAGCGTGGTCCTCACCGCGTCCCTGGGGCACGTCGCGAGCGAGGGCGGCAGGCTCGAACTGGACCCCGCCGACTGCCGCAGCCTCATCAACGCCCTGGAGCACCCCCGCGGCCTCCCTGTCCGGCGGCATCTCAGGCCCGTGAACGAGATTCTGCGCGCAGCCCTGTCCACGGCCGCGGACGGCGCCGGACTCCGCGTGGACGCCCGGGAGTGCCAGGCCGTCCTTGACGGCATCGAGTACGCACGGTGGCAGGCCGGAGAGGCGGTGGACTGCTTCGAGTTGCGCCTCCGGCAGAAGGCCTCGCCCGTCCCGAAGTGCAGCGCCTGTTCGACGTCCAGCACTATGAACCGCGAGCCGACGGTGTGCCGGCAGCACCTGGAGCAGACGGTGGACGAGGTCCTGCGCCTCCGTCAGCAGCTCCGCGACGTGCACACGCTGGTGCGCGCCCTTGCCGACAGGTTCGGGGAGCGCAAGGCAATCCCTGGCCAGGTGCTGGTGGGGCTCGACGTCCAGGTCGCGGCGGTGCGCGAAGACGGCGGTGCTCCGTGAGCGCGGCCAGGAAGCCCCGTCAGCAGCATCTGCTCACCACTCCCGCCATGCGTCGCAAGGCCGTGGCCCACCTCCTGGCGACGACGCCGCCGCATCAGCTCGGCCTGCTGCGCAAGCGCCTCCACGACGAGGCGCAGTTGATGCAGCTTGGCGGCTGCGCCATCTGCTGGGCGAAGCGGTCCTTCGCGCAGGTGTACAGCGAGCGCGCCGACGTGCCGGCGGGCACGTGCAGCGTCAAGCGCTGCCGCGACCTCTGGAGCGACGCTCGGGAGCGGGAAGCCTCCTGGCGGCAGAAGGTCCGTGTCGCCGTCGGTGCGGAGGCCTCGCATGCGTGACCTGGTCTTTGGCGCGCTCCATCTGGTGGCCGTCCTGCTGCACCTGACGTCCGCGGTGCTGCTCCTCCTGGCGCGCCGCGAGGCCCGCGCATCCACCCCGAACACCGGTCGGCCCGTGCTGCGCGTCCTGTCCGGTGGCCGCTCCACGCAGCAGGAGGTGTCCCGTGGCTGAGTCCATCTGGCAGCAGCTCGACCGGATGATGGCCGAGTACAAGCGGACGAAGGCGCTCGTGCGCGCGGTGCGCGGCGGACGCTTCCGTGGGCGCAAGCCGAACGGGCAGTGGTGGGTGCGCTTCGGCACCGGGCGCGCGGCGGTGGACCTGCTGGCGGACACGCCGGAAGAGCTGGTGCGCCGCGCTGCCGTCCACCGCTGCGGCGAGTGCGGACACAAGACGCAGGGGCACCGCCTCAAGGCGAAGGACGAGGTGACCTGCCCGGGCGTGTCGTGCACGTGCGAGGCGACCCAGGCGGACATCGTCGCGAAGCAGGGCACCACGGCGTGGATTGCCGAGCGCGCCGGGCTGACGGAGCGCGAGCTGTTCCGTGGCGTGCGTGGCCCGTCCAAAGACCTGTCCCACGCGGAGGCGACATCATGAGCAAGCGCCACTGCCGAGGGCTCGTCGTGGATTTGTTCGCTGGCGGAGGAGGCGCCTCCACCGGCATCGAGGCGGCGCTCGGGCGCGACGTCGATGTGGCCATCAACCACAGCGCCACTGCGCTCGCCGTGCATGCCGCCAACCACCCGCGCACGCAGCACCTCACAGCGGATATCTGGGACGTGCCCCCGCGCGACGTGGCGAAGGGTCGTCCTGTGGACGTGCTTTGGGCGAGTCCCGACTGCACGCACTTCAGCGTCGCGAAGGGCGGCACTCCCAGGGAAAAGGGCATCCGGAGCCTCGCGTGGGTAGTCATCGACTGGGCCCGCGACGTGCGCCCGGGCTGCATCTTCCTGGAGAACGTGGCCGAGTTTCGCACCTGGGGTCCGTTGGGGCCTGACGGGCGCCCGGACAAGGCGCGCATGGGAGAGACGTTCGAGCAGTGGCGCGGCGTCCTGGAGTTGCTCGGCTACACCGTGGACTTCCGCGTCCTGGACGCGTCGCTCTACGGCGCGCCCACGCGGCGCCGCCGACTCTTCCTCGTCGCGAGGTGTGACGGTCAGCCCATCCATTGGCCGGAGCCGACGCACGGGCCCGGGAAGCTGCCTCTGCGCACTGCGGCGGAGTGCATCGACTGGAGCCTCCCGTGCCCGAGCATCTTCACTCGTAAGCGCCCGCTCGCGGAGAAGACGCTCTGGCGCATCGCGGAGGGCCTTCGGCGCTTCGTGCTCGAAAGCCCGGAGCCCTACATCGTCGGATGCGGAGGCCGAGCGGGGCAGACGCCGCCCACGCCTGTGAGCGCGCCGGTGGGCACCATCACCGCGAAAAATGACCGCGCGGTGATGGTGCCGTCGCTCATCAAAGTCAACCACGGGGGCGAGGCCGCCCGCGGCGAGCCCATCGACGCGCCGCTCTCCACCGTGACGGCGCAGCGCCGCGGGCATGCGCTAGTGATGCCGACCATGGTCACCATCGACCACGGCACGTCCAGCGCTGGAATGACGGCCGCTGATGCTCCGCTGCCGACCGTGACAACGGAGAACCGGCACGCCGTCGTAGCCCCGACGCTGGTGCAGACGGGCTACGGGGAGCGCCCCGGCCAGCGCGCCCGCTACCTGGACCTGCACCAGCCGCTGGGCACGGTGGTGGCCGACGGCCAGAAGCATGCGCTCGTCTCCGCCTTCATCGCGAAGCACTTTGGGAACGGTGTCGTCGGGGTGCCCTTCGACGGGCGCCCGCTCGGCACCATCACCGCGCAGGACCATCACGCGCTGGTCAGCGCGAGCCTGGGCGTGGGCGACCACACCGCCGACGTCCGCGCTTTCCTGACGAGCTACTACGGGGACGACGCCACCTCCGGGCAGCGTGTGGACAGGCCCATGCGGACGATCACGGCCAAGGCGCGGATGGGGCTCGTAACGGTGGCTGGTGTCGAGCACCAAATCGTGGACATCGGCATGCGGATGCTGGAGCCGGAGGAGCTCCTCCGCGCGCAGTTCGGCCGGTTCGCCGCCACCTACGACATGAGCGCCGCCACGTCGAAGGCCGCGAAGGTGCGCCTCATTGGAAACAGCGTCTGCCCCGAGGCGGCCGAGGCGGTAGTGCGGGCGAATCTGGGCGACAGCATTCAGGGCCTGGAGGCTGCGTGAGCACGTGCGATGCCCCCATGCGCGTCCCCATCCTCGGCGTGACGCAGCCTCAGCCGCTCGCCTGGGCCGTCCAGGTGCGCAACGCCCCCGTCCTCAACCTGCACGCGCCGCCGGCAGGGGATGTGCTGGACTCCTACGTCGCGGTGTGCGCGGCGGAGCACATGCCGGAGTTCGCGGTGTGGATGGCTTCCTGGCACGGGCCGGGCGTCAGCGCCCCGCGCGCGGATGAGCTGCCCGCCGGCGCCGTTGTGGCGGTGGGCCGCGTCGCGGCGGTGTCGCTGTACCCGGACGCCGACCGGCAGTCCCGCTGGTACTCGGGGCCCGCCGGGCTGTGGCTGGAGGACGTGGTGGCCCTGCCGGAGCCGGTGGCCTGCCATCCTGGCCCCGCGGACACGCTGTGGGAGCTGCCCGCGCCAGTGCTCGCCCGCGTGCGGCTGGGCTTCGGCGCTGTCGCACAGGCAGACAAGGCGCGCTGGGACTCCTACGAGGCCCGCGCCGCACGCAGCGGAGGTCGCGAGCCCGCGACGCTGCGCGAGCGTGTCTTGCGGAAGTGCGCGTGTCGCCGCGCCATGACGCCTTGCCGGACGTGCCGCACCTGGCGCTGCACCGCGCCCGGGTGCCCACCCCACGCCTGCGCCGCGTGGGTGTCGCCATGAGCCACCGCTGCCGGATGCCTGTCGTGCCCTGCGAGGACTGCGGCGTGCCTCGCCTGGGCGCCGCCATCACCGACTCGGGCTTGCCCGCCCCGCACGCGCCGCGCATCGCCAACGAGAAGGTGCGCGCGATGCACCCGGGCCCGTGGCCCACCTGCCGGCACGGCATCGCGTGGCAGGCCGATTGCCTGGACAGGCCCGTACCGCCCACCTGCTGCCGTCACCCGCCTTGCGTGCTGGTGCCGCCCGTCCCGCCCCACCCCATCCCGTCCGTCACCTTCGAGGAGTCGTAGTCCATGAGCACCTGCCCTACCCCAAGGGTGAACGACGAGACCGAGTTCCTCCGCGCGGAGCTGGCGCGCGAGCGTGAGGAGCGCATCCGCGCCGAGGCACGCGCTGAAGGCGAGCGCGCGGCCTACGAGCGCACCATGGCCTTCCTGGCGGACCTACTCGCGGCGCAGGCGCCCGCGCCGTCTGGCCCCAAGGTGGCCATGGCTGCCCCTCGCCGCGGCGACCCGAACAGCCCCGGCGCCCTCCGTTCCCGCCGTTGGCGCGAGACGCGCGAAGCGTCACCGGACGTCACCGTGACGCCTCGTGACGTCACCAACCATCACCGTGACGTCACCGTGATGCCTGTGACGTCACAGCCCGTCACCGTGACGTCACCAAGCGTCACCGTGACGCCTGCCGTCCGGAGCGAGCCGCGCCCCCTTCCCCCTGTGGGGGTTTCCCCCTCTCCCGCACCCACTCCCCCTTCCCCCTTACCCCCTTCCCCGTCTGCTGCTGCCGCTGGCGGCGCCGAGCCGCGCTGGGCTGGAGCTCCCGACGGCCGTCCGGCGCCGAAGTCCGTCCGCCCCTCGTCGGCCCCGTCCCTCGCCGCCACGGCGCCGGAGGCCGACGCCCCGCCCTCGCCGGCAGTGGCCTTCTTCGCCTGGGCCCAGGAGGCCCGGCTCGCAGCCTTCCCGCGAGCCATCCCTCAGTCCCCGCCGCCCGGCTGGACGGAGTGGTACCGGAGCGCGCTCGCCGCCGTGGGCGGCAACGAGGCGCGCCTCAGGGGCGCCTGGGAGTCCTTCCTCTCTGACGACTGGGCCAAGGGGCGCAAGCCGCTGTGCCCGGCGCAGGCATTCATCGCCACCGAGGTGTGGCAGCGGCACGTCCCGGAGCAGGACGCCCCGGCAGAGACCGCGTGCGGACCGGCGCTGCCTGCCACCGAGGCCGGTGCCACCTGGGGCCGCGTCCTTGCCGCGCTCCACTCGGACGGAAAGCGCCACGTGGTCGAGCAGCTCGCGCGGCTGAGCCCGACGCTGGAGGGCGACATGCTCGTCCTGGAGGCGCCGGACAAATTCGCCGCCGCGCACGTCCAGGACGACTTCCTCCCGCTCATCGAGGCCGCCCTCGCGCGGCTCAATGCCCCGGCCCGCTCCGTCCTCATCCACGCCGCTGGAGAGGCCACCCATTGAGAGCCCTATTCCCCCTCCGAGGGATTTCCCCCATCGGCCAAACGCGCGGTCATCGCGCCATCTGACGCCGCCCCGGATTCTCACCCTCGCGCGGGAGCCGCGCGAGGGTCCACCCAGCAGCACCACCAGCAGGAGGCAGCACCATGAACGCAGCGACGACGGAAGCAGGCATTGGACTGAAGCAGCTGGAACGCGACGGCCGTGACGTGCGGCGGTTGCACGACGCCTACCTGGAGGCGTTGGACAGGCATGACGGCGCGGGCAACCTCCTGCCCGAGTGGGAGGACCTGCCGGCGCGCGAGCGCCGCGCCTGGCGCGCGGTGGACGTGCTCGTCCGCCTCCGCGTGGAGCGGGCGGAGACCCAGATGGAGTTGCTGCGCTCGGAGCGCGACGCCCTCATCGCCCAGGTGCAGGCGCTGCGCTCCCAGGTGCGGCACCACGAAATCCTCCGCACCCAGGACGAGCTAGCAGCGGCGCGCGCCAGCCTGGAGCTGGAGGCGCTGCGGTCCGCGCGCCGCCGGCAGCCCACTCCGTCCCCGGCCGTGCCCCCGCTGAAGGAGGAGGCGAGCGCGGCCACTGCCGAGAGCGACGCGGCGGCGCTTGTCGCCGTGAAGGTGACTGCGGTGGCGCCCGACGCGGAGGGGCACGGCTTCTACATCGCGGTGGAGCGCGGGCTACGCGAGGTCCACCGCGGCGACACCTGGCGCATCCGGGGCACCACTGCGACGGCGGAGGTGACGAGCGTCGAGGACGTCGCGGACTTGCCCATCTACATCGCCTTCCCGGGGGACAACTTCACCCTGAAGGAAGGGGACGTCCTGGAGCTGCTGCCGAAGCCGGGCGACGAGCTGCCCGCGCTCATCGCGTAGGCTCGCTGCTCACCCGCAGCGAGCGCACCGCACTAGCCACTGCTTCTGGAAGCGTCCCGCGCGGCTCGTCTCCTTCAGGAGGAGCGAGCCCTCGCGTGGGGCCACCGCGGCGCCGCACCGGCACGTGCCCGCCTTGAGGTTGGGGCGCCGGCCCTGCTCCGCGCTCGCGCACTCCAGGTGCCGCGTACCGGTGGCGGCGGAGTACTCCACGTACTCCCCCTTGAGGATGCGCCCGCCGCACCCGGCCGCGGTGCACGTGCCCGCCTTCTTCGCGACGATGGTGGGCACGGCTACGCCTCCCACGCCGACGGGCGCCGGGACTCCACGGCGGGAAGCGACAGCCCGAGCTGGGCGCCCAGCCCCACCTGGCGCGGGCGCATGTCCCGGGGCGCGCCCGCTCGGTGTCGCCGGAGCTTCCCTGCGGCGAGCACGGGCCGCTCCGGCCCCAGCCCCTTCACCGCCATCGCCTCCCGCATCCGCGCCAGGGCACGAGCGCGCAGCCGGTGCACCTCGTCCACCGGCAGGCGCAGCTCCTGCGCGACGGTGCGCTCGGAGGGCTCCGCGCCCGGGGCTCGGCCGTACCCCGCCAGCGCCTGCATCACCACGCGCTGGAGGCGCGGAAGCTGGTAGAGCGCGTCCAGGGCCGTCTCACGCTCGGCCACGTGCTGGTGGCGCGCGACCGTCGTGTCCACCAGCCCCAGCCGCGCCTCCACGTTCGCGGTGGAGTCCCGGCCGTCCTCGCCGGCGAGTAGGTGCTCCAGGGAGACGGTGGAGATGGAGCCCTCGCCCAGCGTCAGGATGGATGCCTCGTCCAGGCCCTGGGCGCGCAGCGCGGCGGACACCGGCACGCCCTCCGCCCGCGCCGCCTTCTTCGCGCGCCGGAGCCGCTTTCGCGCGTGGTCCGTGACGTAGACGGCGTTGCGCTCGCTCGCCGCGTAGCGCTCCATGGCCTGCCGCGCGAGGCGCAGCACGTAGGCCGGGTAGAGGCAGCGTCCGGGCTCGCGCCCCGGGACGAAGCGGCGCCAGGCCTTGTAGGTGGCCACCTGCCCCTCCTGCTCCAGGTCCTCCGCGGACACCTTCCAGCGGCGCGCCACCGCGCCCGCGGCGCGCACGACGTGGGGACGCACCAGCACGGCGAGGCGCGACTCCGCGCGCCGCTGCTCCGGGCAGCCGTCGGGCAGCTCGCGCAGCAGGTGGAGCAGCGCTTCCATTTCGTCGTCGGGCGTGGGTGCCGGCGGCGTGCCGGGCGGGGGCGTCAGGCTGAGGGCGGCGTGAAGACGAAGGGCACAGGCGGGCATCGAGGACTCCTGCCCGTGCGCACGCGCGCAGGGGCGGTATACTGGCGTCCCCAGCGGTGCTTCTCCCAGCGCGTCTGGCTTCAGCGGGCTCGACCGTCTTCCCCGGTCGGGCCCGTCGTCTTTTCAGCTACCACGCCTACCTGACAGCGCCACCCGCCCGGCCCCGCCGCACCGCGGGCGTCGCCAGGTCCGCCAGCTGCTTCCGGGGCGCCTGCCCCTTCGCCTTCGCTTTCGCCGCGCGGTTCCGGTTCCGGGTGGCCCGCGCCTTCGCGGCCCTCTCCGCTCGGGCCTGCCGGTGGGCGGCGGCCTCCTCCGGAGTGGCGTGCCGCGCGGCTGTTGCCACAAGCTCCACGCGGGGCGCCTCCGCGTCATCGGCGCGGTCCGCGTGGATGGACACCACCTGCTCGTCATCCAGCCAGGCCAGCCCGTTGAGGGCGTCCCCAAGCACCTTCAGCGTGTTGTCCAGGTCGCCCACGCGGCGCGGGCGGTACGCCGTGAGGGAGAGGCACACAGGCCCGGCCAGCGGCTGGGCGCCGGTGGCCGCCACCAGCCGCGCCACGGCAGCCTTGTAGGCCAGGGCCTCGCCGGAGGGCACCAGCCCGCGCCCCCGGGTGGGCTTCCAGTACGTGTTCGCGGAGGGTGGGTACGGCAGCACCAGCCGCACCTCGCACCGCCCGAAGCCTTCGCCTGCCGCCTTGTCCATGCTCGGACAGAAGGGGCGGCGGTGAGCGGTTCATCTTCCTGGGCCTCGTTCGAGGAGGCGAAACCGGAACCGCTCCGGGCGGCACGGCTCCTGCTTTTGCCGCGCGCCATGGACAAGACAACGAGGGAGGCGCTCGCGCAGCGCCTGGGGCAGGCGGAGGCAGCATTGCAGCAGGCGCAGCGGAAGATGGACGGCAGTCTCACGGCGCGGACGCGCCTGGAGATGGCCCGCACCGCGTACCGCGCGGCTGAGCACCAGGCGCTCCAGGTCCTGGGGGCGCGCGTGGCCCTGGAGGTCGTGGAGCAATCTGTCCTCGCCGCGAGTCCGCCCCACCCCTACCCGTCGGGAGGCGCGCTTCCACGATGACTTACTTATCTGTGATGACCATGCTGTCATGGATTGCATGACAAGCATTGGAGCAGTGCGCGGCGCGGGTGTCGCCGCCGTCCTCGCCCTCGTCGGGTGCGGCTCGGCCACCGTCGGCGCCGTCGGCAAGCCTGCCGCGGGGAAGTGGGTGGGCCCCGTCGTCACCACGCCGGACGGCGGCCAGCTCCGGACCACCATCTACTACGGGCCCTGGCAGTGCAGCGCCGCGTTCATGTCCAGGTGCGAGTCGAAGTGCGCGGGACAGGGGCGCGCCCTGATGGGCTGCATCTGGTTGGCCGACATCAAGGGCGACTGGCAGGGGCGCTACCTCTTCATGCCCGCCGCTGCAGGCGGCCGCATGGCCATCACCCACTGCTGCTGCGACTATCCAACCATCTCCAACACCAGCCAGCAGCGGCGCGTCTGGAATCGGGCGCGAGACGGGTTCCGGGAGGCTTGGGCGGAGGACTTTGGAGCCTGGCCCCAGAGCGGAGGAGCGCTTTGGGAGGGGCACCACATCTTCGACCTCTGGCATGGCGGCCCGCCGACTGCCCCCAACAACGTGCTGCCCGTCCCGCCTGACATCCATCAGGTGCTCAACCAGCAGTACCCGGCCTGCTACTCTGGCGGTGGACAGTGGAGTACGCCCGGCCCCGCGCGGCCCTACGTGGACTAAAGCATGCCCTCGATGGACAGCCTTCTGGCCGAAGTCTCCCGGCACCACTACCCGGAACCGCCTGCGACGCCGGAGCAAATCGCGGCCTTCGAGGCGCGCGCGGGCTGGCAGTTGGACCCCGACCTGCGCGCCTTCTACCTGCACTGCAACGGCGCGGCCCTCTTCCGTCCACGGCTGACCGCGAACTACCGCGTCCTCTCGCTCGACGAAATCCGCCGCGGCCGAGCTGCTATCCGCGGCAGCGAGTCGGACAAGGACGGCCCGGCCTCCTGGTACACGCTCCTCTACCTCCAGGACGGCGACTACATCCTCGCGGACGTCTCGCGAAAGGAAGGCGGGCGGTACCCCCTCCTCGATGCCTTCCACGAGACGTTCCCCGACCCCGTGGAGACCCGCCAGATTGCCGCGTCGTTCAGCGAGTTCCTGGCCAAGGCACTGGCCAGCGGGGACGACTTCTTCTGGCTGGACGGATGAACACTGCCCGCGCGTGGCGCACCCGTCCCGCGCGTGCGATGTCCGCGACCGTGCCCACCCACGACAAGACGAAGACGCCCCCGGAGCGGCGCCGCGCGCCCGCGGGCACCACCGTGCGCATCGACGGCCTGCGCCTCTCCCGCGAGGCCTGGGCCCGCGTGGAGGCGCTGACAGCCCAGCTCCGCCGCGCTGGCATCCCCCGCGCCCGTCCGTCCGGCGCGCTGGAGCTGCTAGTGCTCCACCCGGAGGTGGCCGCCCAGGTCCTGGCCGGTGGCTGCCGCGTTCACCCCTGCGCCACGTGCGGCGCCTGGCTGGACGCGGCGGGCGCGATGGTTCACCAGGACACGCTGCCTGGACACAAGGTGCAGGGGTTCGCAGTGCCGCCGGGTTGATCCAGTTGCACAATTTGGGGCGCGCGTTATTGTTCGCTTGCCACGACGGCGCACGACTCCCGTGCACGGACATCCGACGATGTCTCGTAGAAAGAAAATGATGAGCAAGTTCACCCTCGGACAGCCGGAGGGCATTGGCGTAGTAGAGCCTGGCTACGGCACGTTCGGCCCTGTGGAACCCCTCTCTTCAGCGTTCCTGCCTGCGCCGCCTCCTCCAACGGAAGTGGAGCGTTCAGATAGCCAAATCGGTTTCCTAGTAGAGCAGTTGTGCGACCGAGCACGAATGCTTGGCGAGAAGTTTGGCGTTTCGCTGAAGGACTTCCCGCTTGAGCGACCTGCGGTGCCGTCAACGTCTGACGAAAGACTTGTTCACGCTATTGTGAATCTGTCGCCCCATGAGGCCGTTAGTCTTGAACGAGTACGCGATGCATGGGGACTTTGGTACCGGTCCAGCGTGGGAGGATTGCAACCGCGCCCTGCTGTTCCAGCGATGCCATTGCGCGATGCACCTCTCGCTGCTCGGCGCCAATTCTTGCTCCGTAGCGATGCATTTTTCACGGAGTACATGCGTCAGACCGTCGACAAGCTCAAGGCGTCAACTGAAGCCATCAGCGCAGGGGTTAAGACTGTCGAGCGGCTGGACGCATTCTTCTCGTCTGAGGCGATGGACAGCGCAAGCAAGGGTGCTCGTCCGGCGGTGCTGGTCGGCCAGCCACTGGGACTACCCGCGCCAAAAGGCGCGTTGCCAAGCCCAGAGCAGGTTCGACACGCCATCAAGGCCAAGCCCATCAAGGCCAAGCTCATCAAGTAGATCTAGCCCCCAACACGCGGCCCGCCCCGAACCTCCGAGGCGGGCCGCAGTGCATCACCAGCCGAACGTCCACCGCACACCCGCGCCGGCCATCCGCTCGCGGGCGTTAGCCTCGGTGAAGGCGAAGATGCCCAGGTTCTGTCGGAGTCTCGCCCCGCCCTCCAGGCGCGCGTAGGCGCCCGTGAGGGAGGAGACGCCCGCCTGGGCCTCCAGGTAGCCCGACCGCACCGGTACGTCCGACAGCACCCGCGACAGCCCCGCGTCGACTGCTACCCGCGGGGCATCGAAGGGACCGCCGTCGCCAGCGCGGCCGTGCTCCCGATGGCGCCCAGGGCCTGCGCGGCCGAGACGACTTCCTCCGCGATGGTGGCGGTGGGCGTGGCCTTGCCCGCCTTCATCCGGTCCACGGCCGCCTCGATGAGGCCGCCCAGGAAGGTGCCGATGCTGCCGGCGGTGAGGCCCAGCACCGCCTGGAGCTCCTTCAGCCCGTGCTCGCCCAGGCTCGCCTTGAGCTGCGCGAGCGCCGTCGCCTTGAGCATCGCCAGCTCTTCGGCAGTGAGGACTCCGTCGGCGGCGGCGGCCTCCAGCTTCGGCCGCAGCGTCACCTCCAGTTCGCGGACGGTGGACTCAGCCAGCATGGAGACGCGGGCCCCCACCTGGGCCAGCTTCGAGTCCCCAGCCTGGGCGTTCAGCTTCTTGGTGAGCGCCAGCAGCGCGGCCGCGATGAGGGTAGCCAGGGCCGTGGCTATGATGGGGACGGCGCTGACGGCCGCCGCCACCAGCACGGACTGGATGCCCGGATCCGCGCCGGAGCTGGTGGACGTCTGGGCCAGGGCCACCGGAGCGGTTAGGACGGCCACGATGCACGCGGCCAGGGTGAGGCACTTCTTCATGGTGTTGCTCCCGTTGGGGGTTGAGCTGCACCAGGAGGAAGGGGCGGCCTGCTACTTCACAGCCGCATTCGGCACTGCGTGCACCACCAGGGCGCCCGCCACGTCGCGGATGGCGGACACCCAGCCAGCGCGTACCACCGGGTTGCAGACGTTGAAGGCGGGCAGCTCGGCGCCTGTCACCGCGGAGCGCCCGCCAGTGATGCTGCCGTAGGCGGTATAGGCCCGCTCGGCCAGGTGCAGCTCGTCGGGGCTCGCGTTGACGAGCAGCGCATCGGCGTTGGAGCGCTGCTCCGGCGGCGGGGTGTACGGCACGGCAGTGGGCGTGGACATGCGGTGTTCTCTCCAGGTGCTGCGGTTGGGCTGCACCACCCAGAAGGGGTGCCGCGCCCGGCTCCCCCGTTGGAGGTATTCCCCTCGTCGCGGGTGCAACTCCTACTGCCCCCCATGTACGTACTGAACTGGCTGGGACCGAGCATTGAGGCACGCGTCTACTGGGGGCGAGGCGGCCCCTCGGCACTACAGGCTGCGGTAGAGGCGGGACGTCTCTCGGCGTCCATGGCCCTGCGCATCGCCAGAGAGATGCCGCTCCTGGCGTTGGAGGAAGCGGCATGGCGCGTGGGCTACGACTGGTTTTGGGACGTGGAGCACGACCAGCACGTTGCCGCAACACAGCGGGCCGTGCTCGCAGACGCGTCCGCGCGTGAGTTGGTGGCGGCGCGCCAGGTGCTGCTGGAGCGCTGGATGCAACTGCGGTGGGCAGCCCATGGGCAGCACTCGATGGTGGTGTCGGAGGAGCTGGCTCGCACCGCCCGAACCACGGAGTGCCTCGGCTACACCTGCGACGACGTGACGGTGCGCGAGCGCACGCTCCATGTGTCGGTCCCGGGCGCAGTAGGAATCACGCTCCCGGATGACCGGGGCCGCGATTGGCCTGTCGCGGACATGCTGATTGCGTCGGAGGGAGACGGGCGGCAGTGGCGCGTCATGCTGGAGGCGCCCAGCGACAACCCGCGGCAGCAGACCATCGCCGCCGTCATGATTCGTTGGCCCGTTGGCGCGACTGTTGGCGAGGCACTCGACCACTTCGACAGAGAGGGGGTGCCGGGCATCGACTGGCGCGGGGTGTGGCAGTGGATGCTGGGCGTGCTGCTGACCCGGCATCCTCCGCCAACCCAGGCGTAGGACGCTCAATCAGGAGGCGAAGGGAAGGCGCCGGAAGCCGAGGATGTCGGGCCGGTACTCCGCGCGAGCGAAGGCCTTCACCTTCGCGTCCACGCGCGCCGCGTCCTCCAGGGTGAGCGTCTTGCTGCCGCCGCCGGACGCGCCCACCACCACGCCCGCGCCCATGTGCACCATCACGTGGTCCGGGTCCCCAGCCCGGCCGTACAGCACCAGGTCCCCGGGCAGGAGGTCCGCCGCGCGCGCGACCGGCGCGCACTCCGCCCACAGCCGGTCCGTGTTGTGCGTCGCCCGCCAGTCCTTCCCTCCCACCTGGTGGAAGGCCCAGGTCACGAGGCCCGAGCAATCGAAGATGCGCGGACCATCCGGCGAGGCACGCTGCCCCTTCGCCCCCCACCGGTAGGGCTCATGCATCTGTGAGAGGACGAGCTGGAGGAAGGCGGCGCGCTGCGAGGTGATGGCCATGACGGTCTCCGGGGACTGCGAGGTGCTCCCCGGAGAAGGGGCGTCAGTTGGCTCGTAGTGAATGGCAGCGCTATCATCGCAAGACAGGCTTCCGGCACAAAGAGGACAACAAATGCGGGCATCAATCGTCGCAAGGCTGATGACTGTTGGATTGCTTGCAGGCTGCGGCCACGTCGAGGGCGACACCGCAAGAGAGCAGAAGTCCACCGCAAACATGTACGGCTGCTTTGTCGACTTTGATTCTCCCTGCGAGAAAGCCTGCGTCTGGGCACACACCGATTGCGACAAGAAAGCTGGCGGCAATGTGGAGTCGTTGCAGTCATGCGATGAGACATTCTACAAATGCAAGGCTGCGTGCTGAGACCTCCCGTCGTGGATGTCAGCCGCTGGAGCTAGCGTCCTTGGCCGCCACGTTCGCGGCGTGCTGGAGCTGCCGGGAGGTGCGCTCCCCCATCAGCACCGTGACGTGGTTCACGGCCTGGTGCAGCTGCGGTCGCGCGGCGCCCATCCAGTCCTCGATGGCTCGAAGGCGCAGGTCCTGCGTCTGGAGCTTCGCGCCGTGCTCGTTCACCACGCGCAGCTCCGTCTTGATGTCGCGCACGTCCTGGGCCACCGCGCCCAGCGACTGCACCAGCAGGGGCACCTGGTCCACTGCGGACTCGTGCTTCGTCTGCCGTCGCGACAGCAGGCCGTTGAGGAGGGGCACGAGGAGCTGGCTCACGGCCAGGACGAGAACGGCGGCGAACTCAGGACTCATGGGGGACATGCCCGGACAGAAGGGGCGGCGTCATCCGGGAGCGCGTGGATTGCGCGGCTCCGCTGGCGCCCAGCGCGTCCACGCCCACCGGGAGACCTCCCCGGCTGGCCCCGGGACGAGCTCGCGGCGCCAGCGCACGCCGTGGCTGTCCTGGTGGTAGCCACGCGGCACGTCCACGCCGGCAGGGCATCCTGGCACCGGGCACGGCAGGTCCTCGCGGTTGCGCGGGCAGGTGCAGGACGTCACAGCCCCATCTCCTGGCGCCACCCAGGGACGAACATGTCCAGTTCGCCGGGGCCGAAGCCGCCGCGCTCCGCAAGCCGCGCCAAGGACTGGTCGGTGCCGTAGCGACGCGCGTAGACGGCATAAGCCCGCTCCGCGAGGGACCACGGGATGGTCCTGGGGATCCCGTTGTCGAGGTCCTTCTGAATCACGAGGAGGGGGAAGCGGCGCTCGCTCATCGTGCGGGCTCCGCGTCGCGGCCGTCCGCGTCCCATCCGTACCAGCCGAGGTGAAGGCGTCCCACCGCCTCATCGACGCGCGGCCGGGGGATGCGGCTGTCGTACAGGAGTCCATCGAGCCACGGCGCCACGGGCATCAGGGTGCCTACCTCGCACCCCTCGTGGTCCGTCACCGTCATGCGGCCTGGGTAGTTGGTCATGCCCCGACAGAAGGGGTGCCTCGCGCCTCCGAACTCAGAGGCGCCTGCTGCGGCGAGCCAGTTCTCCAGACCCGTGCAACGCAAGCAGCGAGCAGATGTCAAGGTGCATGCCGTCGCGCGTGACCTCGATAGCGACCTGTCCGTAGGGATTGCACGCCATGACTATTCTCCTTGGATCATCCTGGCCAGGCGCGCGGACTTCGGCATACCGATTCCAGACATGGACCGGAAGCACTACAGACGAGAGATGCGAAGACGCTGCTATGTAGGCGAGCGTGTCGACAAACTTCAGCAGGTCATCGAGCTCGTAGGTGTCCAAGCGGCATCCGCCTTGCTGGCCACGAACGCCGACAGGACAACGACACCCTTCGGTTCCCACGTGCATGATGTCGAGGCACCGCTCCTTGAGGTCGCAGTTGAAGACGACGTGATACCCATCCACGTCGGTCGATTCGATCTCTGCAAACCCAAGGAAGCCAGCGGGGACAGGCTTGGCCTCACGTGTGGCCTGCGCCGCACGGGCATCCATCAGCTTATCGAGACGGGTCCTCGCCGCGTCAGGCAGAGCATCAAGCAGCATCTGCACAAACTGAGAGTTAACCGTGACCTTGTAGGCGATCGAATTCGTTTGTTGGTTCGGCATGAGGACGTCCTCCAGTGATGAGTTTCAACTTACTGGCGTTTCCTGACCAACACGAGTTGCCCCAATCCCGGGGTCGAATGCGCCATCCATCACGAAGCGTGCATCCGCGACATCAGTTCGACGAGCCCCATGTAGGACACAGACGCAGGGGCGGGGCGGGCATTCCATTCGTGGCGGGCACGCCCCCTGGGGTGGGAAACCCACAATGTGGGAAAAAATCGGGATTGCTCGGAGCGCTGCAATCCTGCGGCGCGGAAATCTCCCGGAAATCCCCGGCGAACTCTGAGACGAACCCCCTATTTTTTCGGCCCCTGCGCGTTCCCTCGGCCCGCTGGCGCGTCCTGGGCGCTCGCCCGTAGGCGCGAACGTGCCGGAGCGCGCGTGCGCTGGCGGCCCGCTGGCGCCCCTTCTGGAGGGCATGGCCCGCCACCGCGACCACAAGACCGAGCGCGAGCCCGAGGAGGTGGTGAGCCTCGACCCGCTGCTCAACTACCGGCCCCTGGGCAAGCCCGGGCCGGTGACGACGTTGACGCCCCAGCTCGGCGCACAACTCTGCCGCCGCATCGCCGCGGGCGACACCCTGCGCGACGCGGCCGCTGCCGTCGGCACCACCGACACCGTCGTCCAGGGATGGCGCACGCGTGGCACCGACGCCATCGAGCGCGGGGAGGAGGACGCCTACACGGCGTTCGTCATGGAGTACGAGGCGGCCGCCGCGCACTTCCGCCGGGTGCTCCAGGAGGCCCAGTTGGAGAACATCGGCAACCGAGCCTTCAACGACAAGTACATCCGCTGGCGCCTCGGGGTGAGCGACCCGAAGAACTTCACCGTGGCCCGCACCGCGGGACCCACCGGCAGCGACGGTGGCGCCTTCGAGTTGGTCACGCCTGACGAGGCCCAGAAGACGCTGGCGGAGCGGCTGTCCCGCTTCCTCACCAACGAGGACAAGAAGCTGGCAGCGCCCCCGCCCTCCTCGGAGGAGTAGAACCAATCTCAGAATTGGCGCAGGAGGAGGAGAGAACAGGCGCGGAGCAGGTCGCCGCCGACGTGGCCGCGCTGGTGGCCCGGACCCGCGCCATCGCCTGCCCGAAGTAGTCGCCCCTTCTGGGAGGACATGACCAAAGCGAAAGCCGTCACCGCCGGGAAGGACCTGCTCCAGGGCCTTCCCGTCATCCGCCCCGAGACCCACGGGCGCCACTCGCGCCTGGATGAACTGGCGCTCTTCCTCCGGGAGAAGTTCGGCACCACCGCGGGCTTCTCGGACCGGATGGGCCTCACGCCGCAGGAGCTGCTCGTCCTCTACTACGAGCCCGAGTACTCCCTGCGCCCCGCCCAGCAGCCGCCGGACATGATTGCCGCCGAGCACGCGCGCTGGCGGACGTGGTTCCTCTTGGGGGGCCGTGGCGCAGGCAAGACGCACGCGGGCGCATGCGCCGTGCTGCGCGAGGCGAAGGCGGACCCCGAAGCACGCATCCTCATCGTCGGCCCTACGTACACGGAGATTCAGAAGAACCAGCTCGAAGGGCCCAGCGGCATAATCACCCTGGCGCCGCCATGGTTCCGCCCCGAGCACCTGAAGTCGAAGAAGCAGCTCGTCTTCCCCAACGGCGTGAAAGCCGACTACCTGCCGGCAGCGGACGCGGACAAGTTCCGCGGCTACGGCTACACCTTCGAGTGGTTGGACGAGGTGGTCGCCTGGAAGAAGGACCCCGTCGCCGTCTGGAACGAGTGCTGCCGCGTCGGCCGCGGCACGTCCGCGCGGATGCGCAAGCTGGGCCTCTCCAGCCGCAAGGTCATCACCACCACACCCGCGCCCACGGAGCTGTTCCGTGAAATCCTCAAGCAGCGGGATGGCCTCGTACTCTCGCGCTCCAGCACGCTGGACAACAGCGCGCACCTGGACGACGCCTACGCCCTCCAGGCGCGCGACGCGGCGAAGAGCGCCATCGGCAGGCGCGAGTTCTACGGGGAGCTGGAGTTCGACCTCGACCCCGCCCTCTTTCGGGGTGTGGACTGGAACGCCTCGCGCGTGAAGCAGAAGGAACAGCCCTCCGTCTTTGACTTCATCGTCATCGGCTTGGACCCGGCGACGGGGGAGAAGAAGGGCGCGGACGAACACGGCATCGTGGTGGTGGGCGTGCGCCGCGAGGCGGACGGACGCGACCATGCCTATGTGCTCGCGGACCTCTCGCTGAAGAGCCCGGAGCCCGCGGCCTGGGCGAAGAAGGCCGTCGCGGCCTTCAAGGCGTGGGAGCCCTTCGCGAAGAAGGACGGCGGCGGGCGCCCGCGCATCTGGATTTTCGCGGAGACGAACACAGGCGGCAGCATGGTGCGCTCCACCATCCACACTCTGGCGAAGGTGAAGGTGCTCACCGAGCGGGCGCGCAACTCGAAGGCCGAGCGCGCGGCGCCCGTCTCCATGCTCGCGGTGGCGGGCCTCGTGCACATGGTGGGGCGACACGACAAGCTGGAGGAGCAGCTCGGCAAGTTCACCGGCGCCCCCGGAGGCCACGCGCGGGATGACCGCGTGGACGCCATGGTGTGGCCCATCTACAAGCACGTCGTGAAAATGCGGCGGAACATCGGTGCCGCAGCCGAGGCGACATCTGAAACAGAGACCAATCCGGAATAGAAGCCGCAAGCCTACGGCCTGCGTGCCCAGCGCTCCGTCGCCCACTCCACCTGGGGCTTACCCCTGACGCAGTGGTGTTAACCGATCACACGTGCGATCTCCCTAATGATTTCAGAACACTGCTCCACAAATTTTCCGTCCACATCAACCAGCCGCGGAACTTCTGACACATCACCCTCATTGAAGAATCGTTCGCCACGCGGCAGCACAGCAAATGGCAGACTGGCGCGTTGGGGCTCCAGCTTATTGTAGCTCCGGCCATGGCCGTGCTTGAGAGCGTTGATTGCGTTTAGGAGATAATCAAAGCGCTCTGCTAAATCGACATGTCCTGTCAACCTCATCTGCGCGTCAAGCTCCTTGAAGGCATTCGTCCATCCTTTGTTCAGTTGCAACAGCCCCTCGAATGCTTGCACTGTGCCGATTGCCACAATAGTTCTCTGTATCGTGAGCATGCGCAATGCATCCACGTGGGGGGTGTCAGCGCGCGTCTCAAGCTCTTTTAGGATTTTTTCCTCCACCTCTTGTGCGTTGCGAAGCGTGAAGTCAGCGGCTCTGGCGAGCAGTTCGTAGTCGGTGGAAGCAGGCATGAGCTCTATCTAATCACATGACACTCCTAAATCTACAGAGCAGGACCAGAGGCTATCCCTGATTAACGCAGCCAGAGAAGCATGGAGGCGACATGGAGGACGGCGAGGTAGGAGGTCGCCGTATTGTCGTAGCGGGTAGCAGCGGACCGAAAGCGCTTGAGGTCGTGGATGAAGCACTCCACCCGGTAGCGGGTGCGGTCCAAGGGCGGCGAGTGCTTGCGGCTCGGGTGGGAGTGGATGACAGGCGTCATGCCGAGCTTGCGAGCATTGGAGAGGATGCGGTCGGCGTCGTTCGCGAACCATTCGCCTCAGGTGCTCATAACCCGCTCATCCAACATAGCCAACCCCCTCTGTGACTCTATTCGACGTCGTGAGTCCGCGAGCAGAGCATAACGCCCTCGCACACGCCACTTCGCGCGGCGGGACGTGCTGCCACCCCACCCCTTCTCTCTTGGCATGGCCTCTCTCCTACACCGCGTCGCCAAGGCGCTCGGCCTCGTGCCGGGCCCGAAGGGCGGTGGGCAGCAACTCGCCCACGCGCTTCCCTTCGTCAGCTTCAGTCCGCGCCGCGGCACCCGCGAAGTGCTGCGCGCATACAAGGAAAACGGCTGGCTGCGCACCGTCGTGGACACCGTCGCGGAGGCGGTAGCCACGCCTCGCTGGCGCGTCTACAAGCGCGTCCGCCCCGGCGTACTGGGTGTGCTCGACCAGCGGTTGAAGTCCGCCAACCCGAGACTACGTGCGAAGGCGCTGAAGGACGCCACAGCCTCCGGGGAGTTGGTGGAACTGTCGGACCACGAGCTGCTACGTCTGCTGGAGGCGCCTCACCCGCGCTACCCCGGCCGCGCCTACCGGAAGCTTCAGCAGGTGCACGTGGACCTGGTGGGCGAGGCCTTCCTCTGGCTGCGCCGCGACGACACCGGCCGGGTGGTGGGCTGGGAGGTGGTGCCTCCGCACCGCGTCCTCATGACGCCCACGCCCGACAACCCGTACTTCTTCATCAGCCACAGTACCTTCATCGGCGCCGTGCCCGAGGCGGATGTCCTCTGGCCCAAGCACCTGGATCCGGAAGCGCCGGAGGACCGAGGCGCGGGTGCAGGCATGGCGCTGGGCGATGAGCTGGATACGGTGGAGGCCATCTCCCGCGCGACGAAGTCCACCTTCGAGCGCGGCGGCATCCCTGCCGCTATCGTCGGTCTGAACAACAAGAACGATGACGATGGCAGCACCACCGGCGAGTCCGCCCAGGACATGGAGAAGCGCTTCAACGCCGCGCACCAGGGGCCCCACAACGCGAGCAAGGTCTGGTTCGCGCCGGCCGGCGTCACCCTCGCCCAGGTGCAGGTGAACTTCCGCGAGTTGCAGACGGAGGAGCTGAAGAAGGGCCTACTGGACTTCATCCGGCAGAACTACAACGTGCCGCCGGAGCTGGTGGGCGATCTCACCGCCAGCAACCGCTCCACCGCGGAGAGCGCCGAGTACACCCTGGCGGACTTCGCCGTCCTGCCCCGCCTGGAGTTCTGGCGCTCCTGGTACCAGCACTGCCTGGTGCCCCTCGTCGACCGGGACGCCATCCTCGACTACGATGACCCGCGCCCCCAGGAGTTCGAGCGCGTCTTCCGCCTCATGACGACGCAGCCCACCGAGGCCTTCACCTACAACGAGGTCCGCGAGCTGGCGGGCTACGAGCCGGACCCGCTCCTCGAAGGCAAGCGCCCACCGCCACTGCCCGGCGCGGGCGGAGGCAACAACCCGCAGTCGGCGTCCGCGAACGCCACGCCCAACCCTCCGCGCGACCGAAGCGGCGAAGAAGGACGGCTGTAGCGCCAGACGCCGCCCCTTCTTCTGGAGCATGGACAGACGCCCGCGCAGCAAGCGCAGCACGCGCGCCCTCAATCTGAAGCTCTACGAGCCCGCCGCCGCGACCACGGCACCCGCTGCGGCGACGCCTCCCGTCTTTCGGCTGATTGACCCGCCGGAGGAGTACGACCGCGACGACGACAGGATGGCGGCGGGCGCGCTGCGCCTGCCGGCGGGCGAGACGGACGTCCCCCTCTTCTGGGACCACAGCCACCAGGACATGACGGCCGCGAGTCGCCTGCCCGTGGGCCGCGCTCGTATCTGGTGGGAGGGCGGCGAGCCGCTCATGTCCCCCGTCTTCGACGGCGTCGGCGAGCTGTCCAGGTTGTGCGCGGAGAAGGTGCAGGCCGGCACCCTCCGCGCGTGCTCCATCGGCTACCTCACGCTGTCCGCCCGCCCCAACGACAAGGGCGGCGAGGACGTGCTGGAGGCAGAGCTGTTGGAGGTGTCCATCACCGGCATTCCCGCAAAGCGCTCCGCGCAGAGGTTGAAGAGCATGGCGACCCCCGAAGAGGTGCAGCAGACGTTCGAGACGATGGCCAAGGACATCGCGGAGACGAAGGCGATGGTGGCCGAGCTGAAGGCGCTGGTGACGAAGCTCGCGCCCGCGTCCGAGGAGACGAAGAGCGAGGACGGCGAGGAGTCCGAGGAGGCGCCCGCCGAGGGCGAGGACGCGGTGACGAAGTATTTCCGGAGCCTCGTCACGAAGAAGAAGTAGCCGCGCGGCGCCGCCCCTTCTCTCCACCTGGACGCAGCACCCCACCCTTTCGCAGGAGTCGTCATGTCCGTCCCCCCGAAGCCCACCCCGCCCGCAGCCGTCCCTCCGGTGGTGGAGGCCGCGCTCGCGCCCCTCATCACCAAGCACGTCGAGGCCGCGCTCGCCGCGCGTCCCGCCATCACCAGCCCCGCGGTGCCCGGCCGCGGGCCTGCCCTGCTGAAGTACAAGGGCATGTTCGACACGGAGCACCCGGCGCTCGCCGCCCTGGGCGTGCGCCTCAAGTCTGCCTTCCTGGAGTACGAGGACCGCACCGGCCGCGAGAAGTCCAAGGGCCTCAACCAGCCGCTGCGCGAGTGGCTGGAGAAGCTGAAGTCCGCCGGCGTCTTCGAGTCCGTCTTCGCGCAGGGCGGCAACCTCTGGGCCCGCGAGTCGCGCAGCGAGGAAATCATCGACGTCCTGCGCCCCGCCTCCATTCTCCTGCGCGCGGGCCCGCGCATCGAGTCCGGTTACGGCGCGAAGCTCACCATCGGAGTCATCAACGACGGCGTGCAGGTGCAGTGGGAGGGCGAGGATGAGGAGGCCAGCGAGTCCGACCTGGACACCGGGGACCTCATCCTCGGCGCCTTCAAGGCCATGGGCACCATTCGCATCGGCAACGGACTCATGCGCAAGGGCAACCTGCGCTCCGCCGAGCAGCTCGCCGCCGACGTCGGCCGCGCCATGGGCCTGGCCTTTGACCAGGCGGGCCTCGTGGGCAAGGGCCCGAAGACGCCCACCGGCATCCTCAACACCGCGGGCATCACGAAGAAGGCCATCAGCGGCACCTCCATCGAGCAGAAGGTGGCGGACCTGAAGTCCATGGTGGCGGACGTGCTGGAGGCCAACATCCCGCTGGAGGGCGCCAACCCGTTCTACTTCATGACGTCCACGACGATGATGCACCTGTCCAGCCTGCGCGACGCGCCCGCGTCCGGCACTGGCGGCTGGGTGTTCCCCGGCCTCCAGGACCTCCAGAACCCCACCATCAACGGCTTCCCCGTGGGGCACACGCAGACGCTGGCGGGCAAGAACCTCATCGGCTTCGGCCTCGCGCAGGAGCTGTACTTCGGCAACGCCGCGCCGCTGGAAATCGAGCTGGGCGAGAACGGCAACGACTTCAAGCGCGACCGCAAGACGCTGCGCGGGGTGCAGGAAGGCGACTGGCAGGTGCGCCGCCCGAAGGCCTTCTCCATCCGCACGGGCGTCACCTACTAGGCCGCGCCCCGCGCCCTCCCTCTTCCACCTTCCCGGAGTCCATCCATGCATCCCTCTCTCGCCAACATCGGCGCGTACATCAAGACGAACACCCTGGCCCTGGCCCCCGCGGCGCGCGCGGCCGGCACCACGCAGGGCCCCGCCATCGACGTCCCTCCCTTCCGCTCGGCGGTGCTCGCCGTCGCGGTGGGCGCCGTCACCGGCACGCCCACCGGCATCAGCGCCACCTTCACCTTCGAGTCGCGCGGCAGCACTGCGGGCGACGAGGGCGCGCCCGGTGCGTGGGCCCCAGTTGTGGACCGCGACGGGCAGACGCTGTCCGTCGTCGCCACTGCGGTGGACGGCGCCGTGGAGCTGGACGTGGACCTCTCCTTCATGGGCGATGACCACGACCAGGTGAGGGTGAAGCAGGTGCTGGCCTTCACCGGCGGCGCCTCCCCCACGCTCCTCACCGGCGCCGTGCTGGTGCTCGGCGGCTCCAACCGTCTCCCCGTGTAGCGGCGGGCACGCCTTCCCCCTCCCGTGCCTGCCCGGGCCGGGGTGGCCTCGTGCCGCCCCGGCCCTCTTTCTGCCCGAGGTGCCCCATGTCTGCCGTCGAGGACCTGCTCACCGCCGCCCAGCTGCCCGCCACCGTGCGCGACGCGGCCGACCCCGAGCGCCTGCCCCTGCTGATTTCCGCCGCGTCCCTGGCCCTGGCGGCGCACGTGGGCTACCCGCTGCACCGCCGCATGGCCGTGGTGGAGTCCGTGGCCAGCGCGGGCGGGCGCTACCTCTGGCTGCGCTCCGGGGGCGTGCGCCAGGTGACGCGCGTGGAGGTGTACGGTGCGGAGCTGCCCGCCACCGCCTACGCCCTGGAGTCCGCCCTCATGGGCCGCGTGGTGGCGCGCGGCGAGGCATGGCCCTTCACCGGCACCTGGTCGCCCGGCGTGTCCTCCACGCCGCTGCACGTGGAGGACACGGGCGCCCTCGTCGTCACCTACGACGCGGGCTGGGTGACGCCCGGCCAGGCGGCCCTGGACGCGGCCCTGGTGGTGGACCTGCCGGCGGACCTCCAGCTCGCCGCGCAGATGGTGGTGGGCGTGCTGGTGAGCGGGGACGGCGCGGAGGAGGCCGTCTCCGAGTCCATCGGCGGCACGTCCCTGACGCGCGCCACCGACGAGGACGGGCAGCTCCCCGCGGTGCCCGCTCGCGCGCGGCGCCTGGTGGCCCGCTACCGGCGCCCGCGCCAGGGGGCGGCGTGATGCTGCTGGGCCACCGTCTCCGGCAGCGCTTCGGCCTCGCGCGCTTCCTGGGCGCCAACGACCGCGGGCAGGAGGACTTCTCCGCGCCCACCGTGCACGCCTGCCGCTTCGAGGGCAGCACGAAGCGCCTCGTCACCTCCGACGGCACCGACGCCACCTCCGAGGCCGTCCTCTTCACCACGGTGGAGGTGAAGCCCGGGGACGCCCTCTGGCTGCCCGGCACCACGCCGGGCGACCTCGCCACGCGGCGCCGCCCACTGCGCATCACTCCGTGTTTCGACATCCGCGGGGCGCTGGACCACTACGAGGTGTACGTCTGATGGGCGCCGAGCTGCGAGACGTCGAGCTCCACGTGGCCGAGGTGTTGGACGCGGCGGGCCTGGGCATCTCCCGGACGTCTTCCCCGCCCAGCCTCTACCGCGGGCCCTGGCCCCTCAGCGCGCCGCCCCAGGTGGTGGCCGTGCGCGAGGTGCCGGGCGACGCGCCCGAGGACTACATGGGCACGGGGAGAAGCTTCCTCCAGCCAGACGTCCAGGTGCTGGTGCGCGCACTCACGTACCCGGATGCCCAGACACTGGCGCGACAGTGCTGGAGCGTCCTGCACCTGGCGGCCGTGCCCGGCTACGTCTCCTGCCGCGCGCAGGGCATGCCGTCGTACCTGGGCGCGGACGACAACCACCGGCACCGCTTCGTCTTCACCGTCACCTTGGCCTACGCCGCCTGACGCCGGAGGCCGCCCCTTCTTGGAGGCATGCCTGTCCGCGTGAAGCTCGACCTCGCTCCGCTCCTCAAGCTGCGCCAGCACCCGGAGCCGGTGCTGCGCAAGATGGGGGATGCCTGCTACGCGACCGTGCGCCACGCGCTGGACCTCTCCCAGTTCGACGTGCCGCGCGGCACCAGCACCGTCGAGTACGACGAGCACATGAATGAGAAGGCCGAGACGCGCCCTCTCGCGGACACGGGCTTCGTTGATGGCCCCGAGTTCCGGATGGACCGGCGCCTCTCCGTCACCTGGGTGGCGGGCTACGCGCACCACGCGGCCGGCGCCATCCACGAGGGCGTGCACTGGGACCGGCAGACCGAACCCCCGCCGCACTTTCTCAAGCAGGCATTCCGCCGCTCGCGCTCCCTCGGCCGCAAGAGCGTGAAGGCAGCCCTTGAGCAGGCTCTGAAAGAGTTTTTCCCGCCGAAGTGAAAGGAATTGCACCGTGTCTGAACCCACCATCATCCAGGCCCAGGACGCCTACTTCACCACCACCGTCCCCTCCGGGGCGCTCTCCGAAGCGGACCGCCTCGACGGTCTCTCGGAGCTGTCCATCCCTCTGACCGCCGACACGGTGGACAAGAACTACATGGGCAGCGCGGAGGCCGGTTGGAAGACGAGCGCCACCACCATGCGCAGCTTCACCGGCACCATCACCGGCCACCGGCTGAAGGACAACGCCGCGCAGAACCGCCTGGAGACGCACTTTCTCAGCGGCCTTGACGGGTACCTCACTGTCATCACGGACGCTGAAGCAACGGCGGGAGGCCAGGGCACGCGCTACCGCGTGAAGGTGACGAGCTTCGAGACGGGCGGCGCGATGACGGACGTCGAGCCGCTCAAGGTCTCCCTCACCGGCCAGGGCGCGCCCGTCAAGGTGTAGCCGCCCCTTTCCTCACTTCGTACCCCTTCAATCTGGAGAAGACAGACATGAACGACACCCCCGTGTACCGCAAGCCCATCGGAACCCGCCGCAAGTTCGTGAAGCGCATCACCATCGAGGGTGCGGACTACGACATCTGCGAGCCTTCGTCGGGCGACAAGACGGCCGCGCTGGAGAGCGCCAAGAAGGCCGGAGAAGTCGACGACAAGAACGAGGCCACCAGCCCGGATGCCGGCATGTACTTCGTGGCCCGGGTCGCCATCATGTGCCTCTACCACCCGGGCGGCTTCCGGCGCGTCCTGGGTCCCGAGGACCTGGAGGCCGTGAAGCACGAGCCCTGGCTGGACGAGTACGGCAAGGACTTCACCGCCGCCTTCGGTGGCCAGACGGTGGAGGAGGCCAAGGGAAACTCCGAAGCCACCCCGAACTGAGCGCCATCTACGGGGTGGCGAAAATGATGCACTGCGCACCCGAAGAGGTTCGCAGCTGGCCCTGGTCCGACGTCGTGAACCTGCTGGCCTACAGCGAGCAGGAGCGCGAGGAGATGGAGAAGCGCTTCCCGAAAACGGGCGCCTCCGGTTCCCCGCGCACCGCCTCACCGAGCACCAACACCACCGTCTACCGCTTCGGCCCGAAGCCCGCGCCGAAGCGGTAGGCGTAGTCCCCTGGGAGTCCTGTCATGGCATTGAAGGTCGGAGACCTCTACGTCGCCGTCACTGCGTCGATTGGTGAGGCAGTGGCTTCGCTGGGGAAGCTGGTGAAGCAGGCAGAGAAGGTCGCCAAGGCTGTGAAGGAGGCCACGGATCCCATCGGAAAAATCGGCGCCGTCGTCGCCGCAGGCATCGCCGCTGCGGTGGCGGCGGCAGGCGAGTCCAATGCGGCGATGAAGGAGCAGACCGAGCACATCAAGGCGCTGCTCATCACGCTCGCCGCGGAGCTGGGGGACCTCTTCATGCCGCTGGTGAAGCAGGTCTCGCACTTCATCGAGCAGGTGGTGGCGAAGCTCCAGTCCCTCTCGCCTGCCACGAAGAGGGCGGCGGCCAGTATGGCGGGGTGGGTGGCCGGCGTGGGCCTCGGCATCGGTGCCATCGGCAAGCTCGCGGGTACCATGGAGGGACTCTTCAAGGGCTTCGGCGTCTTCCTGGGAATGACCAAGCAGGTCCTTCCGGTGTTCACGCACCTGGGTGCCGGCGCGGGCAAGGCCTTCCAGTCTTTCCAGGCGCTGGCGAAGGTGGACATCGGCAATGCCCTGGCTGGCATGAAGTCCGGCGTCGGCGGGCTGGGCTCCGCGGTGGCGGACTTCGCGAAGTCCGTCCCCTCACTCCTGAGTAGCGTTGGGCGAATGGCCATGAGCTTCGCCGCAGCGGCCATCCCTATCCTGGCCGTCGTCGCCGCGCTCGCGGGCATCGCCCTGCTCGTCGGCAGCGTCTACAAGTCGTGGGGTGACATCAAGTACTTGGCCAAGGAGGCATGGAGCGCGATGTCCGAGTCCATCGCTGAAATGATGGCAGGCTTGAGCGACCTCGGCTTGAAGCTCGCGAACATCTTCCGCCTTGCCTTCAGCATCGTAGCGGGCGCCGTCGAAGCCATGGTGGACCGGTCCCTCGACTTCGTCGCCTTCCTGGTGGCCGGTGCAGCCCGCATTATCCGTCCCATAGCCGAGGCGGCCAGAATGCAGGGTGTGGCGGGAGCGTTCATGCCGCTTGAGGGGCTGACGGGGAAGCAACTCAAGCAGGAAATCAAGGCGGCGTTGGGCGCCGTTGGAAACGCCGCGAGCGACAGCCTCGACAAGGCCACCTCGGAGTTCACCAAGGGCGCAACAGCGCTGGTCCAAAAGGCGACCGACGGCGCGAAGGACGCCCTGGGCGCCGCGAAGGACATGGCGAGCGTTGGCATTCAGCACTCCCTCTCCGGCATCCAGGACATCGTGGCGGCCGTCCTCAACTCAAAGACGGTCGAGGAGTGGAAGGGGAAGATGGAGGAGCTGAAGTCCGTCATCAATTCGCTCTTCAACGGGAACGAGACGGCCACCCTGCGCACCGCAGATGAGAACGGCATTGAGGTGTCCGCCGCAGGCAACAAAGGAACGGAGCGCTTCGCGGAGCGCCTGCGTGGCGGGCTGGGCTCTCCGGCCATGGCTGCCTACAACAAGATGATCAAGGACAACGCCGAGGCGCTCGCGGAGGCCATCCGCAAGGCAGCCGAGGATGCAAAGGCAGCGGCTGACGCCGCGAAGGCCAACCTCATCAACGGCTTCATCGCGAGCCTTGGCGAGTTGGGCAACGTCATCAACACTGCCATGCAGGGCTTTCAGGCGGGAGGCGTCTGGGGCGCCATCATCGCCGTGGTGGCGGAGCTATTCATGGGCAGCGACCAGATGGCCGAGGTCATCGAGGTGATGAACGGCGTCATCAAGGAGCTGTCCAACCTCTTCGGCGCCGCTGCTACAGGGCTCAAGCCCATCGTCGGCGCGGTCGGATACATCGTGCAGATGCTGTCGAAAATCATCTCGCCCGTGCTGGAGGCGATGGGGCGCGCGATGGAGTCCATCGCCCCGGTCCTCGTCATGGTGGGTGCGGTGCTCGAAGCTCTCGCCCCCACCTTCGCGATGCTCAACAGTGCGCTCGGTGCCCTGGAGAAGCCGCTCAAGTGGTTGCTGAACGTCGTCCTGCACGGGCTCTTTGAGGTCCTCCGGTACGTGGGCCTCTCAATCGGATACATCATCAAGGGCATCGCCAGCGTCTGGAACGGCATCATCTCGGCCATCCAGTGGGTGTTCAAGAAGCTGGGGGACATCTCCATCTTCGGGGCTCACCCACTCGGCTTTCTCAAGGGTTGGGCGAGCAGCATGGAGTCCGCGAAGTTCGACACCGAAGCGCTGGCGAAGTCGCTCCAGGAGCTGGAGGGGCTCACCTGGGACGCGGCCATGGCCAAGGCCGAGGAGACGGCGGAAGTCATGAAGAACCGCGACGCGCTCCAGGACGTCAACGAGGCGTTGTCCAACGTGCCCGACATCTGGAAGGTGGCGCTCCGGCGTTTTGAGACACAGGACGAGCAGGACGGGCCGAACACGTCCCCCGGCAGCAAGGCGCCCACGCCGCCGTCCACGACGGTGGGCGACCCGGTGTCCGCGCCTGACGGACTCACCGTCGCCTTCCCACTGTTGCCCGCCATCAACCTCACGGTGGTGGGCTACGACATCGACGAGGCCATCGAGACGTCGATGCAGACGGTGGACGACGCCATGCGAAGGCTCAACATCCGCCGGTACGGCACGTCCGCTGCAGTCTCGCCCCGGTACGCGTAGCGCTGGGCCCGCCCTGGGTGTCCGGGGCGGGCCGTGCCGCTTCCAGCGAGGGGGCCTACGCTCACGTCTTCGATGGGAACTCGGGGCGGAGCAGGTCGAGGACAGAGGGCAGCCAGAGAATCTGGTAGCCGGACCGGCCCCCGTTCTTGAACGGGAGCTGCTCACCGAATGCCGCCCCCTTCTTCGTGAGGCACCAGGAGTTGCGACCGTCCTTCTCGTGGAGGCCAAGCTTCGTCAGTGCGCGGTTCACCTTCGCGGCGCTGCCGTTGTTCTTCGGCATACCCAGCGCCACAGCCAGCCTCGTCGGATTCAAGTCGGCAATGGGTCCGGCAGCCGGAGGAAGCGCCTTGCGGTAGGGCTCCATCGTGAGCCCCGTGTCCGTGTGAATCGCCTCCAGGCCCACAGCCATGGCGATGCCCGCCCGGACTCCGGGTCGGCGGGCGAGAAGGTCCATCGCCAGGAAGTGCGCGGCCACCTTCTCCTCGGTGGGTGTCGGCAGCGCGCGGGCCTGCGCCGCGGGCTGCACGCCTGGCATGGAGAAGGAGCCGGTCTTGCGGATCGAACGCAGAACCTCCGTCACCCAACGGCGGAAGGGCTCGGCTTTCGCCGACTTCGACAGGAAGACGGCGCGGTACAGGCCCGGCTCGCTCATCACTGTCATCTCCTGCTCTCCCCCAGGGGTACGCACGACGTGCGTACCCTTCTCATCCTCCGCCAGCGTCCGAGTCATGTCGCTGGCCATGCGGTACTCCAGAGCCTCCGCGACATCCTTGGCCACAAACCACGGTTCACCGTCGAGGCCGGTGACAGTGCGAACCTTCTGGTTGGACTCGAACTCGAACGTCTGCAGACTGCTGGGCTTGCAACTGGACATGGGGCTCCCTCGAAAGAAACACCTCGCGAAGGGCTCAGCCCCCCCGCGCAGGCTATCAGTCACCCCCAATCCGCACCGACGGCCTGACCGCCTGTCGTAGGTCGCCACTCCCAACCCTGTCAACTAACCAGGTTGGTTCTCGCAGGTACGACTGCACAGGTATCCAGTCGGATATTGCCGCACGTTGCCGCCAAGCATCGCCGCGCACCGCCGAGTGCCGCGCACAGCACGCCTGGGCACGACACCTCCATAGCGAGGGACGCACCACGCCCGCCCCTTCTCCAAGGGCATGGCCTATCTCACCCTCAGCGGCATCGAGGTCCGGTGCTCCGCGTCCAAGGGGCTCACCCAGAAGCCCACGCTGCTGGGCCCGCGCGTGCGCACGTACTCCGGCTGGGCGATGAGCGGCACCCGCGCGCGCATCAACACGTGGTCCGCCGGTACGCCGCCCCTGCCGATGGCGGAGGCCCAGGCCCTGCGCCGCCTCATCGACGGCGAGGGGCACAGCTGGGCCTTCGGGCACGCGGCCGTCAACGCCTACACCTCCAGCAAGGGCGCGGTGCCGTCGCTCCTGACTGGAGTGCCCCAGGCAGGCACGGACATCTCGGGGCGATGGGGGCAGGGCGCCATGTACCTCAACCCGCACGAGGCGGTGACGTGGGCGCTGGGCACGCGCGCAGACGCCACCGTCGGCTGCTGGGTGCGCGGCCCGTCCATCGGCCCCGGCTGGATGCACGTGGCGCTGCTCTTCGGGCCTGACGAGCTCTACGCCAATGGCTCGGAGCTGGGCATCGTGGATGACCTGGATGGTGAGGTGGGGCTGGTCATCTCCATCTCGGGGGGCACGCTGACGGTGCGCGCCACCGCCGATGACATCGCGGTGAGCGACCTCGTCTACCTGCCGTACACGATGCCGCGCGCGTGGGTGCCTCAGTGGGCCGCCGCGACGGCCCCCTGGGGCCCGCTGCCGTACCACCGCGCTGATGGCACCGGACTCCCCGAACCCGCCCGCGTGCTGGGCACGGCGGGTGACGCCGCCGCCGTGGAGTACGACGAGGACGGCGCGCGGGTGCAGGGCCAGTACCTCGACTTTGAGCTGCTGCAACTGCCGGAGGGCACCTGACATGCGCACTCTTACGACGGCCGAGGTAGCGGCCATCACCTGCCCCGCGGGCTTCGGCTCGCACCCGCGCGTGATGGTGCAGCGTGGCGCCGCGTGGACAGACCTCTCCACCCTCCTGCCCGGAGACTACCTGCTCGGCGTGAGTTGGTCGGACAGCATCGACGCGCCAGTGTCTGATGCCAGTGCCTCCGTGGTGCGCAACGGCCCGGACGGCAAGCGCCTCAGCCTCTCGCCCCTCGTGGTCGGGAGCGTTCTCAACACGGTGGACGGCAGCTACCAGCCGCTGCTGCGCGAGGGCGCCTACTGGCGCGTTGAGGTGGCAACGGTGCCGCTCGACACGCGCCGCGTGGACGTGCCCGCAGGCGCCTGGCGCGAGGTGTGGCGCGGCCGCATCGACGAGGTGGACGCCGGCGGCGAGGAGCTGCGCATCACCGGGCGCGACCTGGGCGGACTCCTCCAAGACACGTGGGCGGAGGTGGAGCGCAACTACGGCAGTGCCGCGGGCACGCCTGTCCAGTCCGTCATCCAGTCCATCCTCAACGACAACGGCATGTCTGCCTTCGGCCTCTACACGCCCGTCAATCCGTCGTCGGTGCGCGGCCCCTACGTGCAGGAGCGCGAGCCGCTCCTCGATGCCGTGCGCTTTCTCGCGGAGCAGATTGGATGGGACGTGCGCATGCGCTGGCGCGAGGACGCGGCCGCCTTCGCGCTGACGATCTGGAGCCCGGACCGACTGACGGACACGCCCGTCGCCACCTTCGGCCCGGACAACGTGTTGGAGGTCAGCGAGCTGAAGCGAAGTCTGGAGCACGTCCGCAACGTCGTGGAGGTCGTGTACATGGACAAGCTGGACAAGGACGTCGGTGGCGAGAAGAAGCGCAAGACGGTGACGTCCACCAACCCCACCAGCGTCGCGCTGTACGGGCGCCGGTGGATGCAGGTGGCCGAGGGCGGCTCCAGTCTCATCGACACCGCCGCGGAGGCGCAGCGCCTAGCGGACGCGGCCATTGCCGACCTGTCCGAGTCGGCGCTCAGCCTGTCGCTGACGTTGCCCGGCATCCACTGGTACCTCCATGCGGCGGACCTGGTGCAGGTGCTGCCCGACGGCGTGCACTTCGATGTGACTCAGCGCCTGGGCATCGTCTCCGTGGAGTTCGAGTGCGCCACCTCCGGTGAAGCACGCACGAAGCTCCAGCTACAGGGCCGCCCGTGCACGAGCCGCGCGGAGTGGATGGAGAGGGACGCGCGCCCCGGCATCGCGCAGTCCGCCACCTTCACCGGGCCCGCGGCGCCGTCGGGGTTCGTGGCGGCGAACACCGTCAACGGCTTCAGTCTCGCCTGGACGCCTGCCGCTGACGGGCCCGCATGGGACTCCTACGAACTGCACGTCAGCAGCTCGTCCAGCTTCATTCCGTCCCAGGCGACATACCGAGCCACCAGCCGCGCCACGCGCTTCGAGGTGGCCGACCTGGTGGCCGGCCGCGCCTACTACGCGCGCGTCATCCCCCGCGACCTGAAGGGCAACGCGGGACCGGCCAGCGCGGAGGTGACGCTCGCGCCCAGGTACGTCGCGCCGGCCATGCTCGCACCCAACGTGACGTGGGCGGTGCTACCGCTCAACGCCGACTTCGAGGCGCTCAGCGACCCGGCCGCACCGCCAGACGGATGGAGCCTCTCCCCCGGGACGTGGGGCGTGGACGCCTTCGACGGCGCCACCGGTTCCACCGTGTTCAGCGGCTTGCGCTCCGTACGCCTCGCGCCGACGCTCCTGGCCACGCTCCTGGGCAGCCAGCCCTTCGTCGTCAGGCCGGGGGATCTGCTCTTCCCCAGCGCGATGGTCAGCAAGGGCAGCGAGGCCGTCAATCCCGCCCACCAGGGCATCCTGTTCATCCGCTGGCTCGACGCTTCGTTCGGTTTCATCAGCGCAGTCGTGGTGGACCAGGTCCAGGCGTCCTTGGGTTCGTGGCAGGAGCTGGGGCGCGGCGCCAACGTGGTGGCGCCCTTCGGGGCCCGGTACGCGCAGCTCTTCGTGGGCAAGGCCAACCCTCTGGCGTACACGCTCTACGTGGACTCCGCGCGCGTCGCGTGGCAGCCCCGCCCCCAGGACTACCAGCAGGCGTCGATGATTAGCGCCTCCGGCTGGGTGGGCGCCGGCGCCCCACGCAACCCGAACTACTACAAGAACTCCGCGGGAGACGTGGTGCTCGGCGGCGGAATGAAGTCCGGCACCATGGGAAGCGCAGCGTTCGTGCTCCCGGCAGGCTACCGGCCACTCAATGAGCAGCGCCTCCTCGTGGACTGCGGCGCCGTCGTCGGCCGCGTGCGCATCACGTCCGACGGCTCCGTGACGCCCATCTCCGGCAGCACGACGGAGTTCAACCTCGACGGCGTGCGCTTCCGCGCGGAGGCGTGAGACTCAAGGCTGAAGCGCGGCAGCGACCTTCTGTTTCTCCGCATCGGACTCGCCGCGTACCTCGAAGACGATGGCGCCATGCTGAATCCGCTGGGCAGGCTCAAGCGGGATTCCATCCATCGTCTCCTTCCATTTCCGCGCGGCGTCTACAGAGTTGAACTGGAGAATTCCGACCTTCGATGCGCCGGACTGATAGTCGAAGCAGCGTGGCGCCACCATCTGCTTGGCGTCCTCCGTCTTCTCGGTAAGCACGACGCCGCGCGTCTTCGCAAATGCCTCGGCGGACTCGATGGTGTCGAGCCCCTTGGAGCAAGCAACGGTTGACAGCGCTATGGCAATGGCAAGCATCCGCATCACGGGAACCACCTCCTGCCGCGATGCGTAGCACCCAAAGCCGCGCGCGGACAATGCGGCCAGTCCCTGGCTCACCCATCGTGCAGCCCGAGGCTGCACACCCGGCCGTAGCTCATGACGAAGGTCGGTCCGCCGCAGGTGGGGCAGCGCTCCTCCGGAGGCACCTCGCGCGGCTGGGGCGGCGGCTCGGCCACGCCCTGGAGGCGGGCGAGGTCGCGCAGGTAGTCCGCGCGGACCTGCCGGTGACGTTGCAGATCCAGTGACGGCTTCGTGGGTCGGCGGGGTCGCATCGGCCCTCCTCCGGCAGGAGAAGGGGTGCCACCAGGCCTACCGCCGCTTTCGCTCCCGAGCGGCAAGGGCCTCCTCCAGCAAGCGGACCGCAACCTCGTCAGGCCCGAGACGCTCGCTAGCCGCCAGGGCACGAACCGCATCCGCATGCTTGGACAGGCAGTCGAACACGCTGAAGCCGAGGAGCATCGCCTTGACGCGCGCGCTGTTGATGGAGCGAAGTCGCTCTGCCTCCTTCATCGCCTTGGCGCGTTCGTTGAGGGAGGCGGGGGCGCGCATGCTGAACTGGTCGTCGAACTTCTCTTCCTCGGGCTCGAACAGCATCGGCACCTCCGTGCGCAGCACATTTGTATCCCAATGTGAGTCCCACCTGCAACCCAGCCCTCTTGACTTGAATCCCACTTGGGATACATTTCGATGCGCGCATGCTCCCTTGGGAAGGTGGCGGGCGCCACGGCGCTAGGCGACCGAGCGAGGGCGTATGCGACAGGCAGAGAATATCTGGCGGGGTCCGGAGTCGGTGTCCCTGCGCAGCGGAGGCAGCAGCACGAAGGCCCCGCGCGTGGGGAGCCGTGAGCGTCCGCTCGACATCATCATCCGCCGCTATCGGCGTATCCTGTTGGGCCGCCTGTACCAGGTGCGCGACGCCAGGACGGGCGCGCCGTCGCTCGACCTTCATGCCACGGGACGTCACCCGGACTTCCACCCGGACGTGGATGTGGACCTGGTCGTCTCCGCGCGAGCAGCGACAGAGGATGCGCCCTCGCGAGTCCGTGTCCGGCTGGCCAACGTGTCGGAGGCTGCATCCGACGCGGACGCGGCGCGCGTTGCGGAGGGTGCCTTGAGCCTCGCCAAGGCGATGGTGCAATCCACCTGCACGCGCAGCGAACTGGCCGCCACAATGGCGCACCTGCGCGCACCAGCTCGGCCCCGCGGACCTATCCTGCGCTCGCGCAGGTACTGGAGGCGCGCGCGTAGGGCACTTGCGAGGACCTGGGGAGGCGCGCTGACAAGCGGCTACGTCTCCATTGTGCTCGCAGGGGCGGCAATCTTGGGTTCCATCATGATGCCCCACCGCGCGCCGGAGATGTCTCCCGATGGCGGCGGCAACCAGCCAGCGGGCGGCCTCGTCTTCCTGGCATCCACGTCCGACGCTCCCGAGATGTCGCTGGAGGTCCCCAAGCGGCCCTTCAAAGGGCAGAAGACAAAGGACTGCGACACCGACGCGAGCGAGCAGTTCATCAACGGCGGCTGCTGGGTGGAAACCTCGAAGAAGGCTCCGTGCGGAGACAAGCAGTACGAGTACCGGGGGAAGTGCTACCGCCCCATTGGCCAGGAGTAAGTGCCGCGCGCGTTGCGCTGCCTACTTGCGCAACGCTCTGACTGGTGTTACCCCTAGTTCAGGTTTTAGTCGTTCCAACGATTCGCTGAAGCAGTGAGATCAGCGGCGAGTCGTCTCCCAAATCGAGCTTTGGCTAGCGCCCCGTTCCGGGTGCGAGGGCCGCCAGAAAAGGCCGGTGCACCCGAGTGATGTCGGGACACCCGCCCCACGGCGCTCCGTCGGCGTTACTGATCTCCGCCGACGGAGTGCCACTTTGTTTCTGGGTGGGGTTCGCATGGGTCACGCAGGGCACGACGGCCATCCCAACGACAGCTCCAACGGTTCGGCACCTGCACCGTCTCGTGCGCTGGACCCCTGTCTCGCCGCGAGACGAACCGACATCAGCGCTCCTCTTCACGCCGCTGGCACGGCGCGTGCTCAACGCGCGCGCGACCGGAGGCGGGCATGTGCCCGCAAACGGCTGCGGACGAGGCTTCGACCCTTGGGGTCGTTGCCCACCTTCTTGACCTATCATCTTGTTCAGTGTCGTCCGAGCGGGGGAGTCGATGAATAGCGCAGTCAGCAACGGAGCATTGGAGGACGCCTGGGACGTGCGCCGCGCCGCGCAGTTTCTCGGCGTGTCGGAGAAGACGCTGTATCGCTGGGCTGCGGCGGGCACGCTGCCCAGCTTCAAGCTGGGGGGACTCCTGCGCTTCAGCCCGTCGGCGCTCATGGACTGGCGTGAGAAGCAGAGCCGCGGCGGGGAGCACTAGGCCATGGCGTACGTATTTCAGAGGAGGAAGAGCTGGTACGGCGGCTGGGTGGACGAGAGGGGCCGCCCCTTCAAGCAGCGACTCCCCGCAGCGACGAAGACCGAGGCCAAGAGGCTCGCGGATGCAGCCGAGCAGAAGGCCTGGCGCATCCGCAACGGGCTCGAGGAGGCCCCCAAGCCCGACCTCACGGTGTCCGAGGGGATCGCGCTGCGTCTGGAGACGCTGCCCCAGGAGTACAAGACGAAGAAGCGGCAGCGGGAGCTCCTGGCCCACGTCGAGAAGGCGCTGGGGACGAGGCTCCTCAAGGATGTCCTGCCCCTTGATGTGCTCAAGCTGCTTGCAGCCCTCTCGCATCTCTCGCCTCAGTCGCGAGAGCATGTGCGGATGGCCGGCCAGGGCCTGTACACGTTCCTGACTGAGACGGCGAAGTCCTTCACTGGCGACAACCCATTCAAGGAGGCCGGGCAAGTCGATGTCCCCGAGCGCGAACCTGGATTCTTCGACCCCGACCAGTTCACCCGCCTCATTGAGGTGATGAAGCCGCACCTCGCGGCCGCGGCGTTGTTCAGCACGCTCACCGGTACGCGCAAGGCTGAAGTCCGGAAAGCACTCAAGGACGACACGCACATCGCTGAGCGCTATGTCCTCATTCGAGGCCCGAAGAACAACAAGGACCGGCGAGTTCCCATCCCGGAGGTTCTTGTCTCTCTGCTGGAGCAACAGCTCAAGACGCCTGGGAAGTACCTCTTCTGCCGACAGAACGGAGCGCAGTACACCAACAACTGGCGTGCCCACGACGTCATTGCGCGGGCATGCGTTCGGGCTGGTCTCATTCAGGGCACGCAGCCGTACTGCTTCCGTACGGCATGCGGATGGAAGGGGGACATGGTGTCCATGCGGGCAGTCCTCGCATGCCCACGCTGCGGACGGTCCGCGCGCTGGAAGGAGGTCCCAATCTCACTGCGGTTCAAGGAGCTGCGGTCCACCTACGCGACCCTCGGCTACGCCACGACGGGTGACATCCACTTCGTTCAGAAGGTGCTCGGCCACAGCGACCCGAAGCTGACGCAAGCGCGGTACGCGCGCGCCCTGCCCGAGCACCTTCGCCGGGGCGCGAACGCGGTGGGCGCCATCCTGATGCCGACGGCAAAGCCTGGGAGTCCTGTGGGAGAAAATCCTGGGGCTGGGCGGGGTTCAGTGGGGAGTGGCGAGAATCCACCCGACGGTAACAACCCGAATGAAAGCAAAGGGATAGCGATGCCGGGCATGGTTGAGGAATTGCGAGAAAGCGCGAGACAGCGGGCCCAGCGGTTTCCTAAACCGCAGGCCACAGGTTCGATTCCTGTCGGGGTCACAGCTCAAGTCCCCGGCCCGACTCAGGAAATTGTCGGGCCGGGGGCAACGGGCCCCACGAGGCAGCAAGTGCGCGCTGGCGCGACGTGGACAGGCCTATCCCACCTCCGCGTACTGCCGAGAGCGAGGCGGCGGCGCTGGTCGTCGTGGCTCACTGGCTGCAGCTGCATTCTCCGTAGACGCACTTGTCGCGGCTCAGCGCCCCCTTCGTGATGAGACAGCTCATCTCGCATTTGAGGCTGCCGCAGGCCTGCTCGTAGGGCTCTCCCAGCCCATCAAGAAAGAGAGCCCCGCCACAGAGAGCGGCGACACCCGTCAGCCAGGCAATGACACGTCCCACCCTCTTCGTCCGAACGGTTTGGGCCATGCACTCCTCGTAAGCTGAGCTGCGCTCGCTCCCATACAACCATCACGCGCACCGAGAGCACAGCACCAAAGCCGGTCTCAGAAGATCAGCGTGCCGTCGGCCTGAACAAGAACGACCCCACTCCGCCTGCGCCAACCGCCCCCTGCGCTCCGAAGTGGGGTCGGCTCACTGCCCCACCTGTCGCTGCTGCTCGACGGGATATCGAGCGCCTACGATTTCAACCTTCGAGACCGCCGCCTCCAGGTCGCGGAGCTCGTCGGGCGTCAGCTTCATCTCGGCGGCCCGCAAGTTCTCTTCGAGGCGCGCCAGCTTGGTCGTGCCCGGAATGGGAACGATCCACGGTTTCCGCGCGAGCAGCCACGCCAGCGCGACCTGTGCCGGCGTCGCCCCCCTGCTCCTGCCGAAGCGACTGAGCGTCTCCACGATGGCCGTATTCGCCCGCATTGCCTCTGGCGTGAACCGAGGCAGGGTGTTGCGGTTGTCGTTGCCGGAGTCAAAGCGCGTGTACTCATTCAGTGCGCCGCCCAGGAAGCCCCGGTTCAGCGGGCTGTAGGGAACGAAGCCGATCCCCAGTTCCTCGAGCACGGGCAGAACGCCGTTCTCCGGCTCCCTCCACATCAGGGAGTACTCACTCTGGACCGCGGTCACCGGCTGAACCGCATGGGCCCGACGGATGGTCTGCGCGCCAACTTCGCAGAGTCCAAACCGCTTCACCTTGCCCTCTTGAATCAGGTCCTTCACCACACCGGCGACGTCTTCGATCGGCACCTCAGGGTCGACGCGATGTTGGTAGTAGAGGTCAATCGCTTCGACGCGGAGGCGCTTGAGCGAGGCCTCCGCGGCCTTTCGAATGCCGTCGGGCCGGCTGTTCATCTGTCCTTCGAGATGCTTGCCGTCGACGATGCGGTGGCCGAACTTCGTCGTGACCCAGACGCGACCTCGGTACGGCGCAAGCGCCTCTCCCGCGAGCTCTTCGTTGATGAACGGGCCGTACACCTCAGCGGTGTCGAAGAGCGTGACGCCACGCTCCACGGCCTGACGAATCAGGGCGATCATGGCGCTCCGCTCGGGGGCAACGCCACGATGATGGTTCAGCCCCATGCATCCAAAGCCAAGCGCGGACACCTCCATGCGGAAAGGCCCCGAGCCCAGTCCGCGGCGTTCGCTGATGACCGCCAGGCTCAAGGCCGACGACTGGGGCGATGGAGAACGCCCCGACGAGACCTGCTCGCTCCGGGAGGCGGAGAGGGACGGCGCCGCGCATGCAGCGGTTCCGAGAATCGCTCCCGTAAGCAAGGCACGGCGCTCCAGCCGCCGTGAGTCGTCACGCTGATCGCTGTCCATGTAGATGCCTCCGTGTTGTTGACGATGGGGTCTGAAGCTCAGTGCGCCGTGAATCCGCCGTCGACGGCGAGCGCATGACCGATGACAAAGCTCGCTCCCGGGCCGCAGAGCCAGAGCACCGCCGAGGCGATCTCCTCGGGGCGCCCGAGCCGGCCAATAGGCTGGTCACGAAGGATCTCCTTCATCGCGGCCGGCTCTTTCTCCAGCATCCCCGCGACCATGGGCGTCTCGATGACGCCCGGACAGACGGCGTTGATCCGGATGCCCTTCGACGCGACCTCGAGCGCCGCGCTCTTGGTCATGCCAATCACGCCGAACTTCGACGCGTGGTAGGTCGCACGCCCCGGGATGCCGATGAGCCCACCGATGGACGAGCAGTTGACAATGGCGCCGCTCCCCTGTGCTTGCATCCGCACCAGCTCGTGCTTCATGCAGTTCCAGACGCCGCGCAGGTTGGTGGCCTGGATTCGTTCGAACTGGGCGCCCTCCTCGTCGACGACATCGGTCGCCGGACCCTGAATGCCTGCGTTGTTGAAGGCCGCATCGAGTCGCCCGAAGGACGACACCGTGCGCTCGACGAGCGCCTTGACCTGCGCCTCATCGGACACGTCACATCGCACGAAGAGGGTCTTGTCGCGCCACGTGCTGAACTGTTCAGTCACGACCCGGGCCGCGTCTTCACGGATGTCCGCGAGCACGACGGCCGCGCCCGCCTCGGCGAAGGCTCGTGCGGTCGCCAGGCCGATCCCCGAGCCCGCCCCCGTTACCAACGCCACCTTCCCTTCGAACCACGAACGCATTGACGCATCGCTATTCATTTGGACTCCTTCACGAGGCTCACGAACAAACGAATAGGCGCGACGGCGGAGGCACACTAGGTGCGCTCGGACTGAAGGCCCCTTAAGCCCCGCTGGACAATCCTCGACGGGGCTCGCGGTGCATCTCGAACCCGCTCGCGAGGGTCGCGTCGCCAGCAGGTTGGCCCGCGGATTGCTCCAGGTCGGCCTCTCGGATGGCTCCGGCGACGGACCTCCGGGTCAACGCCCTGCCTGGGGCCGCCCACCGTGGCCATTCCGCCACGGCGCGCGGCTCGCTCGCCACACGCCACCATGCCTCGACCCCACCCCACCCTCCTCTCCGTCCTGCACCGCCACGGGCTGCTGCCCGCGACCCTGTGCAGCGTCCTCGCCGTGGGCCTGCTGGCCTTTCGACTCGAATGGAGCGAGCGCGCCAGCTTCGCCTTCCTGACGTGGAACCTGTTCCTGGCGTGGGCGCCCTACTCCCTGGCCTTGCTCGCACGGGTGCTCATGGTGCGAGGCCTCGGGCGGACCTGGCTCCTGGCACCGCTGGCCCTCGCCTGGCTCGCGCTCTTTCCCAACGCGCCCTACCTCGTCACCGACTTCATCCACCTGCACCCACGCCCCGTGGTGCCGCTCTGGTTCGACGCGGCCCTTCTGGCGCTGTTCGCCGCCACCGGGTGGTTGCTCGGCCTGCTGTCGCTGGAGATCTGGAAGCAGTGGCTGGAGGCGCGGTGGGGCCGGACGGCGGCGTGGGGCTTCGTTGGCGTCACCTCGCTCCTGTGTGGCTACGGCATCTACCTGGGCCGGGTGGAGCGCTGGAACAGTTGGGACGTGCTGACGGATCCGGGACGCCTCTTGGCCACCATCGCCTCCCACGCGAGCGCCCCCCTGTCCCATCCCTATCTTCCGAGCATCACCGTCTTCTTCGCCCTGCTGATCCCCCTGTCCTACGCAGGCTACGAGGCGCTCACCTCCCGCCTGTTCTCTTCATCCACTCGCTGAAGCGGCGTGTCATCCGCCGGAGGAACTCCTGGGCCGGCGTCCATGGCACCTGTTCGTCGCGCCCCTCCAAAAAACAATCACATCCAAATGGTCTCATGATTTCATCACGGGCCGCTTTTCAGGCACTCCCCGCGAACAGCCCTGGTAAAGCCAGCGCACTCAACGTCTGGCATTCACCGACCCCGGCGCCAGAGGGCTCCGGGGTCCCTCGCGGGATGTCCTCTGATCATGCCTCGCCCCTCCGCCGCCTTGTCGCGGTCACTCCTCGGAGTGCTCGTCGCCGTGACACTGCTCTCCTGTCTGTCCTCTTCCACGCCAGAGAAGGATCCGCCAGAGGTGGCGCCATCATCGCCTCTCACGACCCAGGCTCCCTTTGATGTCTCCGCGGTCATGCGACAGGTCCACTTCGCCTTCCGGCCCGACGGACAGGCGTGGAGCGGGGGCCACTCCACCTACGCTGTGACGGCAGGACCCGAGGGGCTGACACTGTCGCCCTTCATGTCCCCTGGCGCGGTGCCCCCCGCGCAGCGCGCCCCTGCGCAGAGAGCGAACACGAAGGGTGCGCCGCTCAGGCTGGGCGCCATGCGCTGGCATCGTGGAGTCCAGGGCGCCGCGCAGAGGGCGGAGCCGGGACGATTGGAGCGAACCGGAGACCTCACCCTGGTTCGGGACGGCGTCGTCGAGCACCTGCGCAACACGGAGGACGGCCTTCAGCAGGAATGGGTCTTCTCCTCGGCGCCCACGGGCGCGGGGGAGCTGGTGCTGACGCTGCCCGCGAAGGGGTTGACCTATGTCGGAGCCACGGAGAAGGGCCTCCACTTCAAGGATGAGCAAACAGGGCTGGGGGTTCGCTACGGCCATGCGGCCTGGGTAGAGGCTTCCGGCCGAAGCACGCCGCTCCAGGCGCGGTACGTCGCGGGAACCCTCCAGCTCCGCGTACCCACGGAAGTGGTGTCCTCGTCCGTGTTCCCCGCCACCGTGGCGCCCGTCATCTCTCCGGAGTTCGGCATGGATCAGCCCGTGCCAGGGCCGCAGACCTCACTCCATGAAAAGCCGGCCGTGGCGTCGAATGGCGCTGACTCCCTCGTCGTTTGGGAGGACTACCGAGAGAGCATCATGCAGGTCTACGGGACCCGCGTGTCGAACTCCGGGGCGGTGCTGGACTCCTGGGGCCTCGACATCTCTCGCGGCACCAGCTCCGTCTCCGATGTCTCCGTGGCCTCCAACGGTACGGACTACCTGGTCGCCTGGATTGACCGCACCGGGACCACCACTCGCGCCATGGCCGCACGGGTGACCGGAGGAGGAGGGCTGCCAGACACCGCGCCGTTCATCCTCACCCAGCAGCACTCGTACTCCCCAGCCGTGGCGTCCAATGGGACGGCCTACTTCGTCACGTGGATTGGCACCAACGGGGTGTTCGGTTCACGGGTGACAAGCGCGGGTGGCGTCGAGGATCCGATGGGGATCGCCATCTCCACGTCGGCGGGCGCGAAGAGCCGGCCCGCCGCGGCCTCCAACGGCACGGACTATTTCGTGGTCTGGGAGGATGAGCGCAACGACGGGGTGGGCGACATCTTCGGGGCACGGATCTCCGGCCTGGGCGCCGTGCTGGACGCGCAAGGAGTCGCGCTGGCCACGGGGACGCATTCACAGCGGACGCCCTCGGTGGCCTCCAATGGCAGTGACTACCTCGTTGCCTGGAAGGACACGGTCAATGACGAGTCGGACATCTTCGGGACGCGGGTGACAAGCACGGGTGCGGTGCTGGACGGCCCCGGGTTCGCGATCTCCACCGCCGAAAAGATGCAGGCCAATCCATCCGTTGCTTCAAACGGGGAGGACTATTTCGTCGTCTGGACGGACAATCGCTCGGGCTACAACGGCCTCCGTGGGACACGCGTCACGAATGCGGGGACCGTGGTCGATGTGGCCGGACAGGCCCTCTCCCCGAGCGGCGACTCTCCGGCGGTGGCCTTCAACGGGACGGACTACTTCATCGCCTGGGAGAGCGGTTGGGACGCCTTCGGGATGAGGGTGACGCAAGCAGGCGCCATCCTCGATTCAACGGGGATCATCCTCGCCATGGCGGCCAGCACACAGACCGCACCCGTGGTGGCATCGAATGGCACGGACTTCCTTGTCGTCTGGTACGACCGGCGCAATCTCGGGGAGAGCATCGTCGGCGTGCGGGTCGACCCCCGGGGCGAGGTCCTGGATCCGTCGGGACTCGAGATCGCCTTGGGAATGGCCGAAGGGATGGCCTACTACCACCCCACGGTGGCGTCCAATGGGACCGACTACCTGGTTGGATGGGTGGGCTTTGACTATCCACAGGGTCGGATTCTCGGTACACGGATTACCCGCACAGGCGAGGTGGTGAATCCACGGGGCCGTCCCCTCTCCCCCGCGCCCCTTGGGGACGCCACCTCCCCCAAGCTGGCCTCCAATGGCACGGACTACCTCCTCGTCTTCGAGGCGTCCGAGGAGCAGTGGACCCCCCGATTCCTCGCGGGAGTGCGGGTCTCTGGAGCAGGCGAAGCCCTGGATGCCTCGGCATTCCTCATCACCCCCTCCCTCGGTGAATACGACACCCATGCCGTGGCGTCCAACGGCAAGGACTATCTCGTCGCCTGGTCGGCGACCGGCAGCAGTGATTGGGACATCCATGCCTCGCGGGTGACGAGCACGGGTGCGGTGCTGGACCCCGAGGGACTGGTCATCTCCGCGGAGCGATACAACCAGCGATTCCCTTCGGTGGCTTCGAATGGAACGGACTACCTGGTCGCATGGGCAGGCTTCAGCGGGAGGAACATTCCCCATATCTATGGAGCCCGGGTGACGAGCGCAGGGGCGCGGCTCGACCCATCGGGGTTCGTCATCGCCACGGAGCGCTACCAGCGCTACCCCTCGGTGGCCTCGATGGGAACGGAATACCTGGTCACATGGCAGGACAGCGTGGTGAGCAGCCCTGACTCCAATGTCTACGGGGCGCGGGTCACGAGCGCGGGCATCGTTCGTGAGCCTCAGGGGTTTGTCATCGCGGGGAGCACTGACAACGAAGAGACGCCCGCGGTGGTGTTTCTGGGATCCGGCAGGACGGCCCTCGTCGCCTACTCGCACGACGACAGGACCGCGCCCTACTGGGGCTACCGGATCCGAGGACGGCTCGTGACCTTCAATGACAACCGTCCGCCCGCGGCCGTGGGACAGTCCGTGTCCACGCCAGTGGATACCCCCCTGGCCCTGACGCTCCAGGGCACGGATCCGGATGGACAGAGCGTGACCTATCAACTCTTGACGCCGCCCCAGCACGGCACGCTGACTGGCTTTGGAGTCAACCCGACCTATCAGCCCGCGGCCCGCTACTCCGGCCCGGACAGCTTCTCCTTCCGTGTGTCGGATGGAGAGTTCTTCTCCGCCGTCGCCACCGTCTCCATCCAGGTGACGAACATCCAGCATCCGCCGTCCGCGCCCGTGCTCATCTCGCCGGAGGCGGACGCCCACCTGACAGGAGGGCTCGTCACGTTCCGGTGGGGCGCTTCCACGAATGTCGATGGTGATGCCCTCGCCTACGACCTGGAGATCCTCCAGGAGGGCACCCGCCTTCGCCTGTACAGGACGACGGAGACGACCAGGACCCTGGCCGTGAACGAGGCGCTCGCCGTGGGGAGCTACTCCTGGCGCGTGAGCGCCGTGGGTCCCCAAGGTGCCTCCAGCGCCCCATCCCCCGAGCGAGGCTTCTCCGTCGTCGACGAGGCCCCTCAGGATGGCGGCAGCGGCACGGATGGCGGTGAGCCCGACGGTGGGTCCGACGCAGGGTCCGTGGACGCGGGCGTTCCGGATGCCGGCGCTCCCGTGGATGAGACGCCCGAGCCAGCGTCGGGCTGCGGTTGCAACCCCGTCGCCGGTTCGACGCCCACGGCGCCCCTCTTCCTGGCGGCGCTCGGGGCGTGGGTGCGGTGGTCCCGCCGCCGCCGCTGAAGCAGTGAACGCGTCGCCCCCCCTGCCTCGTTCACACGGGCAGGGGGGCGGGAAGGTTCGGAGGGCGCTGGAGCGCTCCCGTCTACTGCTCCGTGATGAGGTCGGTGTACTCGCTGCCGCTGATGGAGTTCCTCCACTTGGACGAGAAGCCCAGCGCGTGCTGCGGATCCACCACGTGGGGCGCGGCCATCTTCGCCACGTCCAGGCGGGTGATTTCATTGCGGAACAGATCCAACACCAGGCCGAACTGCGCCGCGGTCAGGTAGACCCGCCGGAGCATCTTGCCCGCCTTCTCCTCCCGGACGATCTCGTTGTTCTCGCTCTTGAGCGACTGGTAGAAGCCGCGCCAGGTGCTGGCGTCCATCGGGAACTGTCCGTCCCGCCGCATGTTGCAGCCTTCGTCCGAAGGCGTGCCACAGTCGCGGTACGAAGGCTCGGCGTGGACCTCGCGCCCCCCCATCCGCTCCCCGTGGTCACGTCCCGAGTGCGTCGTCGTCCGCGTCTCCGTCGTCGTCCGCGTCTCCGTCATCGTCCCGCCCGTCACCTTCACGTCCATCCGGGTGCCGCCGCCGCGCACCTTCACGGTGGCCCCCTCCTCGCCGTCCATGCCCGACGCCCTGACCTTCACGGAGGCCCCCTCCTCGCCGTCCATGCCCGACGCCCGGATGTTGATGCGCGCCGAAGGCATGTCCTGATCATCGACGTCCACCTGCATGTTCACCTCCGCCCCCTGGGCGAAGGAGAGGGACGAGAACAGCAGGGATGAGGCAAGCGCTGCGCGAACCATCGGGTGCATCGAAGCTCCTGGAGTCAAAGCGGATGAGGGGACGCCTGAAGGGCGTCACTGCCGCCGTCGCCCTCTCCACGGCCCCACGGTACATTTATTCAACGGAAGTGGACGGTTTAGATGCGACAAGCCCGCGAGGGGGGGCACGGACCGGGGGGACCGATGCCCGCGGCGGCCAGGGTCCTCCCCCAGCCTGCGTCGTTTCGCTCCAGGCGGGCATCGCGGGGCCCCACGTCCAATCCCTTGCGTCCCCCGGTGCCCCAGGAATAACAAACGTTTGTTTTCACCAGAGCCATGGCGCGCATCCATGTCCTCAGTGTCTCTCCCCCGGCCGAGGACACCGGAGACAGGGGGGAGCGATGTCATGAACGCTGGGAAGCGGGTGTGCTTCGGGTTGGTGGTGATGGGCTCCTCATTGGCACCGGGCGCGCGGGCGCGGCGGAGCTGGGGGGCCCGGTCCCTCGCGGGAGTCCTCCAGTGGGCCTTCCCGCTCACCGGGCCGAATGAGGAGTTCGGAAAGGTCGTCAGCGCCCGGGATGGAGGGACGCCGTGGCTCGACACTCCGGGCGCTGGCGCTCGCCCACGATGATGCCCAGGGCCGAAGCTCCCCGGGGGTCGACGCTGCGCTGGCGAGCCGCCGCTCCGCCTGGACACCCAGCGAGGGCGAGGGTGGCAGAAGGCACGCGAAAACGAGAATATGCAGCCTTGCTGGTGATTATGCCGAGGACGCCACAATCCATGAACCATTGACTTCAGTGCCATCAGCCATGGAGCGGCTCCTCCGGCAGGGCTTCAACACCGCCCAGCCGGAGGATGAAGAAAGACCGGCCATCCCAGAACGTCAGCACCTTGAAGTCAGCGCGGGATTCATCAAAATGGGCGCGATGCGCATGCTTCCGGAGTTCCCCGGATGCCTGCCTGCCTCCATCGGCAGCCCCATTTCCTCCGCCCGGGTCGAACCTCTCCGGGCACCCCTCGCGAGACCCTCCATGCTCGACCGCCCGATGTACCTGAAGCCCGATGTCGCCATCGAGCCGCTGTTCAACCAGTGGTACGTCTGGTGGTACCTCATCTCCCCCGCCACCGCGCCGCTGTTCGTGTCCCGACTGCACCTGAAGCTGATGCAGTCGTTCGTCGCGAACCCGGACGTGCACGTCGCCGCGCTCCAGAACCCGGCGCTGATGGGTGGCCCCTTCATCAACCACCCCGTCTCGCGCGTGGGCGACGTGAAGGCGCTCCTCGACCGCACCACCCGCGACCACGCGGACATGCTGGCCTACACCAAGGCCGTATCGGACCTGGAGCAGCTGCTCGCCAGCTCCAAGGGTGAGTCGCTGGAGCCGCTGTACGCCAAGGTGCCGGACCTGCTCCGCGGCTACGTGGAGCTCAACTACGACCTCGCCCACCGAGCCAACGCCCGCATCATGGAGCCGCTGCTCTACCGCAGCAGCCTCTACAAGGAGTCGTCGCAGAGCATCTCGCTGATGCGCGTCTCCGGGGACGCGCGCAAGTACGTCTTCAGCACGCCTCGCCTGGAGGGCGACTCGCCCCTGTGGCTCCAGGTGCCCTTCCGGCACGAAGGCATCGACGCCCTCTTCCGCATGCGCCACACCCCGGGCAGCCCCGGGCGGGTCGCGGAGATGCTCGGGGTGCCCTCGTCGGCCGCGGAGGCCTTCGCGGACCTCTTCACGGAGACGGCGCCGCGCAAGCCAGAGCCGTACACCGGCCCGGGCGTGCGCGTGCGCTACTTCGGCCACGCGTGCGTGCTGATGGAGACGCGCGAGGTTTCCGTCCTCACCGACCCCGTCATCAGCTACGAGTTCCCCACGGAGCAGGGGCGCTTCACGCACGCGGACCTGCCGGAGAAGATCGACTACGTCCTCATCACCCACGGTCACGCAGACCACCTGATGATGGAGACGCTGCTGCAGCTTCGCCACCGCATCGGCACCATCGTCGTGCCCCGCGCGAACGCGTACTCGCTGGCGGATCCGTCGCTGCGGCTGGTGTTGGAGCAGACGGGCTTCCGCAACGTGGTGGAGATCGACGACCTTCAGGAGATCCGCATCCCCGGCGGTTCGCTGATGGGCATCCCCTTCATTGGTGAGCACAGCGACCTGGCCGTGCAGGCGAAGACGGCGCACCTGGTGCGTCTGGCCGGCCGGTCCCTGCTGATGGCCGCGGACTCCAACGCGCTGGAGCCGCGCCTGTACCAGCACCTCACGCAGTTGGTGGGCCCGCTGGATGCGCTCTACCTGGGCATGGAGTGCGAGGGCGGCCCGATGAGCTGGATGTACGGCCCGCTGCTCAGCCAGCCGCTGCCGCGCAAGATGGACCAGTCGCGGCGGCTCAACGGCTCCGACAGCGCCCGCGCCACGGAGATCCTCAACCACCTCAAGCCGAACGAGGTGTTCATCTACGCCATGGGCCAGGAGCCCTGGCTGCGCCACGTCATGGTGCTCCAGTACGACGAGACCGCGCCCCAGATGATCGAATCGAACAAGTTCATCGACGTCTGCCGCGCCCGGAACATCCACGCGGAGCGCCCCTTCCTCCGCATGGAGCGCATCCTGGAGTGACGTGGAGGTGTGACGCCCGGCGGATGACGCCGGGCCGTCAGGGGGTCGGGCCAGGAGCCACCGGGGTGGCCGCGGCCTCCAGCCGCAGCGTCCGCGTCACCCGCATCCCCTCATCCAGGCCCTCTCCGAAGGGCACGGACATGCTGGCCTCCGGCCGCGCGGGCAGCCCCCGCGTCACCGACGGAGGCACCGCGTAGGTGTGCTCCCCCACCCTCACGGTGGGATTGCCGCCCGCCGTCAGCTCCAGCTCCAGGTCGAAGCCCCCGGCGGGCGGAACCCAGTAGCGGAGGAGGACGCCCTGGGCCGCGTTGCGCGTTCGCAGCGCCTCGCCCGTGGCCTGCTGACCCGCTAGCCGCGCGGACACGACCGCATCCCCCGGCAGCACCTGCACGTCCACGAAGGCCGCGTCCGGATGGGCGGCGGTAATGCGGAGCGACACCTTCCGGCGCCCTCCTTCCAGGGGCTCCACCCGCGAGTCGACCGTGGGGCCCCGAGGCGCGTCCTCCAGCGCGGGCGCGGGCGCGGGCGCGGTCCAGAACGGCCCCTTCACCTCCGGCAACGCGTCCACGGCTTCATGCGCCGGGCCGCTTCCAAGGTACGCCCGCGTCCAGTCGTTGAGCACGGCATCCGAAGTCACCCAGCGCGCGGTCCGCGTGTCCGCGTCCACCAGGTACAGCAGGCCCGTGGGGCGCGGGTGCTCCGCGTCGAAGCGCTGGCCGACGGCCAGCGACCCCAGCAGCCCCAGGCCCACCAGCGCCGCGCCCCCCGACGCCCACGGCAATCCCCTGCCCCACAGCCAGACCCAGCCGGGCGCCAGCAGCGAGATGCCGAGCACCAACAGGTCGGAGGGCACCGCGGCCCGCTCCAGCGGGAGCACCGTGAAGAAGGTGGCGAGCACGGACGGCAGCAACAGCAGGAGCGGCAGCGCCGCCAATCCCCACAGCGGCACATGCCACGGGGTGAGCGGCTCCGGCCCACGGCCTCCCAGCCACAGCAGCAGCAGGACCATGCCCGCGAGCGGCCAGAGGAACAGCCCGCTCGCGCCCGGCAGCGCGATGCTCACGAGGACGCAGATCACCGCCCACGGCACGCAGCCGCCCGCGGCCACCTCCAGGACCGGCGCCCGCCGCCGGATGAACAGCACGACGCCCATCACCGCCATCACCAACAGCACCACCGCCAGGACGAACCGCGCGTTGTCCTGCGTCTCCGAACGGTTGACCGCGCGGAACGCCGGCTGGAGCGCGCGCAGCAGGGGCCACGCGAGCCGCGCGAGGCTGCTGGCCAGGAAGCCCACGAACACGAGCAGCAGCGCCTCCCGCACCACGGCCCACAGGCGCAGCTGCTTGCGCTGACGGGCCCGGATGACCGCGAACACGAACAGCAGTCCCCAGAACGCCGCCAGGGGGACGGCCCACGCTCTCGGGTAGTGGACGCGCACCGGTCCGGCATTGAAGTAGATGAGCTCTTCGCCCTCCGGAACGGACGCCTCGCGGGAGATGCGCCGGGTGAGCGCGAGCAGCGTGTCGCCCTGCTGCTGGAGGAGCCCGTCGGACACCGCGTCCACGGTCTCCCGCCGCGTGTGATAGGCCTGCGTCCCCTCCACGTTGGCGAAGTTCAGCCCCTGCCAGCCTCCCTGTCTCAGCGCCGTGAAGTCCGTGGCGTTGTGCATGCGCTGGTAGACCGCCGTGAAGAGCGAACCGGCGCCGACGTCCGGGGCCTCCTCGGCGAGCCTGCGCACGAGCCAGCCACCGCCCGGAGAGACCTCGAACATCAGGAGCGGCCCCGCGTCGCCGCGCGCATCCACGTTGAGGACCACGCCCGTCTCGCGGGCCCAGGGGTGGGAGGCCGCGAAGGCGGTGCTGCCCAGCAGGTGCTGCTCCTCCGCGTCCGTGAAGAGGACCACCACGTCGCCAGCGAGCGCGGGCCCCTGCTGGAGCGCCCGCGCCACCTCCAGGATGGACGCGACGGCGGCCCCGTTGTCGGACGCCCCCGGGCCCGTGGGCACGGAGTCGTAATGGGCCACGACCATCACGGTCGTGCCCTTCGCCCCCTCCTTCGCCCGCAGCCGCCCCACGACGTTCTCCACGGTCGCGGCGGGCCGGGGCACGCCCTGCGCGGGTGCGAAGACGGGCTCGCGCTGGAGCTGGACCTCCGCGCCTGCGTCCCGCAGGCGGGCTTGCAGATAGTCCCGCACCTCCGCGTGGCGCGGCGTTCCAATGGCGTGGGGGCCGGCGCCAATGAAGCGCAGGTGCTCCCGGGCGCGTGCGGCGGAGAAGCGCTCCGCCGGAGCGGTGGCGGTCAGCGGCTCCGGCAGCGGGCTTCCGCGAAGGACGAGCAGGAGCACGCCCAGGCCCAGCACCGCGGTCCCAAGCCGCGCCACCCAAGCCGCGCGGTGAGAGGCACTTCGTTCCAGGGCCGCGGTCGCGGCGGTGTCGCTCATGGTTCAGTCCTTCAGGCGCCATCCCTTCAGCAGGGGGCGCGGGTGTTCGCGGATCACCGCCGGGGTCCCCGCCGCGCCAACGCACGCACCACCGGGGGCACCGCTCCCAGCGGACCGAAGGACCGCGGAGTCCCCGACGGAGGGGGGCCATCACGCGGCCACTCTACGTCACCCCGGATTCCGCGGACACGCCACTGTCACGCGACGGGGGCCGGGCGGCGCGGGCCCCGGCGGGTGCTCGAAGTCTTCAGTGCTTGCGGCGCTGGAGCTTGCGCAGCCCCTTGAGCAGCGCCTCTCCATCCGGCGAGCCCAGGCCGGTGCACGCGTTCCACAGCGCGTCCTCGCGGGCGAAGTACGCGCCGTTGCCGCCGTGGGTGATGCGGCGGACGACGGGCTCGCCCTCCGCGACGAGCGCGTACAGCCGGGGATGGAGGAAACCCACGCGCTGGCCCAGGGACTCGTTGAGGAGGACGACGAGCGAGGCCCACATGGGCGCGGCGGCGCTGGTGCCCGCGGCGACGCCCTTCTGCCCCTTGAAGTAGATTTGGTAACCGGTGTGGAGGTCGGCGTTGGCCGCGACGTCCGGCACGCCTCGGCCCGACGTGGACGAAACGAACTCGAACACCCCGCTCGTCCATGACGTCATCACCTGGTGCGGCACGTTCATCCCGCGCTGGTAGGGAGGCAGCGCGTTCATGGCGCTGACCCCGCCGCTGCTCGCGCCCGCGGACGCGGAGGCCCCCAGCGCGCCCATCGACATGACCTCCCCCAGCCGGTTCCACACCCGCTCGTGGAGGATGGCGTCCCCGGCGGCCTGAAGCGTCGTGCCGCCGCAGCCCAGCACCAGCGCGCTCGCGGCCGGGTAGCTCGTCGCGGCCAGGGTGATGGCCCGCGTGGGAGAGCCGCCCGGCACGGGCACCTGCGAGCCCAGGTCCCCGGAGGCCGCGCACACGGTGATGCCCAGCAGCGCCGCCTCGCGGAAGAGCCGCTCGAAGGCCGCTTCATCGCCCTGCTGGATGAGCGAGCCTTCGTAGAAGGACCAGCTGGTGGTGAGCACCGACGGCAGGTTCTCCCGGTCGCTGATCGCCATGGCCAGGACGCGGTGGTAGTCGGTCAGCGAGTAGTCCTTCGAGCCCGCGTTGTAGACGACCACGCGCGCCTTCGGACACAGCGCGGACACCAGCTCCACGTCCAGGGTGACTTCCGCGTTGGAGGCCGTGCTCAAGGTCGGCTTGTTGGGCCCCACCGTCACCGGGGGCTCGCGCTCCACACCCATCCACGCGAGGTACGCGTCCAGGTCTTCGGGGCGATATCCGCCCGTCAGCTCGATGACGCCCACGCACTGGCCAGCGCCCTGCGTCGCGGGATAGCGGTACATGCGCGCCACGTCCGGCGGTGGGTAGGAGCGCAGACCGGCCTGCGCCGCCGCCTCCACCGGCACGGGCAGCGCCGACATGCTGTGCGTGACGAGCGGACGCGTGTCCAGGCCGAACACCCACTCCACCACGCCGTGCAAGGAGCGCGGGAGCTCGACGGGCTTCGTGTGGCTCAGGTAGGACGCGTCGCCGTGCCGGTAGCGCCACAGGTCCACGCCGAAGGCCTTCCGGACCGCGGCCGCGTCCCCCTCGAGGCGCACGAGGCATCGGTCGCGCTGGACGGACGCGACGCGCAGGGCGTGGGACTTCGCGAAGCGCTGGAGGGTGGCCAGGTCCTTCGAGGACATGCCGTACTTCGCCTCGAACTCCTCGTGGGTGAGCGCGCGGCGCGGAGGATCCACGCACAGCTGCTCCACCGTGGGCAGGGGCGAGCCGTGGCGCACCACCAGCGTCACCTCCACGAGGCCGGTGGCACCGCGGCGCCGGAGCGGCGGGTGCATGGACTCCGGAGACACACGCGCGCTCGTCGACAGGGAGATGCGGGCCATGCGCGGCGTTCTACCACGCGCGTCCGTGCCCCCTTCGCGGCGGCCGATCATATCCACCGGCACGGGGCCCGGGTAGGCTCGCCCGCCTGCCCATGGACCGAGTCCTCCGCCTCAAGCCCCACCTGCGTGCCGAGGTGATCGACTCGCGGCGCGTCTTCCTCGTCGGGGAGCGCGCCCAGTTCCTGCTGGAGGGCGAGCTGCACGCGAGCATCGTGCCCCTGCTGGATGGCCAGCGCTCCGTGGCGCAGGTCATCTCCACCCTGGTGGGACGGGCCTCCGCCCCGGAGGTGCTCTACGCGCTGTCGCTCCTGGAGGAGCGCGGACACGTGGAGGAGGCGCACGACGTCTTCGACGCCGGGGTCGCCGGCTTCTGGGAGTCCCTGGGCCTGGACGCGGCGGTCGCGGCCGGGCGGCTCCTGGACACGGCCGTCGCGGTGCGCGCCGTGGAAGGCGAGGACGGAGCGCGGCTGGAGGATGCGCTCGCGGACGCGGGCCTGGACGTGCGCGAGGACGCGGACCGCCACGTGCTGCTGGTGGACGACTACCTGTCACCCGAGGCGGAGGTGCTCGCCCGCGAGGCCCGGCACGCGGGCGCCGCGTTCCTGCCCGTGAAGGTGTCCGGCACGGCGTGCCATGCGGGGCCCGTCGTCGGGCCTGGGGATGGCGCCTGCTGGGCGTGCCTCACCGCGCGGCTGCTGGACAACCGCCCCATCGAGAAATACCTCGCGCGGCGCGGGAGCCCGGCCCGCCCGCCCCGCACGGGCCTGCCCACCACCGCGCAGGCGGGACTGTCTTTCGCCGCGACGCTCGTGGCCCGCTGGGTGGTGAGCGGGACGACCGGCGTGGACTTCTCGCGGCTGTGGACGCTCGACTTCTCCACCTGGAAGCTGGAGCCGCACGCGGTGAGTCGGCGCCCGCAGTGCCCGGAGTGCGGCGACCCGGCCTGGCTGGACGCGCGCGCGAAGCAGCCGCTGGTGCTGGCCTCGCGCCCCAAGCGCTTCACGGACGACGGCGGCCACCGCATCCTCACGCCCGAGGAGACCTGGGAGCGGCACCGTCACCTGATCAGCCCCGTGACAGGCGTGGTGAGCGACCTGCGCGCGGTGCCGGGCGACGCGCCCCTGGGCCACATCCAGTCCGCCGTCTTCCGCGTGTGCCCGTGGACGGACGCGCCCGCCTCCGACGACTTCCACCGCGTGGCCAGCGGCAAGGGCCGCACGGAGGCCCAGGCCCGCGCGGGCGCGCTGTGCGAGGCCCTGGAGCGCCACAGCGCCGTGTTCCAGGGCGACGAGCCCCGCGTCCACGCCACCGCCTCCTCCCTGGGCCCGCGCGCCGTGCACCCGGACGCGCTCCAGCACTTCAGCCCCGCGCAGCTCCAGGCCCGGACCGAAGGCGGCGCGCGCCGCGACGCGCGCACGGCGGTGCCCCAGCCCTACGCGGATCAACCCATGGACTGGAGCCCCGCGTGGTCGCTCACGCATGGCGAGCGCAAGTACGTGCCCACGTCGTTCGCGTACCTCTTCGCGCCCGCGCCCCCGGGCGGCCCGTTCTGCCTCTTCAACTCCAACGGGAACGCCGCGGGCAACTGCGTGGAGGAGGCCATCCTCCAGGGCTTCCTGGAGCTGGTGGAGCGCGATGCGGTGGCGCTCTGGTGGTACAACCGCCTGCGCCGCCCCCGGGTGGACCTGCACGGCTTCGGCGATCCGTGGTTCACCTCCGTGGAGGCGCACTACCAATCGCTGGGCCTGCGCTCATGGGTGCTCGACCTCACGCACGACCTGGGCATCCCGGTGTTCGTCGCGCTCGTCTGGTCGCCGGAGCGCGGCCGGGCCTGGGCCGGGTGCGGCAGTCACTTCGACGCGAAGCTCGCCGTGCAGCGCGCGCTCACGGAGGTGGCCCAGTGCTACGACCCGAAGGACACGTCCCCGTCGCCCTGGGACACCGGCGCGCACGAGGACCCCTCCTGGCTCTTCCCGGAGGAGACGGCCGCCGCGCGAGGCGCCGCGGACTTCCCGCGCGTGTGGCACGGCGACCTGCGGGACGACGTGGCCGAGTGCGTGGCGCGGGCCGCGCGCGTGGGCCTGGAAACGCTGGTGGTGGAACAATCCCGGCCGGACGTAGGCGTCTCGGCGGTGAAGGTCGTCGTCCCGGGCCTGCGGCACTTCTGGCCCCGGCTGGGTCCCGGGCGGCTGTATGACGTCCCCGTGCGGATGGGGTGGCTCTCGGCCCCGCTGACCGAAGCGCAGCTCAACCCCGTGCCGTTCTCTTTCTGAACCGGTCCATGGCCCCGTCCTCCCCCGTCCAGCCGCGCGTCCTGCTCGTCCAGTGTGGACCGGACCGGCGCCACGTGGACCGCGAGACGGAGGACTTCGATCCCGAGCGCGGACTCGTGAAGCGCGCGACCATGACGCCGCTGGCCTGCGCGACGCTCGCGGCGCTCACGCCCGCCCCCTTCAGCGTGGACATCTGGGACGAGGAGCTGCACGGGCAGATCCGCGCGGACACGGTGCTCCCCGACTACGACATCGTCGGCGTGTCGGTGATGTACTCCGCGCTCACGTACCAGGCGCGCTTCCTGGGCGGCTTCTTCCGCGACCAGGGCGCCACCGTGGTCGCGGGCGGCCCCGCCGTCTCCGCGGCGCCGGAGGACTACCGGGGCTTCTTCGACGCCCTCTTCGTCAACGAAGCCGAGCGGACCTGGCCGCGCTTCCTCGCCGACTACCTCCAGGGCGAGTACGCGCCCGAGTACCGGCAGATCGACAAGCCGGCGATGAGCGAGAGCCCCATGCCGCGCTGGGACGCCGTCGCGGCGGACTTCCCGCGCTACGCCTGGGGCTCCGTGCAGACCACGCGGGGCTGTCCGTTCGACTGCGCGTTCTGCGACGTCATCTACCTCTACGGCCGCAAGCAGCGGCACAAGCCCGTGGACCGGGTGCTGGAGGAGGTGCGCGGCCACGCGGCGCTGGGGGCGGAGGGCGTCTTCTTCGCGGACGACGAGTTCATCGGCGACGCGGCGTACGCGAAGGAGGTGCTCGCGGGGCTGGTGCCGCTCAACCGCGCCCTGCCCCGCCCGCTGCGCTTCTTCACCCAGGTGACGATGAACCTGAGCCGCGACGCCGCGCTGCTGGAAGGGATGGCGGACGCCAACTTCTACACCGTCGTGCTGGGCATCGAGTCCTTCGACCCCGCCGCGCTCAAGGAAGCGCAGAAGCATCAGAACGTGCGCGCGGACCTGATGGGCGACCTGCTGCGCATTCAAGCCCACGGCATCGGGCCCCGGGGCAGCTTCATCGTCGGGTTCGACCACGACACGCCGGCCGTCTTCGACTCGCTGCACGCCAACATCCAGCGCGCCCACCTGCCGTGGGTGGTGGTCGCGCCCCTCCAGGCTCCGCGCGGCACGAAGCTGTGGACGCGGCTGCGCGCGGAGGGCCGCCTCGCCACGCCCCGCAAGGCGCACGCGAAGGATCGAGGGGCCATCGTGCTCAACGTGATGCCCCTGGGCATGACGCGGCCCCAGCTGCTCGAGGGCTTCCGCGACCTGGTGGAGCGGCTGTCCACGTGGGACGCGGCCTGTGAGCGCATCCGGGCGTTCATCGCCGGCATCGAGCGCCCACCGCGCGTGCGGGAGCCCGAGTGGCCGGAGCCCGTCACCGACCGCTTCCTGCGCGAGGCCACCGCCTCGTGGGCCCTGACGCCCGGGGAGCGGACGGCCATCGGCGACACGCTCTCGGGCATCCGCCGCGCCGCGCCCGCGATGCTGCCGCGCGCGGTGTTCTTCCTCGCGCGCAACCAGAACGAGCGCCGCCGGCACGAACGCCTCTTCACGGACTTCGACGCCGTGCTGGCCCTGGAGCGCCAGGGCGACCTCGTCCCGGACACGCAGCCCGTGTACGTGCCGGCCCCCTTCGCCACCGCGCTGCGCGACGTGTTCCCGGACCTCTACGTGCGCCTGAGCCGCGACCTGCCCGACCGCCGCGACGTCCCCGAGGCCTCGCGAGACGTCCTGGTGGACTTCGTCGCCCGCTGGGGCGAGGGCTTCCAGGCGCTCCAGCCGCAGCACCACGAGTTCCTGCGCGAGCTGTGCGACCGCGCCGTGGAGGCCCGCGGAGGACACCCGGGCGCCCTGGAGTCCGGGGAGGAGCAGGCCCTGCGCACCCAGGCGCGCCGCACCGGCCTGCTGGAAGCGCTGCTCAAGGACGTGCGCGACGAGCTCGCGAGCTGGGGACCCTGACGCATGCGCGACGGCCTTCGCATCTTCGACGCGGACCGGCACGTCCTGGAGCCCCTGGGCCTCTGGGCGGAACAGCTGGAGCCCGCGCTGCGCAAGCACGCGCCCCGGCCCGGACGCCTCCCGGACGAACCCCTCCAGGCGCGGCTGGCGCGGCTGGGCGCCCTGGGCCTGGTGCCCGTGCAGCCGCTCCCGGAGGTCCACGGCAAGCCGCTGTGGAACCACATGCCGGAGCGCGCGTGGGTGGAGTTCTCCGCGCGCGCGTACGCGCAGCTGGGCCGCAACGAGCTGCTCCAGCGGCCCGACGTGTACCTGGCCCAGATGGACCGCGACGGCGTGGACATGGCGGCCCTCTTCCCCACCCAGGCCCTGCTGCTGGAGGGCTTCTGGCCCCTGAAGCCGTCCGTGGCCACCGCGTTCGCGTCCGTCTACAACACCTGGCTGCACGGCTTCTGCGCGCACCAGCCGGAGCGCCTGCGGGGCGTGGGGCTCATCAGCCGGCACGAACCGGAGGCCATGGTGGCGGAGGCGCGCCGGGTGGCGGGCTTCGGCTGGCGCGCGGTGATGGTGCGCCCCAACCCCATCGGCGGCCGGCTCCTGTCCGACGCCGCCTACGAGCCCTTCTGGGCGGAGTGCGAGGCCCGCTCCCTCGCCGTCGTGCTGCACGGCAGCGGCCATGTCTACGTGCCCTCCGCGGGCGCGGACCGCTTCGACACCCGCTTCGCCAACCACGCCTGCGCCCACCCCATGGAGCTGATGATGGGGCTGCTCGCGCTCCTCCAGGGGGGCGTGCTGGAGCGCCACCCCGCGCTGCGCATCGGCGCGATGGAGGCCGGCTGCGGCTGGCTGCCGTACTGGGCCTGGCGTCTGGACGAGGAGTACCGGGCGGTGGGCGCGGAGGTCGCCGCCACCGTCCGGCAGCCGCCATCCGCCTACCTGCGCCGCCACTGCTTCGTCTCCGTGGAGCCGGATGAACCCTACCTGCCTGACGTGGTGCGGCACCTCCCCGAGGAGCGGCTGCTCTTCGGAAGCGACTTCCCGCATCTGGACCACGGAGAGGATGTGCTGGGTTCCCTGCTGTCATTGCGTGACGCAATGACCGAAAGTCGTCTACGAAAGGTTCTCTGGGAAAACCCGACCCGGTTCTACGGTGTGGAACCGTGAGGCCGCTCGCATGAGATTGTCGCTCGCCGAAGGCGTGGCGCTGCGTTGCCCCGACGCGGAGGACGCGCGCGTGGAGGGCCCTGGCCGCTCGCTGCGGCTGGGCCCGCTGGCCCCGGGTGTGCGCGCCGTCTTCGAGTCGCTCGCGGACGGGGGCATCCACGAGTCGGAGGTGCCGGCCACCGCGGGCTCGGACACGACGCTCGCGTGGTACTGGCTGGACCTGGCCAGCGACGGCGGCCTCCTGTCGTGGACGGTGGAGGAGCGGGGCAACCTGTTGCTGACGTTGACGCCGGCCTCCGCGTCCTTCCTGCGCCACCGCGCGACCTTCGACGCGACGGTGCCGCTGCAGCTGTCGCGCTTCGCGCACACGCGCATGGCGGAGGGCCGCGCGGTGCTGGACTGCCCCACCGTGCACGCGACCGCGGCGGTGCATGACCGGCGCGTGGTGTCGCTGCTGTTCGACATGGCCCGCCCCACGCTGCTGGCGCGGCTCAACCAGTTCAACACCGGCATCGAGTCCTTCACGCTCCGGGAGCTGGTGCGGCTGCTGGCGGAGACGGGCATCCTGGTGCCGGACGGCCTGGACGTGCCGGCGTCGGAGGAGACGCTCACCGCCCTGCGCCAGTGGGAGCCGCACGACCTGCTCTTCCACCTGCGCTCGCGGGGCTGGGGCCACCAGACGCGCGCGGGGGCCACCTACCGCTTCCGGGGCGAGCTGCCCAACCCGCCCGCCCTCAAGCCGCCGGTGACCCAGGAGGCGGTGGAGCTGTACCGCCCGGACGTGGAGGCCTTGCGCGCCGGGGACCGCACCTTCACCGAGGTGCTGGAGGCCCGCCGCAGCCTGAGGGGCCGGGGCGCGTCCCCGCTCACGGTGCGCCAGCTGGGGGAGCTGCTCTTCCGCGCCGCGCGCGTGCGCGACGTGCGCACCACGCAGGACGGAGAGGTGACGGACCGGCCCTACCCGGGCGCGGGCGCGGTGTACGCGCTGGAGCTGTACCCGCTCGTCGGCGAGTGCCAGGGGCTGGCACCGGGCGCCTACCACTACGATCCGCTGGGCCACCGGCTGGAGCGGCTGTGCGGCCCCACGCCGGAGTTCCACGCGCTGCTGGACGAGGCCCGCGCGCCGGTGGAGCCCTTCGAGCGGCCGGAGGTGCTGATGGTGGTGGCCGCGCGCGTGCCCCGGCTCGCCTGGAAGTACGAGACGCTGGCGTACGCCCTGGTGCTGCAGGACACCGGAGCGCTGGTGCAGACGCTCTACCTGGTGTCCACCGCGCTGGGCCTGAGGCCCTACGCGCTGGGGCGCAGCGACCCGGACTTCTTCCAGCGCGTGGCGGGCGTGGACGGCTTCGGGGAGGCCTCCGTGGGCGCCTTCGCGGTGTCGGGGGGAGACCCGTAGGCCTCATCCCCCGGCCCCCACCGGGCCTCACGGGAAGGCGGTCAGCAGCAGGGGCTGCCGCAGCAGTGCGAACGGTTGTACGTGTCCGTGAGGCTGGAGAGGGCGACGGCGTGGTCCGCCACGTTGGCCGGCTTCTTGGGCAGGGGCAGCTCCACCTCCGCGCTGTGAAGCAGCCAGTCGGAGGCCTTGGCCGTGTCCTGCGCGGTGGCGGGGACGACCTTCAGGTGGATGCCCGCGGGCAGCTCGAAGTCGAAGCGCTGCTTGAGGGCGTGGCGCGGGTCCTCCTGGAGGGCCTTCTCGAACGCGGGCTCCTTCCACGCGAGCGCGACGGCGCGCATCCACACGGCCTGCCAGTCATTCACCGTGGCCTGGGCCCCCGCCTTGCGCGGGAGCTTGCGCGCCACGGGACGGGCCCTGGCCGGCGCGGGCACGGCCTTCGACTCCGGCTTCTTCTTGCTCATGTCAGCAATCTCCTCCCAGCGCCGCCAGCAGCGCCCGGGCCTCCGAGACGGGCGGGGTCGCCAGCCCCTCGGTGAAGGTACTGTAGACCGTTTGCAACCGCAGCCGGGCTTCTTCCTGCCGCCCCGTCGCCTGGAGCACCCGCGCCAGCGCGGTGACGGCCTGGAGCTCGCGCATCCGGGCCCCCTGCGCCTGGGCCCCCTCCGCCGCCTGCCGGAAGCACGCCTCCGCGGCGGGGGCCGTGGGCCCGTCGCGCCGCAGCAACACCTGGCCCTTGACGCGCAGCAGCTTCGACTCGTGATAGCCCTCGCCCAGGGCCTGGGCCCGCTGCCGGCCGCGCTCCACCGTGTCGAGCGCCGCGTCCACGTGGCCCAGCTCCAGCTCCAGCTCCGCGAGGATGGCGTAGTAGGCCGGCTGGTCCATCTCCGTGCCGAAGGCCTCCCGCATGGCCACGCCCCGCCGCGTCGCCTCCAGGTCCTTCACCGCCCACCCCCGCAGGATGCCCACATAGGCGGACTGCTCCAGCAGGCCATGGCGGTGCGACAGCTCCGCGTGCTGGTGGATGAGCTGAAGCGCCTCCGTCCGGTCGCCGTGCTCCTGGGCCATCAGCAGCAGGTAGATGAACGACAGGCCAATGCTGGTGCCGTGGTTCAGCTCCCGGCCCCACGCCACCGCGGCCTCGCCGTGCGCCTTCGCCTGGTCCGCGAAGCCCAGCAGCCACAGCCCCCGGCACAGCACGGACTCGCCGCCCACCCGGGTGTCCTGCCCGTAGAGGATGCGGTGCATCCGGTGCGCCACCGGGTCGAACAGCGACAGGCACCGCTCCGCCCTCGCCTTCGCCTCGCCCAGCCGGCCCTCGAGCAGTTCGATGTTGGACAGGATGGTGAGCGCCACCGCCTCCTGCCCCGTGTCGCCGGTGCGGCGCGCCAGCTCCACCAGCCGGTCGAGCAGGCCGCGCACCCGGCGCTGGTCTCCCCCCAGGTGGTAGTAGATGGAGAGGATCCACAGGGTCGGGGCCGCGTACGGGCTCTCCCCCACCGTGAGGAGCAGCTCCAGCGAGCGCTCGGCCACGGTGCGCAGCTCCTGCGAGCGCCAGCCCTGCGTGGACATCAGCGCCGGCGCGAGCACGCCGTTGAGGCTCAGCTCCAGCTGCGCGCGCTCCAGCGGGTCCTCGATGGCCTCCAGCCAGGACAGGCCCAGCCGCGCGAACAGGATGGCCTCCACGTAGGCGGAGCGCACCAGCGCGTTGAAGGCGGCCTTCTGCGCGTAGCCGATGGCCTTGCGCTTGAGGTTCGCGGACGACAGGTGGTGCGCGAGCAGATCCGGCCGCGACTCCACGACGTCCGGGAAGTGCGCCTCCAGCGCCTCCGCTGTCTTCGCGTGCATCTGCTGGCGGTACCGCTTGAGCATGGAGTCGTAGGCCGCGTCGCGCACCAGCGCGTGCTTGAAGAGGTACACGGGCCCCTTCGGCCGGCGCTTGCGGTGCAGCAGCCCCGCCCCCACCAGCCGCTCCAGGTCCGCCTCCAGCGCCTCGGGCGTGAGGGGGCTCACGTGGCGCAGCAGCTCGTGCGTCAGCTCGCGCCCCAGCACGGACGCCACCTGCGCGGTCTCCTTGCCGCGGCCCAGCCGGTCCAACCGGGCGACGAGCAGGTCGCGCAAGGTGCCCGGCACCGCGGGGCCCGCCTTGCCGGCCTCCAGCGCGAAGCGGCCCTCGCGCTCCACCAGCGCGCCGGACTCGCGAAGCGAGCGCACCAGCTCCTCGACGAACAGGGGGATGCCGTCCGTGCGCGAGGCGATCTCCTCCAGCGCCTCGGGGGACAGCGGGCCTCCCGCGGCGGCGGTGGCCAGCCGCTCCACCTCGCCGCGCGCGAGGGCCCCCAGCCCCACCTGCGTCACCGAGGACGCGGGCCACGGCGGCTCGAACTCCGGCCGCGCGCTGAACACCGCGAGCAGGCGCGACGAGGACACCTCCGCCACCAGCTCCTTGAGCAGCTCCAGCGTGGACGGGTCCGCCCAGTGCAGATCCTCCAGCGCCAGCACCACCGGCTGGCGCTCCGCCAACGCGGCGAGGAACGCCAGCAGCGCGTGGCGCGTGAGCTCCCGGTGCTTCAGCGGTGACACGTCCAGCGGAGCCCAGCGCTCCGGCGGCAGCGGCAGCGACAGCAGCGGCGCGAACAGCGGCAGCGTCTCCGCCAGGTCGAAGCTGTAGCCGGACAGCAGCGCCTCCAGTCCCTTCAGCCGGCCTTCGGGCGGCAGGTCGCGGTGGGGGTCCAGCATCCGCGTGAGCAGGTCCACCACGGGGAAGTACGCCTGGCTGGAGCTGTCCGCCGTGCAGCGCGCCTCCAGCCACGTGTGCGGCTCCACGCCCAGCCGGTCGCCCAGCTCGCGGGTGAGGCGCGACTTGCCGATGCCCGGCTCACCGGACACGAGCACCGCCTGCCCCTGCCCGGCGCGCACCTGCTCCCAGCGCGCCAGCAGCAGCTCCAGCTCCCGCGCGCGGCCCACCAGGGACAGCGCGTCGTCCTCGCCGCTCCACGTGGCGTCCGCGCCCTGGAGCACGAACGTCTCCAGGCCGGGCGGCAGCAGCTCGTCGGGGGATGTGGGGACCGGCTCCAGCGGGAAGTGCTTGCGCACCAGCTGCTGCGTGTCCCCGGTGACGAGGATGGCGCCCGAGGGCGCGGAGGTGGACAGGCGGAAGGCCAGCTTGGGCGTGGTGCCCACCACGAAGCCCAGCCCGGACAGCGTCGGGTCCCGCTGTTCGCGCGACACCACGAGCCCGGTGTGCAGGCCCACGCGGATCTCCACCCGCGTGCCGTGCTCGGACTCGATGGCGCGGCCCCGGCGGCGCACCTCGGCCACCATGTCCAGCGCCGCCTGCGCGGCCCGCCGCGCGTCGTCCTCCCGCGCCGCCGGGTAGCCGAAGTAGAAGAGGACGATGTCGCCCAGGGCGCTGGCGATGTGGCCGTTGTAGCGCCGGGCGATTTCAATGCAGACCTCCTGCTGGGCGCCCAGCACGTGGTCCAGCTCCTCGATGTCCACCGGGCCCGGCGCCGTCTGGGTGGCGGACAGCGTGCAGCACACCACCGTCAACTGCCGGCGCTCGCCCTCCGCCCACCTCCGGCCACGCGTGGACAGGGCGTTGGGCGTGCGGCTGGACAGCTCCACCGTCGCCGTCTCCGCGTTGGGCGCCGCGGGCTGGATGCGCACGGGCGTGGGCCGGCGCGGCAGGTTGGAGACGTCCACCGCCTCCAGCTGGCGCAGCAGCACCTCCGCGGTCACGGTGCGCTGCGAAGGATCCTTGGCGGTGACGCGCTGGAGCAGCTTGCCCAGCGGGTGCGCGGCGATGACCGGGGGAACGGGCACCGGCTCCGCGGAGAGCTGCTGGAAGATGACCTCCGCGACGGTGGCGCCCTCGAAGACGCGCCGGCCGGTGAGGCACTCCAGGAACACCAGGCCCCAGGCGTACAGGTCCGAGCGCGGCGTGGGCGCCTGCCCGCGCAGCTGCTCCGGCGCCGCGTACGACGGCGTGCCCAGCGATTCGTTGGTGGAGGTGATGCGCGGCTGCGCATCCGCGCGCGCCAGCTCCTCCGTCACCGACCCGATGCCGAAGTCCAGCACCAGCGCGTTGCGGCGCGCGCCCGTGGGCACCACCATGACGTTCGCGGGCTTCAGGTCGCGGTGCACCACGTTCTGCGCGTGCGCGCACGCCAGCGCGTCCAGCAGCTGGAGCATCAGGTGGCGCGCCTCCACCGGATCCAGCACGCCCTCCTCCGCGAGCACCTGCGCCAGGTTCCTGCCCGGGACGAACTCGAAGATGGAGTAGACGGCGCCGCCCTGCGCGCGCCCGGAGTCGATGAGGCGCACGATGTTCGGGTGGTGCATCTGCGCGCACAGCTTCATCTCGCGCTCGAACCGCGCGCTCCTGCGCTCCACCGACTCCGGCGTCGCGCCCTCCGTCAGCCGCAAGAGCTTCACCGCGACGCTCTGGCCGGTGGTCACCTGCCGGGCCTTGTAGACGCGGCCGAAGCCGCCCTCGCCCAGCTCGGACAGGATTTCGTAGCGGCCCTGGAAGGCGTCCAGCAGGTGGGGGTCCATGGGGTTCTTCATCGCGTTCCCGAGCCTCGCTCCATTGACGACCGTGCACCGCCCCGCCGGGGCAGCGTGATGACGAACTCCGTGAACTCGCCCGGCACCGACTCCATGCGGAAGGTGCCCTGATGGCCCTGGACGATGATGTCATGGCTGAGCGACAGCCCCAGCCCCGTCCCCTGCCCGGGCGGCTTCGTGGTGAAGAACGGGTCGAAGATTCTGCCCGCGCTCTCCGTGGGGATGCCGGGACCGTTGTCCCGCAGCCGCACTTCCACCTGATCCAAACGCGCCAGGGTGCGCACCTTGAGCACCGGCACGTACGCGGCGCCCTGTGCCTGTCGCTTCTGACGCATGGCGTAGAGCGCGTTGTCCACGATGTTGATGATGACGCGGCCGACCTCCGCGCGGATGAGCTCCAGGCGTCCGACGTCCGGGGCGTACTCCGCGTCCAGACGCACCGGCAGGGGCTCGCCGCGCATGCCGCCCTGGCCCAGGGCGACGCTCTCCGCGACCAGGGTGTTGAGGTCCACCTCCTCGCGCGGGCCGGGCGCGCGGCGCGCGTGCTGGAGCATGCCCTGGATGAGCGCGTCCGCGCGGCGGCCGTGCTCGTATATCTTCTGGACGTTGGTGCGCAGGCACGCGAGCGCCTCGTCCACGTCGCGCGCGGAGGCCGGCGTCAGCTGTCCCCGCTGCGGCTCCAGCACCCCGGCCAGGTCCTCCGTGAGGCCCACCGACAGGCCGGCGAAGTTGCTGATGAAGTTGAGCGGGTTGCGCAGCTCGTGCGCCATGCCGCCCACCATGGCCGCCAGCGAGGCCAGCTTCGCGTCCATGATGAGCTGCATCCGCTGCACCGTCTCCTCTTCGATGCGGCGATAGAGCCGGGCGTTCTCCAGCGCGAGCGCGGCCTGTCCCGCGAACGCGACGAGGAAGTCCAGGTCGTCCTCGGAGAAGCTCCGGGGCGCGGACACGTTGTCCACGTACAGCACGCCCAGCACCTCGTCGCGCGGCTTGAGCGGCACGCACATGGAGGCGCGGATGGAGCTGAAGATGACGGAGTCGGCCGCGCCCAGGCGCGGATCATTCACCGCGTCGGAGAACAGGGCCGCCACGCTGCGGCGCAGGACGAAGTCCACGATGTTCTGGCTGAAGATGGGGCCGCGCACGGCCGCGCCCTCCGCCGTCTTCGACACGCGCGGCTCCAGCTTCCCGGAGCCCTCGTCCAGGAGCAGGATGACGCCCCGGTCCACGGGGAGGATCTGGAACGCCAGGTCGAGCACCCGGCCGGGGAGCGCGTCCAGGTCGTCCGTGACGGACAGCAGCTTGGCCACCTCCTGGAGGAGGCGCATGCGCTCGCGGGCGCGCCGGGCCGCGCTGGCGGCCTCTTCGGCGGATGGCTCCTGGCCGGACACGGCTTGCACCAGCGTCTTCAGCGGCACGCGGGTGAGCGCGCGCGTGAGCTGGGGACGGGGCTCGTCGGAGGCACCGGACGGCTCGCCAGGACGGCCGGGGGCCACCCCGGGCGGGGGGTCGCGGGTGAGCAGGAAGACGAGCTCGCCCAGGGTCAGCGTGTCGCCGGGGCGCAGCTCCTTGCGGCGGATCTGCACGCCGTTGACGAAGGTGCCGTTCTTGCTCTGCAGGTCGGTGACGATGAAGCGGCCGTCGGCGGACTCGATGCGGGCGTGTTGGCGCGACAGGCTGCGGTGCGGAATGCAGATGGCCTGATCGTCGGCGCGGCCAATGGTGATGGTCGCGTCCCCCAGGGGGTAGGTCAGCTCATCCGACTGACCGGGGTTGTAGACGAGCATCGGCACGGCGCGGACCCCCTCCAGTGTCGAAGCCTAGCCGAAAAGCCCCCGCGGCCACCCTGCCCTGCCCGCACGTCCCAGGGAGTCGTTCGCCGGGACAACGACGCATCCCGGCGCGAAGCGGAGGCCCACGGCGGTGTGCTAGGCGGCGCTCGCGGCGGGGACCAGCAGCCCCCGGTCCCGAAGCGTGTCGAGGATGCGCTCCAGCCCCGCCTCGACCGTCTCCGCGTCGGAGCGCACGATGATCTCCGGCGCTTCCGGCGGCTCGTAGGGATCCGACACGCCGGTGAAGTGGGGGATCTCCCCCGCCAGGGCCTTCTTGTAGAGCCCCTTCACGTCGCGGGCGATGAGGGCCTCCAGGCTGGCCTGGACGTAGACCTCCAGGAAGGGGATGCCGGCCTGGGTGGCCAGGGCCCGCACCTCGTCCCGGGAGCTCTTGTACGGAGAGATGGCGGCGGTGATGACGCCCACCTCGTGCCGGGCCAGCACGCGCGCCACGTAGCCGATGCGACGGACGTTCTCCTCGCGGTCCTCGCGGCTGAAGCCCAGGCCGCGGGACAGGTACGTGCGCACCTCGTCCCCGTCGAGCAGCTCCACGCGCTGCACGGGCGAGAGCTGGCGCGCCACCGCGGTGGACAGCGTGCTCTTGCCCGCGCCGGACATGCCAGTGAACCAGAGGATGAAGCCCGGACGCTGTTGCATCGCTGTCTGCTCCTACCTGTCCACCGCGGGACCGTTGATCATCCCCGCGCCCACGGTGGCGTTGGTGCTCTCGTCGATGAGGATGAAGCTGCCGGTGCTGCGGTTGCGCCGGTACTCGTCGAAGAAGAGCGGCACCGTCGTGCGCAGCGTCACCCGCCCCACTTCGTTGAGCTTCAGGCCCTGGCTCTGGTCGTCCCGGTGCAGGGTGTTGACGTCCAGCCGGTAGTGCAGCTGCTTCACCATCGCGCGCGCCATGCGGGTGGTGTGCTTGATGGCCAGCCGAGACCCGCTGTTCAGCTGCGTCTGGTCCGACAGCCAGCACACCATCGCGTCGATGTCCTGGCTCGCGACGGGAGGGTTGCCCGGGCGGCACAGCATGTCGCCGCGGCTGATATCCAGCTCCTCCTCCAGCGACACGTTCACCGACATGGGCGGGAACGCCTCCGTCAGCGGCTTGCCGGCCAGCTCCAGCGACTTGATGCGCGTGGTGAAGCCGGACGGCATCACCATCACCTCGTCGCCCGGCCGCATCACGCCGCCCAGGAGCTGCCCGGAGTACGCGCGGTAGTCGTGGAACTTCTTCGCGGACGCGGGCCGGATGACCCCCTGCACGGGGAAGCGCAGGTGGATGAGGTCGCGGTCGGACGCGATGTGCACGTTCTCCAGGTGGTGCAGGAGCGTGGGCCCCTGGTACCAGGGCATCCGCTCCGAGCGCGTCACCACGTTGTCCCCGCCCAGCGCGGAGATGGGGATGAACGACAGGTCCGTCACGTCCAGCTTCATGGAGAACTGGCGGAACTCCTCGCGGATGCGCTCGAAGACGCTCGCGTCGAAGTCCACCAGGTCCATCTTGTTCACGCACAGCACCAGGTGCGGCACGCGCAGCAGCGACGCGATGAAGGCATGCCGGCGCGTCTGCTCCAGCACGCCCTTGCGCGCGTCCACCAGGATGAGCGCCAGGTCCGCCGTGGACGCGCCCGTCACCATGTTGCGCGTGTACTGCAGGTGCCCGGGCGTGTCCGCGATGATGAACTTGCGCTTCACCGTGGAGAAGTAGCGGTACGCCACGTCGATGGTGATGCCCTGCTCGCGCTCGGCCTTGAGCCCGTCCAGCAGCAGCGCCAGGTTGACGTACTCGTCGCCCCGCGCGTGGCTGGTGCGCTCCACCGCGGCGAGCTGGTCCTCGAGGATGGACTTCGTGTCGAACAACAGCCGCCCGATGAGGGTGCTCTTGCCGTCATCCACGGAGCCCGCGGTCGCGAATCTCAGCAGTTCCACTAGAAGTATCCCTCGCGCTTGCGGTCTTCCATCGCCGTCTCACTGAACTTGTCGTCCGCGCGGCTCGCGCCGCGCTCGGTGACGCGGGACGCCTGCACCTCCGCGATGACCTGCTCCACCGTGGACGCGGTGGACTCCACGCAGGCGGTGCACGTCATGTCGCCCACCGTGCGGAAGCGCACCGTCTCCGTCGTCACCTGCTCCCCGGGCAGCATGGGCAGGAAGGGCGACCAGGCCATCAACATCCCGTCGCGCCGGAACACCTCGCGCCGGTGCGTGTAGTAGATGGACGGCAGCGCCACGTTCTCCCGGCCGATGTACTGCCAGATGTCCAGCTCGGTCCAGTTGGACAGCGGGAAGACCCGCAGGTGTTCGCCCCGGCGGTGGCGGCCGTTGTAGAGCGCCCACAGCTCCGGCCGCTGGTTCTTCGGATCCCACTGGCCGAACTCGTCGCGGAAGGAATACACGCGCTCCTTGGCGCGGGCCTTCTCCTCGTCGCGGCGGGCGCCACCGAAGACGGCGTTGAAGCCGTTCTTCTCGATGGCCTCCAACAGCGGCTGCGTCTGAAGGCGGTTGCGCGAAGCGCGGGGGCCGCGCTCCTCCGTCACCTTCCCCGCGTCGATGGACTCCTGGACCGACGCGACGATGAGCCGCGCGCCCAGCTCCGCCACCCGTTCGTCGCGATACTGGAGGACCTCCGGGAAGTTGTGCCCCGTATCCACGTGCATCAGCGGAAACGGCAGCGGCGCGGGCCAGAAGGCCTTCACCGCCAGGTGCAACATCACCGCGGAGTCCTTCCCACCCGAGAAGAGCAGCACCGGCCGATCCAGCTCCGCCGCGACTTCCCGGATGATGAAGATGGACTCGGCTTCCAGCGCCTCAAGATGTGAAAGCTCGTAGCTCACGGCCAAGCAAGGTACCACAACCGTCCCTCCACCCAACCGTGGCTGTGAAAGTTTCCGTGAGACACGCCAGATGAGACATGCGGGGGCCGGTGATGAAACACGACGGCCCGACCTGACGGGGTGGACGCCTTCACGGGGCCGCACTCCGGGTGGGTGGCGCGGGGGCTCGCGCAGTGTGCGGGAAGGCGTTCCGCCCCGACGGCACATGGTATAGACGGCCGCGTCATGGCAAGCGCTTCCACTCCTGTCCTGGATCGTTGGTTTCCGTCCCGCAAGCCGCAGCCCGAGCCTCGGCTGCGCCTGTTCTGCCTGCCGTTCGCCGGCGGGAGCGCGGCCATCTACACGCCCTGGAGCATGGCGCTGCCCACGGGCGTGGAGCTGTGCGCGGTGCAGCTGCCCGGCCGCGAGCGGCGCCTGATGGAGCCGGCGCTCAAGTCGCTGCCGGAGCTGATGGCGGTGCTGATGCCGGCGCTGACGCCGCTGATGGACCGGCCCTTCGCGCTGTTCGGCTACAGCATGGGGGCGCGCATCGGCCTGGAGGTGGCGCGGACGCTGAAGCGCCAGGGCGGGCCCCAGCCCCTGGGCTTCATCGCGGCGGCGGCGCCCCCGCCGGCGCACAACGAGCGGGAGGCCATCCACAAGCTGGACGACCCGGGCTTCATCGCGAAGCTGCGCGACTACGACGGCACGCCGGAGGAGGTCCTTCAACACAAGGAGCTGCTGGAGCTCATCCTCCCCACGCTGCGCGCGGACTTCGCGCTGGCCTGGTCCGAGGACGGCAAGGACGCGGTCCCCCTGGACATCCCGCTGTCCGTGTACGCGGGCAAGGGGGACAAGCACGTGGGCCTGGACACGATGGAGCACTGGCGCGCGGAGTCCACCGCCGACGTGCGCATCCGCCACTTCGAGGGGGGCCACTTCTTCATCCGCACGCACGGGCCGCCGGTGCTGGCCGCCGTGCGCGAGGACCTGACGCGCTGGATGACGACCCCCTAGGCCTCCGCGGAGGACGGGCCCTTCGCCCTCCGGCCGCTCGCGCGTGAAGCCGGGCCGGCGGATACTTCCGCGCATGGCTCAGCACCGCATCCATGCCGGGACGGACATCGCGTGCGTGGGAATCTGGGACGCGGGGCTCCCCCCTTCGGAGCGCCCCCTCTCGGACAAGATGCTGGACGCGAGCGCGGCGCGCGGAGAGCTGCTCGCCATCCACACCAGCGCGGACGGCGGCTACCTCCTCCAGGTCCACGTCGACGAGCCGTTCGTTCCGCCGGCCTCGCCGCCGTTCGAGACGCTCGGACGCGAGTTCGGGCTCCACCTGGGGTCGGGAAGCGCGCTGGCGGGTGGGTGCGAGGACTTTCGCAGTCCCCGCCCCCAGATCACGTCCGCGGACGACCGGCTCCAGGTCGAGCCGTCCTGGTATCGCGTCCGGGTCCACCTCAACCGGATGGAGTCGGACGAGGACGAGCAGCGCTCCCACGAGGAAGCCGCGCGGGCCCTGACCGAGGAGGAGCTCGCGCGGTACCGCTCGCAGGGGAAGGCCCTCCGCACCAACGCCCTCATCACCGGGGCGGCGGTCGCCACCGTCGTGGCCACCGTGCTCTTGCGAGGCGGGCTCGTCCTCGGCGTACTCGCCGCGCTCATCGCCGCCGCGACGGGCTGGAGGCGCCTGCGCGTCAAGCGGGAGGGATACGACGCGCTCCACGTGCGCTACCAGCGCGCCCTCGATGCGGCCACCCCGCCGGACATCGTCCTGGAGTTGTACCGCGCCGAGGGTCCCCTTCCAGGGGGCACCGTGGCGCTGGACGACGCGACCTTCACCTGATCCGCTAGGCCGTCACGATGCGCGGGGGCGCGTCACCGGAGAGCGGCACGGTGTGCTGCCAGCGCACCGTGAGCGCCCCACCGCGGGGCCTGCGGAAGGCCACCGCTGCCTGGTGACGGGCGGACGGCCGGTGCTGCATGAACTGCCACACGTCCGGCAGGTCCTGCATCCGAGGGTCGAAGCTGATGCGCGGCATCTGCCCCGGCACCAGGTCGAAGGCGAATTGATCCAGCGGCAGCGACAGGCCCGCGCCCCTCGCCTTGATGTAGGCCTCCTTCAGGGTCCAGTACTCGAAGAAGCGCTCGCGCTGGCGCTCCTTCGGCAGGGAGCGCAGCGCCTGCACCTCCGCGCGCGCGAAGTAGTGGTCGGCGATCTCCACGCTCTCCCCGGGGCGCTCCGCGTCCTCGATGTCCGCGCCCAGGTCCACGTCCCGGCCCACCGCGACCAGCGCCATGCCGTCGGTGTGGCTCAGGTTGAAGCGCAGCCACTGCCCCTCCGGACCGGCGATGGCCGGGCGCCCGTATTCGTTGGGGACGAAGCGCCACGCCTCTGGCGCGACGGGCGCGTAGCGAGACAGGGTCAGCCGCACCAGCGCGTGCGACACCAGGTACTGACGCTGGTGGCGCTCGAAGTGGAAGCGCCGCTGCCGCTCGCGCTCGCCACCGTCCAGCAGGGCCTTGTAGGCCTCCAGCAGGCGCGGGTCGTCGATGCGCTCGGGCTCGACGAGCCACACGTGGACCTCGTCGGAACCCAGGGCCAGGGGCGAGAAGGAAGAGGACACCGTCATGTCGCGCAGGGAAGCAGGAACCGCCGCGCATGTCACGGGGGCTGGTCCGCCCGTGCCGGGGCCGCGTAGGCTCCGCGGGCCGCGCGCTCGCGCCGGGCCTGTCGCACCTGGGGGAGAACAGCCGCATGGACCTGTCCGCCGCGACGACCAAGCTCCAGGCGCTGCGCCGGGACATGAACGGCCACACGGACCGGACCGACGAGCGCCGCATCCTGGACCTGCTGGAGGGCGCCACCGGCGAGGAGCTGAACTTCCTGCTCGCCAACGTGGATCTGGTGCGGCTGCTGTCGGACCTGGACGACCGGCTCCTGGGCCCCGACCACCGCACCGCGCTCCTGGAGCTGCTGTGCGCGCGCCGGGCGGCGGAGCTGTCCCTGCCGGTGCGCGCGTCGCTGGCCACCGCGCTCCAGAAGGGCGCCACGCGCGCGAAGGCGGAAGCGCGGCTGCGCGACCTGTTCCTGGGCCTGAAGGGCCGCGAGCTGACCGCGTTCAAGAACCTGCTCGACGCGGGCGGCGACTCCCACGACCTGCACCATCTTGTGTTCGACGACGTGGACGACCCGGCGGTGCGCGAGGCGCTGCTCACCCACTTCCAGCGGGAGGCCGCGGCCTCTCCCAGCGGTGAGAACAAGGTCCTGAGCGACATCGACGACACGTTCTTCCGCAACTGGGTCGACCCGCGCTATCCGCCGAAGACGGTGTACCCAGGGGTGCTCGCGTTCTACCAGGAGCTGGACCGGGGGCCGGGCATCATCCCGGGCCGCGCGGGCGACCTCGTCTTCGTGAGCGCCCGGCCCCGCGATCCGCTGGGCCTCATCGAGAACGCCACGCTGGAGTCCCTGCGCGAGCGCGGCGTCCCGCTGTCGGTGATGCTCTCCGGCAGCTTCTTCCATCTCGTGGGCAACACGCGCATCGCTCAGAAGAAGTTCGAGAACTTCGAACAGTACGCCCGCCTCTTCCCCGAATACGGCTTCGTCTTCGTGGGCGACAGCGGCCAGGGCGATGTGGAGTTCGGCGCCCGCATGCGGGCCACCCACCCCCAGGCGGTGCGCGCCGTGTTCATCCACGACGTGGTGGCGACCCCGCGGCCGGTGCGCGACGAGTGGCGCGCACGGCACCTCTTCTTCTTCGACACGTACGTGGGCGCCGCGGTGGAGGCCTTCCACGCGGGCGTCATTTCCCGCGACGGGGTGGACCGCATCGCCGCCGCCGCGAGCGAAGCCCTGGCGGCCATTGCCTTCCCCTCCCCCGCGCGGCGCCATGAGCGAGAAGCGGAGCTGGCCCACGACCTCGCCCGGGCCCAGGCGCTTCCCCGCGCGTCGGCTGTCTGAAGGTCGACCCGGGACGGCCCGGGCCGCATGGCTCGGAGCGTGAGCATCCTGGCCCCCAAGCCCGGGGTGGCGCCCACTTCCCATCAGCCGCCACGTCCGAGGGTCCCGGGCAGTTGGCGTGCTGCTTGAGGAGCCCCAACCTTGCCACCGCTTCACAGGGGTGGAGCGGGCCGTCTGGGGACGGAAGGAAGGGCTCCGGCGAGGCCGGGGCCCTTCCGGGGCGTGAAAAGGCACGCGGGTCCGATGGAACTGTTTCCCATCCATTTGTTGTTCATCGTCGTCCTGATGAACCGCTACATCCTCGGCCCCTTCCTCCGGCGGCTGAAGGGTCAGCGGTTCGAACGGGTTGATGACACCTACCGTCCCCGGGTCGCCATCATCATCCCCCTCTTCAACGAGGGCGAAGGCATCTTCCACACGGTGCGGGCGCTGCTGGCACAGGACTACCCCCGCGAGCTCACGGAGATCATCGTCGTGGATGATTGCTCACGCGACGACAGCGTCGCGTGGGCGACCAAGGCCGCGGAGGGGCACCCCAACGTCCGGGTGATGCGCAACCCGGAGAACATGGGCAAGCGCAAGGGCATCAACCGGGGCGTCCGCGCCGCGACGAACGCGGAGATCATCGTCTCGGTGGACTCCGACGTGCTGGTGGACAGGAGCGCCGTGCGCCAGCTCATCCGCCGCTTCGTCCACCCGAACGTCGCCGCCGTGGGCGGACGCACCTTCGTCAGCAACCGTCATCAGAACTGGATGACGCGGATGATTGAAATCAAGTTCCACTTCGCCCAGTGCTGGCTGAAGGACCTGGAGCGCTCCTTCCGTCAGGTGATGTGCCTGTCCGGCTGTCTCACCGCGTACCGCCGGACGGTGCTGCTCCAGTTGGAGCCCATCCTGGAGACGCGCGCCATCGCGGGCGTCCCCATCAAGTACGGCGAGGACCGCTTCCTCACGCGGCAGATCGTCAAGCACGACTACGAGACGGTCTACACGCTGGACGCGTACTGCTTCACCGCCGCGCCCTCCAACCTGACGGGCTACTTCTCCCAACAACTGCGCTGGCGACGCTCCAACCTGGTGGACCTGCTCTCCGGCCTGTCACACGCGTGGCGCCTGCACCCGGTCATCACCGTGCACTACGTGTCGCAGCTGGCCCTGCTCCTGTCGTACCCCGTGGTCATCGTCCACAACCTGCTCAACGGCGAGTTCTGGGACATCCTCTCGTTCCACTTCCTGGTGATTGGCCTGCTCGGCTTCGTCTACCGGATCGAGACGCGCAACCTGCCGGAGGACCGGCGCGTGGCTGGGGCGAGCTTCCTGCCCATGGCCCTGCTCATGCCGGTGACGTACGCGCTCTTCACCCCCCTGGCCCTGCTGACGCTCGACTCCGGGAGCTGGGAGACGCGCGGCAGTCCCACCACGGCGCCCGCGCCCTCCCCTGTCGCCAATCCCGCCCCCGCGAAGCTCACCTCCAACTCCGCAGGAGAGGGAACCCCGTCATGAATCAGCAGATCGCCAACCGGCTCAACTCCGTCGCCGTGTCCACCTACAAGGTCATGGGCTCGGTGCTCCTGGGGTTGATCCTGGTGGGCCTGATGTCCTTCCTCGCCGTGCAGGGCTTCTTCCTGGCGAGCAGCGGCTGGGTGACGCCCACCATCCTGTCGCCCACGGATCCCAACGTCCTCCAGCTCAACGCGCAGGCGGCGCAGCAGGAGTCGGAGCGCGACGCGCTCATGGCCAAGCGGCGGGAGACCGCCGACCGGCTGCAAGAGGCCGAGCGCACCGCGGCCACGGAGCGGTCCTTCCAGCAGCGCTTCCTCGTGGCCCTCCGGGGCGAGAAGATCTCCCGCGAACGGCTGTCGCGGCGGCTGTCCGCGCTGCGCCAGGAGTACCTGCGCGCGGGCGGGGAGATCGCCGAATCCAACCGCGCCTACAGCGGCCTGGCGCGCACGCGCACGAGCGCGCTCTTTGGCGCGAAGCTGCTGGAGCGCGAGGACGTGCTCACCGTCAACCACCACCTGGCGCAGATGGCGCAGAGCAACCTGTCGCTCGCGCAGGAGACGGTGGACCTGGACATGCGGCTGGACACGCTCCGGCGCGAGCGCCAGGGACTCACCGCCGCGGAGAACGGCCTGGGCCAGGACGATGCGCCGGAGGGCCTGACGACGGACACGCTGCTGCTGGAGCGTGAGTACACGCAGTCGGTGCTCGCGCTGGCGCGCGCGGAGGCCCAGCGAAAGAGCCTGGAGGAGGACGTGCGCGCCCTGGACGATCGCATCCGGCGCTTCAACCAGCTGCTGCTGGTGCTGCACGGCTCGCCCTACCTGAAGGCCCTGGAGCAGAACCTCACCGTGGCCTTCGTGCCCTACGAGAACCTGACCAACGCACGCGCCGGCACCCCGCTCTACACCTGCGCGCTGAAGCTGCTGTGGTGCCGCGAGGTGGGCGTGGTGGGGCCCGTCCTGGAGGGTGAGGTCAGCCAGCAGCACCCCATCCGCCAGTACCACTTGCGAGGCGTGATGGTGGAACTCCAGCTTCGCGATGCTCCCAGCGCACGAGAGCCGCTGCTCCACCTGGGCCACCCCCCGTTGATGTTGTGAGCCCTTCTTGAGAATGGAAATGGAGCGGAGGATGCGGACGAGCTTCGCGACAGGAGCCCTGCTGGGCCTTGGGCTGTGGGCGAACATGGCCGCGGCGGCCGGGGAAGAAGGGACGGTGCGGACCCACGCCGACCCGGCGCGTGGTTACTGCGAGCGCGTGCGCGGCACGTCCCGCGCGGAGGCCGCGCTGGAGCTGGCGCCGGAGGTGTTCGCCAGCATCGGCGCGGTGAACGCGGGCGACGCGCAGGGCGGCTCGGACGAGACCCCGCTGGGCTCGCCCAAGCTGCGGGTGACGGCGGGGCTGGGCTATGACTTCGTGGGCATCTACCGCGGACGCACGTTGCACTCCCGCGCGGAGGCCGAGTGCCGGCGCTACCAGGCGCTCGCCGCGCTCCAGAGCGCCGTGGAACAGGGGGCGCGGCTGGGCGAGGCGGCGGCGCTGGACGCCCGGGCCCAGGCGCTGGCCACCTCCCTGCCTCGCGCGGAGGCGCTGGTGGCCGCTGTGCGGGACGACCTGGTCGGCGGTGGCGCCACGCTGGAGGAGCTCAACGCGCTCCAGGTGCGCCTGGACCACCTGCGCTCGCTCGCCCGCGACACCACCCGCGCCCGGGAGCAGCTGGCGCTCCAGCCGGGGCCGCCCGCGGGCCAGTCCCTGGGCGCGCTCCTCACCGCCTTCGAGGCCGCGGATGATCAGGTGGAGGCGTTGACGGGAGGCCTGCGCAAGGCACGGGCATGGCGGGTGAGCGCGCGCGGCGGCTACGACGAGGTCTTCAACGTCGACCAGAAGACGCCGCTCTTCGGCCAGCTCACGCTGGGCTACAACCTGGGCAACCTGTGGCAGGGCAAGGCCAACGCGCAGGCGCGCGAGGGCCGCCGCCAGGAGGCGCGCGACGCGGTGGACGGCGCGCCCCGGCAGGTGCGGCAGCTGCTGGGCGAGCTGCGCATCACCGAGCGGACCGAGCAGCAGCGGCTGGGCGAGGTGTCCACGCTGGTGTCGGACCTCCAGGGGCAGCTGCGCGAGGTGGAGCAGTTGGAGACGCATCAGGTGCGCCGCTTCCGGGACTACCTCCACCTGGAGCTGGCGCGGCTCCAGGCCGAGCAGGCCTACCTGGGCGCGCACCTGGAGACGCTCCGGTCCCTGCTCGCGGGAGCGGACTCGTGAGAGAAGCCCGGCAACGGCGGCTGGTTGCGTTCGGAACGTCGGGCGTCTTGATGCTGTGGGCGGGCGGGCTGCTCCTGAGCCACGGCGCGTGTAGCGGAACGAGGTCTTCCATGAAGCCACCGGTGACCTCCCGCGAGCCGGCACCGCCCGCGCGCCCTCCGTCCCCGGGAGACGGCAGGTGGGCGTCCGTCACGCGGGAGCAGCTGCACATCACGCAGGGCGCGGTCGCGGAGCAGGCGCAGGCGCGGCTCGTCGCGGAAGGGACGCAGTTCACCATCGAGGGCCCCCGCCAGCGCGCGGTCATTCCAGAGACGACGGGCGACGACGTGGAGCTGCGCTTCACCTGGCTGGGCGTCACCGACAAGGTGATTCCCCTGGCCTCCGGCGAGCTGCGGGAACAGGTGGGCCTCAAGCTGCGCGCGCAGGACGGCTGCAACGTCATCTACGCCATGTGGCGCATCGCCCCTTCGGCGGGCATCGTGGTCAACTTCAAGCGCAACCCCGACGACCACCAGAGCGGCGAGTGCGGCAACGCCGGCTACACCACCATCCGCCCGCGCTTCATGGAGCCGCTGGACAAGCTGGCCCAGGGGGATGCGCACTCGCTGCGCGCCCGCATCGCCGCGGACGTGCTGACGGTCTACGCGGACGGCATCCGCGTCTGGGAAGGCATCCTCCCCGCCGACGCCCTCTCCCTGGAGGGCCCCGCCGGGATGCGCACCGACAACGCGCGCGTGCGCTTCGAACTGCTCGTCCCCCAGGCGGCCGGGCCCACCTCTCATCTCTGAAGGGGGCTGTCAGGAAGTACCCCAGACCGGGCGAATCTCCGGCCAGCCCCCCTTGCGTGGGAAATCCGGGCGTGGGTTCCTGCGATGGATGCACGACCGCGACTCGCTGGTTTCGTTGCTCCGTCCCCCTCAGGGCCTGGATGCGCTGGAAGACGCGCTCCGCCGGGACCTGGACATCCTCGCCTATCCGTCCCGGAGCTGGGTGCCGCCCCGCTCCGCGCCGGACGGACGCCCCATCCTGGACGCGCTCATCGTGGGCGGAGGCCAGAGCGGGCTGGGCGCCGCGTTCGGGCTGATGCGCGAGCGGGTGACGAACCTCCGCGTGCTGGACGACGGCAGGGATGGGTTCCACGGCCCCTGGAAGACGTTCGCGCGGATGCTCACCCTGCGCACGCCCAAGTACCTCACCGGTCCGGACTACAACATCCCCAACCTCTCCTTCCGCGCCTGGTACGAGGCGCAGCACGGCGAGGAGGGCTTCCGGCAGGTGGCCCTCATCCCGAAGGAGCTGTGGGCGGACTACCTGCTCTGGTACCGCCGCGTGCTCGGCATCCCCGTGACGTGCGGCACGAAGGCCGGCGCGCTGCACTGGCGCGCGGACCTGGACTGCTTCGAGGTGCCCGCCACCCACGCCGGCGAGACGCAGACGCTGCTCGCGCGCAAGGTGGTGCTGGCCACCGGCATCGACGGCTCCGGCCGCTGGGAGGCGCCCCCGGAGGTGCGCGCCCTGCCGCGCTCGCTCTGGGCGCACACGCATGACCCCATCGACTTCGAGTCCCTGCGGGGCAAGCGCGTCGGGGTGCTGGGCGCGGGGGCGTCCGCGTTCGACAACGCGTCGGTGGCGCTGGAGACAGGCGCGGGACAGGTGGACCTGTTCTACCGGCGCAAGAAGCTGCCCAACGTGAACCCCTACCGCTGGGCGGAGTTCGCGGGCTTCCTGCGCCACCACGGCGACCTGCCGGACGCCCAGCGCTGGCGCTTCATCCGGCAGATCATCGAGATGGGCCAGCTGCCGCCGCGCGACACCTTCGAGCGCGCCCGCCGCCACCCCCATTTCCACCTGCACGCGGCCAGCCCCTGGGTGGAGGTGCGGGAGCAGGAGGGACAGGCCGTCGTGCACACCCCGCATGCGACGCACACGTTCGACTTCCTCATCATCGCGTCCGGCTTCACCACGGACCTGTCGCTGCGCCCGGAGCTGGCGGAGCTGCACCCGCACATCGCGCTGTGGCAGGACCGCTTCACGCCGCCGGAGAACGAGCAGCACGCGGACCTGCTGCGCCACCCGTACCTGGGCCCCGCCTTCCAGTTCCAGGAGAAGCGGCCGGGCACGGCGCCCTGGATTGGCGGCGTGTTCAACTACACCTTCGGGTGCCTGCTCTCGCTGGGCTTTGGCGGCGCGAGCATCTCCGGCATGAAGTACAGCCTGCCCCGGCTGGTGGGCGGCATCACCCAACAGCTCTACCTGGATGACAGCGAGCGCCACTTCCGCGCGCTCGCGGACTACGCCCTGACGGAGTTCGAGCCGTGAGTTCTTCCCTGACGGTGTTTCGCAGCGAGCGCGTGGTGACGCCCGAAGGCACGCGCGCCGCGGCGGTGGTGGTGCGCGACGGGCGCATCGAAGGCATCCACGCGACGGTGGACGTGCCCAGGGACGCGCAGGTGGTGGACCTGGGCCGGGACGCGCTGCTGCCCGGCATCGTGGACAGCCACGCGCACATCAACGAGCCCGGCCGCACGGACTGGGAAGGCTTCGCCACGGCGACCGCGGCGGCGGCGGCGGGCGGCATCACCACCGTGGTGGACATGCCGCTCAACTCCATCCCGGCGACCACCACGCTGGGCGCGCTGCGCACCAAGGCCGAGGCCGCGGCGGGCCAGTGCGCCATCGACTACGGCCTGTGGGGCGGCGTCATCCCGGGCAACGCGGGCGAGCTCCAGGCGATGGTCGACGCGGGCGCCCCCGGCTTCAAGTGCTTCCTCGTGCACTCGGGCGTGGACGAGTTCCCCGCCGCCACGCGCGAGGTGCTGGACGTGGCGATGCCCCTCCTGGCGAAGGCGGGCGTGCCGCTGCTGGTGCACGCCGAGCTGACCGACCACGAGCCCCCCTTCGCGGGCGACGTGCGCGCCTACGCCAGCTACCTGGCGTCGCGCCCCGCCGCGTGGGAGGTGGACGCCATCCGGATGATGATCGACCTGTGCCGGAAGCACCGGGCGCCCGTGCACATCGTCCACCTGTCCGCGGCGGACGCGCTGGACGACATCGCGAAGGCGAAGGCGGAAGGGCTGCCCTTCACGGTGGAGACGTGCCCGCATTACCTGACCTTCAGCGCGGAGGAGATTGAAGCGGGCGCCACGCATTTCAAGTGCGCCCCGCCCATCCGCGAGGCGGCGAACCGCGAGCGGCTGTGGAGCGCGGTGAAGAGCGGCCTCATCGACCTGGTGGTCTCGGACCACTCGCCCTGCACCCCCGCGCTCAAGAAGCTGGAGGCCGGGGACTTCTCCGGCGCCTGGGGCGGCATCGCCGGGTTGCAGCTGAGCGTGTCGGCGGTGTGGACGGGCATGCGTGCCCATGGGCTGGGCCTGGACGTGCTGGTGGAGCGCATGGCGCACCGCACCGCGAAGCTGGCCGGTCTGTCGGGGCGCAAGGGGGCCCTGAAGCCCGGGCTGGACGCGGACTTCGTCGTCTTCGCCCCGGAGGCGCGCTTCAAGGTGGCCCCGGAGGACATCCGCCACCGGCACCGGCTGACGCCCTATGCGGGACGTGAGCTGGAGGGCCGCGTGATGAGGACATACCTGCGCGGCCAGCGTATCTTCGACGCCACCGAGGGACTGACGGGCCCGCGCATCGGGCAGTGGCTGCCGCGCGGCTAGCCCCAGCAGTCCGGGAGAGGAAAACCGATGCAAGCCGAAGCACCCGGGGCGATGCACGTCGCCTTCGCCGACCTGATTGACCTCGCCGCACGCAAGGTGGGTGGCAGAGCCCTCCTGGCCAACGATGAGTTCTTCGCGCCCAAGGAAGCGATGCTGGAGCCCGGGCGCGGCGTCTTCATCGCGGACAAGTACACGGAGCGCGGCAAGTGGATGGACGGCTGGGAGACGCGCCGCAAGCGCGTGCCCGGCTACGACTGGTGCATCGTGAAGCTGGGCCTGCCCGGCGCCATCCACGGCATCGACGTGGACACGAACCACTTCCTCGGCAACTTCCCGGAGTACGCCTCCCTGGAGGCGTGCGAGGTGGACGGGGACCCGACGCCGGAGTCGCTGGCGGAGGACGTGTCGCGCTGGACGGAGCTGGTGCCGAAGTCGCGGCTGCGGGGCGGCTCCCGCAACCTCTTCGCGGTGGCGAACGAGCGGCGCTTCACCCACGTGCGCCTCAACATCTTCCCGGACGGCGGCGTCGCGCGCCTGCGCGTGCACGGGCAGGTGCTGCCGGACTGGCACGCGCTGAAGAAGGCGGGGCTGGTGGACCTGGCGGCGGCGGCGAACGGCGGCTCCGTCGTCACGTGCAACGATCAGTTCTTCGGCACCAAGGACAACCTCATCTTCCCGGGCCGCGCGGCGAACATGGGCGAGGGCTGGGAGACGCGCCGCAAGCGCGTGCCGGGCTTCGACTGGATCGTCGTGAAGCTGGCCACGGCGGGCACGCTGCGCCGCGCGGAGGTGGACACCCACTACTTCAAGGGCAACTTCCCGGACCGCTGCTCGCTGGAGGGCATCCACCTGGAGGAGCCGCTGCTGGACTTCGCCAACGCGACGAACCTGGCGTGGAAGGAGCTCTTGCCGCAGTCGAAGCTCCAGGCGGACCACTGCCACGTCTTCGAGAAGGAGCTGAAGGACGTGGGCCCCATCACCCACGTGCGCCTCAACATCTTCCCGGACGGCGGCGTCAGCAGGCTGCGCCTCTTCGGAGAGCCGGCGTGAGCACACCGCTGGAGCGCCTGAACACCGCGACGACGGAGGAGGCCACCCAGGCGCTCACCCGCTGCTGCGGCAGCACGCGCTGGGTGCGGCGGATGCTGGCCGTCCGCCCCTTCCGCGACGCGGAGCACCTGTACGCGGAGGCCGCCGACGCCTGGGCGCTCACGGGGCCGGAGGACTGGAAGGAGGCCTTCACGCACCACCCGCGCATCGGCGACGTGGCGAAGCTGCGGGAGAAGTTCGCCTCCACCGCGCAGTGGTCATCCCAGGAGCAGCAGGGCGTGGCCGCCGCGGGCGAGCGCGTGCTGGAGGCGCTGGCCCAGGGCAACCGCGACTACGAGGCCCGCTACGGCTTCATCTTCCTGGTCTGCGCCACGGGCAAGAGCGCGGCCCAGATGCTCGAGCTGCTCCAGGGCCGCATGGACCACGCCCCCGACGTGGAGCTGCGCATCGCGGCCGGGGAGCAGGCGAAGATCACCCGCATCCGACTGGAGAAGCTCCTCGCGTCATGAGCACCCTCAGCACGCATGTCCTCGACACGAGCACGGGCCGCCCCGCCGAAGGACTCTCCCTGGTCCTGGAGGCGAAGGCGGGCGAGTCCTTCCAGGAGCGCTCCCGCGGCGTCACCAACGCGGATGGCCGGGTGAAGGACCTGTCGGGCGCGAACACGAAGCTCGAGCCCGGCGTGTACCGCCTCACCTTCGACACCGGGGCCTGGTTCCAGGCCCGGGGCCAGCGGGGCTTCTACCCGTACGTGCAGGTGGTGTTCGAGGTCACCGCGACCGACGAGCACTACCACGTCCCGCTGCTCCTGAGCCCCTTCGGCTTCTCCACCTACCGGGGAAGCTGAAGTCAGACGCGCGCCGGTTCGGCGGAGGCCTTGTCCACGGAGGTGTGCGGTTCGGCCGGGGCCTTGTCGCCGCCCCGGTCCGTCCTGCCGCCCTCCGGCTTGTCCACGACGGGCTCCGCGCAGAGCGTGGACTTGTTCGTCTTGCACGCGCCGCCGTTCTGCAAATCAAACTGCCAGCGGTGGCGCGGGCACACCACGTAGCGGCCCTCCTCCACCCACCCCTCCGCGAGGTCCGCCCCCTGGTGTGGGCAGAAGCGCTGGATGGAGAAGCGCTGGCCGCCGGCCTCCACCACGGTGCGCTCCTTCTGGGACTCCGTGGCGCGGATGCCGTCGCAGAACTCGCGGATGTCCTCTACCTCCACGCCCAGGAAGCCGTGGAGCACCGGCTCGTACACGTCCGGGTTGCGGGACAGGCGCAGCCGGAAGGACAGGAGGAAGTCCTCCCAGTTGAGCTTCCGGTCCAGCACGCGCACGATGTCGCTGGCGCTCACCTTCATCGCGTAGCGGGTGGTGTCGCGCATCTCCGGCACCACGTCCACGCGGCGCTGCTTGAAGTCCACGCGCAGCAGCCGCGTCGGGGCCTCCGTCAGCTCCACGTAGAAGGGCATGCCCACGCGCTCGTGCAGGTCCAACAGGTCCAGCTTGCGCTGCAGCTCCACCCGCAGGCGCCCGAGGATGTCCTCCACCTCCTCGCGCATCAGGTTGCGGCGGCGCTCGCGGAAGACGTGCGCCATGTCCTTCGCGTACTTCTGGAGGTAGTCCCGGAAGTTCTCCGTCGTCACGCGCTCCGTCGCCTGGGAGACGTACTCCAGCGTGCCCGCGTCCAGCACGTCCCCGGGCATGGGCTCCAGGTAGCGCGTGGGCGCGGTGGGCAGGCGCTTCTCCAGGAAGGAGAAGAGGGTCGGCGCGCGCGGGAAGATGTTCACGTCCTCGAAGTTGAGGGAGAAGAGCGATGGGTCCAGGAAGGCCGCGGGCCCCGCCGCCGCGACATAGGCGCGGGGCTGCACCGCCTCCAGCGCGCGCGCGACCGCCTCGAACTTGCTGTCGCGCTTCTTCAGGGAGATGGCCGAGTACGTCTCGCGCGGATACTCGTAGCAGGTGGGGTGCCAGATGGCGCCGGAGAACTGCGCGGAGAAGACGTCGATGGGGCCCTCCTCCGCGATGACCCGCACCAGGCGGTCATGCATCTTGCAGTCGTTGATGTTGAGGAAGCACTGCCCGTCGCCGCGCACCATCACGCTGGAGTCGCGGTTGGTGCCCTGCTCGGACACGAAGAGCTTGATGTAGCCCCCCTTGATGGGGATCTCACGCGAGTCCTCGCACGCGATGACGCGCTTGCACCCGTACTTCGCGAAGATGTCCTGCAGCTCCGAGCGCTTGAACTTCGGCACCAGCACGGTGAAGTCGCGCTGGGCGATGGTGGCCAGGAACTCCGGATCGAAGTGGTCCTTGTGCTCGTGGCTGACGTAGAGGAAGCGCTCCTTGCCCGGCGTCTCCAGGAGCTCCCGCACGTGGGGCGCCAGGTGGTGGTTGCGCGGCAGCTGCATCCACGCCGAGTCGAAGGCCCCCTGGGGCGTGAGCCACGGGTCCATGACGACGAGCGCCCCAGCGGTCTCCACCGCGAAGCCCGCATGACCCAGGAAGGTGATCCGCATGAACGTCGTCCCTCGAATGAAAGGGGCGGCCGGGAGGACCGCGCCCACGGGTGGAAGACCGCGGGCGGCAGTGGCCCCGGCGCCAGCTAGGCTGCGAAGCTAGGGCGTCTCCCGCCACCGGCATCCCGGCGCCGGCCTCGTGTCGGAAAGCCCACGCAACCCGCGTCGGCCCGACGACAAAAAGGGAGGGAGGCCCCCCGAGGCCCCCTTCCCCTTTTCACTTCCGCGCGGCGGCGTCCGGCCCGACTAGGGCTGGATCTCCCGGACGCTCAGCCACTTGAAGTCCACGTCCTGGGCGCTGTCCCACCGGAACGTGGCGATGGGGCCGCCCCAGGTGATCGGCATGGCGCCCACGGAGCCGCCGCAGTGCTGCGCGTCCCCGCCCCAGTCACCCGCGTCCGTCACGTCGTAGACCTTGGTCCACGTGACCTTGTCCGCGTTGTCGTTGAGGTACAGCTCCAGCTTCACCGCCTCCGCGCCCTTCGCGTCCGGCACGTTGCGCATCACCGCCTTGAAGCCCACCCAGCGGCCCAGCAGCGAAGTGGTCGCCGTCTTGTAGGGCGTCTGGTCATACGACACGTGCCAGGTCTCCTTCTCCCAGCGCACGCGGCCGTCGTAGTGCAGACCGCCCTTGTAGCTGCTGCCCTCACAGCCGGAGTGGTCGTCGTTGTGCTTCCCACCGCGCGCGTACCAGGCGAAGTTGTCCTGGATGTCGGCCACCGCGTTGACCTTCACGAAGCCGGTCATCTCGATGTTCTTCCAGTCGTTCGGCGCCTGCATGTAGCCGCGGCTCGCCAGCGTGTCGCGGTCGTAGGTGGCGATCTGCTTCGGGTCGTACCCCGTGGACGTGTAGGCGCTCATCCGGACCTTCGTGCTCTTCATCTTCCAGGAGCCGTCGGCGTTGCGGGTGATGGTGTCCTGGGGCACGAAGCGCGCGTCCGCCGTCGCGTTGTCCGCCAGCGTCCAGGACTCGCCGTCCGGCTTGGACGGATAGAGCATCGTCACGCCAAAGGCATCCACGCCCTGAGCCCCCAGGTTCGGCCCCGAGGGCTCGGTGGGCGTCGGCGTGGGCGTCGGAGTAGGCGTCGGCGTGGGCTCCGACGGAACAGGTGTGGGCTCCGACGGAACAGGTGTGGGCTCCGACGGGACAGGCTCGGTCGTGCCCTCGTCCGGCACGGGGGAAGGCACGGGCGCCGTGGGGTCCGTGGGGGCTGGCGCGGGAGTGCTCACCTCGTCGGTCGGGGTCGGATTACCGTCAGGGCTCGCGCTGCAGCCCAAGGTATGGAGCGCCAACAGCAGGGCGCTGGACGTGAGGACGAATCGGTTCCGCATCAGGGAGGGGGTTTCCGTGGACGGGGGCCACGGGGCGGGCAGCAGCCGTGACGCCTTCGCCGACGGCCGACTTCACCCGCGCACGCCTCCAGGGCTCACGGGCCGGGGGAGGAGCGAGCGCCTGGCTGGGTCCCAGTGGCCCGGTGAAAAACAATCTCAGCCGGGGCCTCTGAAAACCCTGAGGGGAGTGAACACTTCCCGTCACTCCCCCTGCGTCCGAAGCCCCTGGACGACCGCCTCCCCCCGTGGTCCGCACACCTGCCCTGGGGGATGCTTCTGTTTTTCCGAAGCTTCGCGTCCGGATTCCCTATTTGCCGAAGTTTTCGTGCGCTCCTATTTGAGAGGGGTTGGTTCCCCGTCGTGAGGGGGGCGGCCCCCCGTGCCTCCCCCAGGTGAACACCTTGGACTCCATACAAACCGTCGGCAGTCCCGCCTTGTGGGGCGGCTTCATCGCCTTTGTCTTCGCGATGCTCGCGCTGGACCTGGGTGTCTTCCACCGCAAGGCCCACGCGGTGAGCTTCAAGGAGGCGGGGGCCTGGAGCGCGGTGTGGGTGAGCCTGGCGCTGACGTTCAACGGCTTCCTGTGGTGGCGCTATGGCGCCGGGCCGGGCATGGAGTTCCTCACCGGCTACCTCATCGAGAAGTCGCTCTCCGTCGACAACATCTTCGTCTTCGTCGTCATCTTCTCCGCGATGAAGGTCCCGGCGCTCTACCAGCACCGGGTGCTCTTCTGGGGCATCCTGAGCGCGCTGGTGCTGCGCGCCGCGATGATCTTCGCGGGCGTGGCGATGCTGGAGCGCTTCCACTGGCTCATCTACGTCTTCGGCGCGTTCCTCATCCTCACCGGCGTGAAGCTCTTCGTGCAGCGCAACGCGGAGGAGCACCCGGAGGACGGCTGGCTGATGCGCACCGCCCGCCGCGTCATCCCCTCCACGCCGCGCTTCGACGGGCAGCGCTTCCTCACCGTGGAGAACGGCCGGAAGCTGGCGACGCCGCTATTGATGGCGCTGATGCTGGTGGAGGCGTCGGACGTGCTCTTCGCGCTGGACTCCATCCCGGCCATCTTCGCGGTGACGCGCGACCCGTTCATCGTCTTCACGTCGAACATCTTCGCCATCCTGGGCCTGCGCTCGCTCTTCTTCCTGATGGCCGGGGCGATGGAGAAGTTCACCTACCTGAAGGTGGGCCTGTCCGGCGTGCTCGTCTTCGTGGGCGCGAAGATGGCGCTGGTGGACGTGGTGCACCTGTCGCCCGCGGTGTCCCTGGGCGTCATCGGGCTGGTGCTGGGCGCCAGCATCGTGGCCTCGCTGGTGAAGGCCCGCCACACGCCGCCGGAAGTCACGCCGCCGGGTCCGAAGGAAGGTTCGCCGGAGGCACCTGCCGCGACCAAGGCCTGAGCGCGCGGCGCCGGTCGCCGAAAGTTTGTGAAGGACGTGGGTCCCATGGGGTGTGGGGCTCCGGGCCCGGGCCCCCGAAGCGCGTGGGGGCTCGGGTCTTTTTTCACGGGCCCGGCCACATCAATGGACCCGCGACAGCTCCATGAACTCCAGCCAGGAGCGGATGGCGGCCTCGAACTCCTCCAGGGGCAGGTCCTGGGATCGCCCGGGGATGGTGTCCTCGCTGTGGATGGAGGCCCGCGCGCGGTTGAGTTCCAGGCTCCAGGCGTCACCGGTGACGTCCCAGCGCTCGCGCTTGCCCTGCCGCAGGGCCACCAACAGCCGCAGCATCCCCTGCGCCCGGTTCGGATCCGGCCGCAGCTCATAGGCGAGGTAGTCCGCCAGCACGTCGTCGGGCGGCAGGCCACTCACGACCGCCCGTCCCTGCTGATCCCACGTGAAGCGCAATGTCCTGGGCACGGCCGTGACGGTCCCACAGCCCGTGGATCGCGGCCACGTGCCACCCAGGGCGATTCCACCGGAACCCGACACTGCGCCCCCTGGCGCGTACGGCACCCAACGGCGCCCTCCGCCCTCGGAACGGCGACTGTCCGGCGGTGGAAAAGAGAAAGGCCGTGAGCCCTTGAGGGACTCACGGCCTTTCTTTGAAGTGGGCGCGGCAGGTTTCGAACCTGCGACCCCTGCCGTGTGAAGGCAGTGCTCTACCGCTGAGCTACGCGCCCGACTAGGTGCTGCCCGCTGCCACCGCTGCGCAACGAACGCGGCGATAAGTGCCATCCGCCCGCGCGAGTGTCAACGCAATTCCTAGGGGGATTCTTCCGACAGCTCCGCCAGCTTCTCGTCCAGCTCGCGCAGGCGGCGCTTGAGGCCCGCGAGCTGCTTGCCCACGGCCTTGAAGTCGCTCCGGGGCGCGAAGTGCAGGGCCTTCATCACTTCGTCCTGGCCCCGGTCCAGGGCCTGCTTGCCGCGCTGGACCCGGCCAATGGCCTCGGCCACGGCCAGGGCGCGCTTCTCGTCGGCCATGAGCTTCTCCATGGCCCTGTTGGAGAACCCCAGCGCCTGCCTCTTCAAGTCGTCCCGGATGCCCATGGAGGTGTCCTTCCGGCTCAGGGGCCGTCGGGGAACTCGGTCTTCAGCGCGGCGAAGACGCGGTCCGCGATGCCCTTGTAGCGCATGCGTTCGATGAGCGGCTGCAGGTCGCCCCGCATGGAGATGCGGCGCTTGAGCACCGCCTCCACCGGATCCAGCGTGCCCAGCAGCAGCTGCTTCCAGACGGAATAGGGCGCGCGGGCCAGGTACACCGGCTCCAGCTCGTCCAGGTCGTCGGGATCCGACAGCACGCGGGCCCGCTGGATGTTGCAGTCCCCGGGCACCACGTGGACGACGAAGGACTTGTCCAGCTTGCCCTTCTCCGCCTCGATGATGGCCCCGAAGTCGCCCTTCCAGCCCTTGCCGGCGATGGCGCACTCGGGATCTGCGTTGGTGAGCCGGACGGCCTCGTCCAGCCATTCCTTCGACGGAAACTTCGGCATCGCGCCTCCCTACCCCCTGCGGAAGATGCTCTTGATGCTGGAGAAGAGGCCGCGGTCGTCGCTCGTCGCGCTGCTGCTCGACGGGGCGGCCTGCGCGTTGCGCGAGGCGACTTCCTGCAGTGCCTTCTTCAGCTGCTCCGGCGTGTCGCGGGTGGCCAGATCCACCTTGCGCGACATGCCGCTGGCGTCCTCCACCTGCACCTGGAGGAGACACTCCTCGGTGAGGCGGAAGTCGATCTTCCGGCCCGCGGACGCGGCCGGCACGCGCACCGTGCCCAGGTACTCGTTGTCCACCATCAGGTCGCTGTCGCCCTGGTAGATGTCCAGCTCGATGAAGGGCGAGCCCGGATCCTTGGGCGGCGGCAGGCGGAAGCTCTTCACCAGCGGGATGAGCGAGTTCTTCTCGATGATGCGCTTCACGCGGCCGTTGGGCATCGCGTAGCCAATGGGCATGGACAGCGCGTCCAGGAGCGTCACCGCGTCGATGCTGCCCAGCGAGTCGCCCAGGAGCGCCGCGCCCAGGGCCACGCACTCGTCCGGGTGCACGCCCTTGCGCGGCGCCTTGCCGAAGTGGGCCTGGATCTTCTGCTGCACCAGCGGCATGCGGCTCTGGCCGCCCACCAGGATGATCTCGTCGATCTCCGAGCGGGAGATGCCCTTCTCCGCGAGCACGCGGTCGCAGATGTCGAAGGTGCGGTCCACCAGGTCGCCCGTGAGGTTGTTGAGATAGTCGCGGGTGAGCGGGATGCGCAGGTCCAGCGGCTTGCCCTTGCGCTCTTCGATGTAGGGCAGGTCGATGACGACGTTCGGGATGAGCGTCAGGTCGATCTTCGCCGCCTCTGCGGCGTTCTTGATGCGCTGCAGGGCGATGGGGTGGTCCGCGAGGTCGACCTTGGTCTCGTCGCGGAAGCGCTCCAGCACGTACTCCATGATGCGGTTGTCGAAGTCCGCGCCCCCCAAGAAGGAGTCGCCGCCGGTGGCCAGCACCTCGAAGACATTGCCGGCCAGGTGCAGCACGCTGACGTCGAAGGTGCCGCCGCCCAGGTCATAGACGAGGACCTTCTGATCCAGGCCCCGGTTGAAGCCGTACGCGAGCGCCGCGGCGGTGGGCTCGTTGACGATGCGCTTGACGTCGAAGCCAGCCAGGCGCCCGGCCTCCTTCACCGCGTTGCGCTGGTTGTCGTTGTAGTAGGCCGGGACGGAGATGACGGCCGCGTCGATGGGGCCGCCCAGGAACTGCTCGGCGATCGTCTTCAGCTGCGACAGCACGAAGCTGGAGACCTGCGGCAGCGTGTAGAGCTTGCCGCCCATCGTCACCGCGGCGTCCCCGTTGGGGTCCTCCACGATGTCGTAGGGGAAGTACCCCTTGAGGTCCTCCACCGCCTTCGAATGGTACTTGCGGCCGATGAGCCGCTTGGTGCCCCAGAGCGTATTCTTGGGGTTGGTCACCATCTGGTCCTTGGCGACGCCGCCGACCAGCAGGTCGTCCTTGGCCGACAACGCCACCACGGAGGGCAGGATGAGGTTGCCTCGGTCCGTGGGGACGATCTTCGGGATGCGGTTGCGCACGGACGCCACCAAGGTGTTGGTGGTGCCCAGGTCAATCCCGACGATGCGAGGTCTGTCCGCCATGAAGGTCAACGTGCGCTGCTCAGGGGGAGGCCGCGCCCGTTCTCACTCTCTAGCACGTCATGCCGTCGCGTGCGCGTTTCTAGGCGGACGCTTCCTCCCTGGCTGTAGTTTCAACCGGCCGGCACGCCAAGGGCCCTGGCTCCTGGCCGTTCCGCTCACGGCTCCGGGTCCGGATCCGGCCCCAGCTCGCGGACGCGGATCGGCCCGTCTGGCTCCGGGGGCGGAAGCGCCTCGCACACCGCGTCAGGCCCCGAGGGCAGCTCGGACAGGAAGCGCGAGGGCGTGAGGAGCAGCCGCCCGTCCTCCCGGGGCAGCGAGGTGTGGGGGTAGACGAGCCAGAGCGCCTCCCGGGCCCGGGTGACGGCGACGTAGAAGAGGCGGCGCTCCTCCTCCTCTTCCTCGGGCGCGAGCGTGACGCGAGAGAGGGGGAAGCGGCCGTCGGTGAGCCCCAGGACGAAGACGGTCCGCCACTCCAGGCCCTTGGCCTGGTGGACCGTGGTCAGGGTGAGCACGTCGTCGGGCGCCCCCCCTTCCCCGCCTCCGTCCAGGGCCGCCCGGGCGGAGAACTCGGAGACCAGGGCGATGTCGGACAGGAAGCGGGGCACGTCCTCGAAGCGCCCGGCGAACTCCTGGAGCTGGCGCAGGTCCTCCGCGTGGGTCTCCACCACGTCCGGGCCGGCCGGAACCTCGCGCGCCGCCAGCACCTCCGCGAGCAGCGCGCCCGGTCCACGGGGGCCCCCGGCCGACAGCGCGGACATCAGCGACTGGAAGCGCTGGAACCCCGCCTGGGCCTTGCGCGGCACGTGCGCCTGTACGTCCGCGTGCGCCAGCGCGTCCGCCACGGGCAGCTCCGGGGGCAGCGCGGCCAGGGCGGTCCACAGGTGCTCGGTGCTGGCCGAGCCCACGCCGCGAAGCCGCCGCGCGAGCCGCTTGAAGGCCAGCTCGTCCGCGCGGTTGTGCGCCCAGCGCAGGTGCGCGAGCGCGTCCTTCACGTGCGTCTGTTCGAAGAAGCGCACCCCGGAGCGCACGCGGAACGGCAGGCCGTGACGGGCCAGCTCCAGCTGGAGCTCCAGCGAGTGCAGGTGGGCGCGGTAGAGCACCGCCATGGACTCCAGCCGGTGGCCCTCCGCGCGCAGCGCGAGGACGCGCCCGGTGACGAAGCCAGCCTGGGCCTTCACGTCGCGCGTGGGGACCACCTGGGGCACGGGGCCCGGCGGGCCGTCGGACTGGAGCGCCTTGGGGAACTGCCGGGTGTTGCGCGCGATGACCGCGTTGGCCAGCCGCAGCACCTGCGGCGTGGAGCGGTAGTTGCGCGTGAGGGGGTAGATGCCGCAGCCGGGGTAGCGCTGGGGGAAGTCGATGATGTTGGTGAACGCCGCGCCCCGGAAGCTGTAGATGGACTGGCAGTCGTCGCCCACGACGGTGACGTTCTTGCGCTCGCCCGCGAGCAGGTCCACGAGGTCGCCCTGGAGGCGGTTGGTGTCCTGGTACTCGTCCACCAGCACGCCCTGGAAGCGCGCCGTGAGCTCCGCGCGGACGGACGGATGCTCCTCCAGCAGGCGCTTCAGGTGCGCGAGCAGGTCGTCGTAGTCCATCAGGTGCAGCTGCGCCTTGCGCTGCTGGAAGCGGCGCGCGGTGGCGAACACCTCGGGGGCGACCGGGAGCAGGTGCCGCCGCCGCTCCACCAGCACCTCCGACACCGGCTGCTGAAGGTTGGTGGCGAGCGACACCAGGTCCAGGAGCGCGTCCGGACGCGGGAAGCGCTTGTCGCTGCGCAGCTTGCGCTCGGCGAGGCACGTGGCCATCAGGTCGCGCGCGTCCTCGCGATCCAACACCGTGAAGCCGGTGGAGAACCCCAGCGCGCCCGCGTGCTGGCGCAGCAGCACGTGCGCCGCGTGGTGGAAGGTGCCGCCCATCAGGCGGCCCACGTCCGCGAAGCCGCCCGCCAGCTCCTCCACGCGGCGGAGCATCTCCCTCGCGGCCTTGTTGGTGAAGGTGAGCAGCAGCAGCGCCGCGGGCGGGACGCCCCGCTCCAGCATGCGCGCCACGCGGTACGTGAGCGTGCGCGTCTTGCCGGAGCCCGCCCCGGCGATGACGAGCACCGGCCCCTCCCCCGCCTCCACCGCCGCACGCTGCGCGTCGTTGAGCGCGCCCTCCAGGTCCAGACGGCGTGCGGGCGCTCCGGCGGGGACGGCGAGGTTCAGCGGAGAGGGCGCGGCCATGGGGGGCGGGACTCTAACCGCCGCGACCGGGTGCGCCAGTCCGTCTCAGGGAGGGGTGGATCCGGCCAACCGGGAGGCCGCCACGGCCCGGACCTCCGGGGAGGGATCGCGCTCGCGGGCCAGCTCCATCAAGAGCGTGCCCACCGGCTTCGGCAGCTTCGCGCTCGACGCCTGCTGGAGCGCCTGGGTGCGCTCCTTCACTCCCTGCGACAGGCGCTCGGCCACCTGTTGATCCGCGCAGGTCCGGACGCCGGGGTGCTGCTGGCGCAGGAGCAGCTCCGCGTCCGCGAGCTTCGCCTCGGAGAGGCGCACCGCGTCCTGGGCGGCGCGCTCGAAGGTGGCCAGGTCCTCCGGGAACTCCGTCTTCATCCCTCGGGCGCGGGTGATGGCCTGGGCGGCGAAGCGCGCGTCCACCACCGCGGCGCAAAGCTGGCGGGCCGCCGCCAGGGGCACCCCGCCCTCCTCGGACACCGCCTCCTCGCGCGCGGTCGTCTGGGCCCACACCGCCAGCTGACGGGCGGCCACCGCGGCGGAGAAGGCCTGGCGGCGCTGTTCGCGCAGCTGCACCCAGCGCCAGAGGATCAGCGGATCCGTGCCGCCCGCCTCATAGACGCGCTGGTACTGGCTGGCGGCCTGCTCCACCTGGCCGCTCAGGTCCAGGAGCACCGCGACCGTCAGGTACAGCTCCGAGCTGGTGGCGCGCTCGCGCAGGGACTCCAGCCGGACGGCGACCTCGTAGGCCGCCACCGGGGCGGGCAGCGCGGAGAGCACCGAGCGAAGGGCCTCGAGCGCGTTCTGGCGGATCAACGGATTGCGCGCCGTGCGCAGGGCCTCCAGCAGCGGATCCACCGCGCGCACCGACACGTGCTGGCCCAGCTCCTCCGCCGCCTGCCAGCGGTCCAGCGGATCCGGCGCGACGAGGGCGCGCTTCAGGTCCTCCAGGTCGCGCAGGTAGTGGCCCGCCTGCATCGCACGGGCGGCCGGCTCGGTGCGGGCCAGGGCGCCCTGCTCGGCCCGGGCCCGGGCCAGGCGCGCGGAGAAGCCCGTCAGCTTCGGCCCCAACGGGTGGGTCTTCACCTTCGCCTCGGCCTCGTCCACGAGCCCGGAGACGAGCAGCCCCTCCACCTCCAGCTCCAGCAGCTTGACGCGGACCTCCTCGCGGTGGACGCCCGCGGTGAAGTCGCGCAGGTAGGCGAAGAGCTTCCCGGCGTCGCGGGCCTGGGCGTAGCTCTCGTCGTCCAGCTTGCGCTCCAGCTCCTCGCGGCGCGCGCCGGAGGGCTCGACCTGCAGGAGCTGCGTCACGCGCTGGAGGTCGGTGGTCGTCTGGGTGTCGCGCTCCTGGACCCCCTGGAGCCGGGTCCGCGCCTCTTCCTTGTGGCTGCCGTCGGGGTGCTCCGCCAGGAACTGCCGCCACCCAGACTCCGTGTCCGCCGCCTTCGCGGCGTTGAAGCGCAGGCCCTCCAGCAGCGACTGCGCCACCCGCCGCTGCGGCGCGTCCGGATACGTCTCCAGGAAGCGCTTGTAGGCGATGACCGAGTGCAGCCGCTTCGCCTCGTCGAACTCCAGCCCCTCGATGCGCCCCTGCGCCGTCGTGGCCTCGGGATCATCCGGGTGCTCGCGAAGGAAGGTCTGATAGGCCTGCACGGTGTCCTGCTCGCTGGCGCGCTCGAAGGACGTGTGCGAGCAACCAGTGGCCAGGAGCACGAGGGCGAGGGCGCGGCGGAAGGTGGGCATTCCCCTCCAGCAATACCCCACCCGCCCCCTGTCGAAAACCCGAGCCGCCCCGCCCGGTTGCCTGGGTGGTTTTCTTGCCTACACCGCCGGACGGGGGGAGCCTGTGCCCCAGGACGCTACAGGAAGAGGTGGCCATGAAGCTGGGCGCGTGGATGGCGATGCTGGCGATGACGACGGGCTGTGCGACCGGCTCCCCCACGGGGGCCTGGGTGGCATCGGATCCGGTGCGCTACCGCTCCGCTTCCCCGCCGGCCTTCCCGCGCGCCGCCCTGTCCTCGGAGGTGGCGTCCCGCGAGAGCCCGCGCCCGGCCGCCGGGCGCCCGCCGAAGGCCCCCGCGAGCAAGAGCCCGGCGGTGGCGAAGGCCCCCACGGCCCTGGCGAAGGCGCGGCTTCCCGTCACGCCCGTGAAGCAGACGACGGCGAGCCCCGCCCCCGAAGCCAATCCGCGCGAGCGCGTGCTGGCCACGGCGCGCGCGCTGGTGGGCCAATCCACGGTGCAGGTGAATGGCCGGCGCTATCCCGCGGACTGCACGGCGCTCATCGAGGCCACCTACGCCCAGGCGGGGCTGACCTTCCGGGGCACGCTGAAGCCCGGAGACAACGGGGTCACCGCGCTCTACCGCTACGCCCGCGCCAACGGCCGCGTCTACACGGACGGGCGCCCGGTGCCCGGCGACCTGGTGTTCTTCCGCGAGACGTATGATCAGAACCGCGACGGGCGCCGCAACGACGGCCTCACCCACGTGGGGCTGGTGGACGGTGTGGACTCGGACGGCACCGTCACCGTCATCCACCGGGTGAAGCGCGGCGTGGTGCGCTACCGGATGAACCTGGCGCGCCCCCACCTGCCCCGCGACCCGAAGACGGGCGAAGTGCTCAACGACATCCTGCGAAGCCCCGGCCCTGGCCAGCCGAACGTGCTCACCGGCCAGCTCTTCGCCGCGTTCGGCAGCGTGCTGCCGCCGGGGTCCGCGAAGCCCATGGCCGTCGCGGCCCGGTAGCTCGCGGTCACCCGACGGCGCCCGGCGCCCGCGAAGGTCAGGTGGAGGTCGGCACGCGGGCCGTGCGGTCCCACGCGGCGCGCTGCGAGTTGCGCAGGAAGCGCCAGAACCCCACGGCGATCGCCATGTTCATGGTCACGAAGTAGTAGGCCACGGAGGCCGCCTTCTTCGCCGCGCCGCGCTTGAAGACACCCGACCTGCCCAGGTACGCGAGGGCGTAGAAGAACGTCTGCCCCGCGAACGTCACCCAGTAGAAGGTCCTGTCGAGCAGGAACAGGTTGGCCACGAACGCCGCCACCATCAGCGCGGGCGCGCACCAGCGCAGCAGCTTGTGCGACCAGAACGCGAACGCGGGAAAGCCCGCCGTGGGCAGGAGCAGCCCGGGCACGAGGCGCAGGCTCTGGAAGTTGCCCGCCGCGATGCGAGCGCGCCGGCCGAACTCCTTGCCGTAGTCCTCCGTCGTCTCCTCGTGGGCGACGGCCGCCTCCTCGTACATGACCTTGTAGCCGCTCTCCAGGATGCGCAGCGGAATCACGAAGTCATCCACGATGGTGGACGGAGGCAGCTGGGTGAAGAGCGAGCGCCGGATGGCATAGAGCCCGCCGTTGGCCCCCACCACCGCGCCGCGCCGGCCCTCGTACATCTTGATGAGGGACTCGTAGCTCCAGTAGGCGCTCTCCTCGTAGTCCTGCTTCGTGGGGTTGTAGAGGCGCAGCTTGCCGCAGACGGCTCCCACCTCCGGGTCCTCGAAGTGGCGCACCAGCTTCCACACGGCGTCCGCGTCGATCATCGTGTTCGCATCCGACAGGAGCACGATGTCGCCGCGAGCCGACGGGATGCAGCGGTTGAGCACCGTCGTCTTGCCGGCGCGGGGCGCCGGAGACAAGCGCACGCGCGAATCCGGGCACTGCTGCACGAGCCCGTCCGTGCCATCCGTGGAGCCGTCCGAACCGATGAGCACTTCGAAGCGGTCCGCCGGGTACTCCAGCGCCAGGCTGTTCCGCAGCTTCTGCTCGATGCAGCTCGCCTCGTTGTAGGCGGCCACCACCAGGCTGACCGACGGCGGCGCTCCGGCCTTGCCCCCTGCCAGGCTGGCCTCCCCCGCGCGCGGCCTCCGCTTGCCCTGAAGGGCTTGGGCCACTCCATCCAGGGCGAACAGGCTCAAGGGATAGAGAAAATATGTGTGCACGAGCGCCAGCGACGCGCACCAGAAGAAGACCTCCGCCATCGACCCACCCTCCGAACCCCGAGTCCTCGACACCCAGGGACAAAGCAAGGCGCGTGCCTTGGCTTCCAGAGGGGCTTCAGGGCGAGAGGGCCAACGAGCGCTGGCGGAGGACTGGAGTTTCTCCAGGGTCGCTGGGAGCGGAGCCGGTCAGCGCTTCAGGGCTCGGATTCGGACGCGGGAACCTCGGCGAGCATGCGCCGGGCCAGCTCGTGCTTGCCGTTGAACGCCAGGGTCTCGTCGAGCAGCTTCCGGGCCGTGTCGGCATCACCCTGACGAAGGGCCAGCCGCGCGCCCAGCACGTAGGTGCGCATGAGGGTGCGGTCCTGCGAGCGCAGCGCGTCCAGCTCCTCGGACACGGCCTTGAGGGTCGCGGCGGGCGAGCCGGAGCTGAGGGCGAACTCAGCGCGGGCGAGCACGCTCCACGCCGGTGCGAGCTCCGTCTGGCGCAGGCGCTCCGCGAGGGCCAGCGCATTGGGGGCCCCCGTCACCGCGGCGAAGAGCGCGTGGGCCTTGAGCCGCGCGGCCACGGTGGCGGCGGGCTCCACCTCCGGCGCGGCGCGCACGGACTCCATCAGCGTGTCGAGCTCCTTGCGCCGCGTGACGATGTCGTCGCGCAGCGGCTGCATGTCGCGCTCGACGACGCGAACGTCATCCCGCAGCGCGTTCGCGCGGTTCACCCAGTCCACTGGAGTCTTCGACGCGGTGACCGCATCGAGCTCCCGCTTGAGCTTCTCCAGCCGGATGCGCAGCTGGTCGAACTCGGCGTACTGGTCGCCCAGCTGGAGGGTGAGGGCCACGGCGAGCTCGGCCTGGACCTCGGCGTATTTCGGATGGGCGGTGACCAGGGTCTGGAGGGTCTGGATGGCCTGTTCGCGCGACGAAGGATCATCGCGGCGCAGGAGCACCACGGCCCGGTCCTTCTGCTCCACGGCCTCCGCGGGCATGGCGGCGTTGCGGTCGCGGAAGGCGGGATACGCCAGGTACCCGGCCAGCGCGATGCCGGCGAGCACCGCGAGGACGAGGAGCACCCGGGGAAGCAGGGGAGACGACCCGGAGCTGTACTCGATGAGCGCGGGCTCGGAGCGCGCGGCCCCGAGCAGCTCCGGTGGCGGCTCACGGGGGGAATTGCGCGGAGGAAGCGCCCGGTCCAGGCCGCCCCCGAGCAGGGAGTCTCCGGAGGAGGTCGCGGAGGACTTCAGGGGCTCCGCGCGCGCGAAGGGCGCGTCGTCAGGCAGGGAGACGCTGACGGTCGGCCCTGACATCGCCCACGGCGCGTCGTGATGACCTTCCGGAGCGAGCTTGGAGCGCTGGCTCGCGGCACCGGACCAGGGCGGATCCTGCGGGTCGCCCGCCGGTGAGATGTTCTCGAAGGACCGGGGGGCCGCGCGGGACGCGGGAGGCTCCGCGGGGCCGGACACCGCGCCAAACGCCCGCGTCGATGCCATGGGCGCCGCGCCGCCCGTCGAGGGCCCCTCGACCGCACCGAACGCGCGGGTCGAATCCACGGACTCCGCCGGAGCGGGCACCGCGCTGTACGAACCCGAGGAGGACGGTCCCGACACGGCACCGAACGCACGGGTGGACCTGACCGAGGAGGACTCAGCCCCCTGGGAATCCTGGGGACCCGACACTGCGCCGAACGAACGGGTGGAGCCGCTGCTCGAATCGAAGCTCCCCGAGGGAGCCCCGCTGGGACCCGAGACCGCGCCAAAGGCCCGCGTCGCCCCCCCTGCTTCCGACTGCGCTCCGGGGACCGCCCCCGTCGGGCGCGCGGCCCCACCCGGCTCCGCGAGCCGGAACGGACCGGACGACGACGCGGAGACGGCACCGAAGGCGCGCGTCGCCCCGCCAGGAGCCGCGCTCCCGGCAGCCTGCGCTGGCGAGGCTTGCCGCTGCGGCCCCGGACCCACCGGCGCAGCCGCGCCCCCGCCCGGCGGCCCGACGCCCCCGCTGAACGCGGGGCCCGGTGCCCCGAAAGTCCGCGCGGGCGCCGCCGCCTGTGGCGGGTGCACTCCGGAGGCCGGAGGGCCCACGGGAGGCCGGGGCTGAGAGGCGACCGGCGCGATGGAGGGGGGCGGCGGGACGACGCCGGATGAAGTCAGCGGCCCCGACTCCGGCGTCGGCCGCGGAACGAAGGAGCCGGGAGCGGTCGTCGTGCCCGCGAACAGCTGCGTGGACTTCAGGCTGGATGCGCCCTCACCGCCGAAGCTCGCCGTGGACGACGGAGCCCCCGCGCGGTCCATGGCACCCGCCGGTGGAAGCTTCGGCGCGGAGGGCACCACGCCGGTCGGCGAAGCGATGAAGACGTGGCCGCATTGCGTGCACAGCACCGAAGCGCCACCGGGCGGCAGGAGTCGGGCATCCAGCACGTACTGCATCGAGCATTCCGGGCAGGCGATCTTCACCGGCTGTGCTTACCATACGCCCCCCGTGGCCGCCGCCGGGTCCAGCACGGTGGCTGCCCGGAGGGTCTCCAACTTGGCAGCGCCAACGCCGGGCACCGCGTCCACGTCATCCCAGCTCGTGAACCGGCCGCCCTGATCCTCGCGAGCCGTCACCAGCCTCCGGGCCAGGTCACGGCCCACACCGGGCAACAGGGCAAGCTCCGCCTCGGACGCGGCGTTGAGGTCCAGCTTGCGCCCCAGGGCGAGCGCCTGGGCTCCCGTGGGCACGCTCCCAGGGCCGCACGTGGCCAGCCCCGCCGCATCCAACCGGACGGACTCCGGCGGGCAGTCGAGCGAGGGCCCCGACTCTGGCCACCGCGCCCGGGCCACGAAGCCCAGGGCGAGCAGCCCCAACGACAGCGCCGCGAGCGCGGACGTGCGCCCCCAGCGCCTCAGGCCTTCTGCCCCTTCAGCGCGTCCACTTCGGACACGGTGGGCGTGGCCGTCACGGCCGGCGGCGCATCCAGCCCGAAGGCCGTGTGCAGCGCGCGCACCGCCAGCTCCGTGTACTTCGTGTGGATGACACACGAGGTCTTGATCTCCGACGTGGAGATGAGCTGGATGTTGATGCCTTCCTGAGAGAGCGTCTGGAACATCCGCGCCGCGACGCCCGAGTGGTTGCGCATGCCCACGCCGACGATGGACACCTTGGCGATGGCGTCATCCACCTCGACACCGGTCGCGCCCACCTCCTGCGCGGCCAGCTTCACGACCTCGTGGGCCTTGGCGAAGTCGGACTTGGCGACGGTGAAGGTGACGTCGGTGCGCCCCTCGCGGGACAGGTTCTGCACGATGAGGTCCACGACGATGTGCTTCGCGTCGAGCGCCCCGAAGAGCTTCGCCGCGGCGCCCGGCTGATCCGGCACGCCCACCACGGTGATCTTCGCCTCGTTCCGGTCGTAGGCGACCCCTCGAACCAGCACGTCCTCCATGGATGCGTCCTCCTCACAGACGAGCGTGCCCGGATCCTCGGTGAAGGACGACTTCACCCACAGGGGCACCTTGTACTTCATGGCGAATTCCACCGAGCGGATCTGCAACACCTTGGCGCCCAGGCTGGCCAGCTCCAGCATCTCCTCGTAGGTGATGCGGTCCAGCTTCTTCGCGGCCGGGCACACGTTGGGGTCGGTGGTGTAGACGCCGTCGACGTCCGTATAGATTTCACACGCGTCCGCCTTGAGCGCGGCGGCCAGGGCGACGCCGGTGGTGTCGGAGCCCCCGCGTCCCAGCGTGGTGACGCTGCCCGTCTCGTCCACGCCCTGGAAGCCGGCGACGACGACGATCTGCCCCCGCTTCAAGGCGGCGCGGATGGGCTCCGCGTCGATGCTCTTGATGCGCGCCTTGGAGAAGGTGCTGTCGGTGACGATGCGCACCTGGTGGCCGAGGAAGCTCACGGCCTCTCCGCCCTGCGCCTGGATGGCCATGGCCACGAGGCCAATGGACACCTGCTCGCCGGTGGCGACGACGACGTCCTGTTCGCGCTCGTTCGGCCGGTCGGTGATCTGCGCGACGAGCTTGAGCAGGCGGTTGGTCTCGCCGGACATGGCGGACACGACCACGACGACGTCATGGCCCGCCTTCTGGGCGGCGATGCAGCGGCGCGCGACGTTCTTCATGCGCTCGGTGTCACCCACCGAGGTACCGCCGTACTTCTGGACGATGAGGGCCAAGGGGCTCACGACCTCCCTGCACGGACGGGCGCAGGCTATATGAGCGCCGGGCCCCGGGTGTAAAGGGCCTCTCAACCAAGCCGCCGCGAATCCGCTAGCGTTCGCGGCCCCACGTCTTCAAGCCGCATTCCTGGAGCACCCAGACATGTCCCGCCCCCGCCTCCTCATCGATGGTGACACCCTGAAGCTGGAGGAGATCCTCCAGGTCTCCCGCCACGAGCTCACGGTGGAGCTCGCCCCCGAAGCCGCCAGGCGGGTGCAGGCCTCCCGAACGCTGGTGGACCGGGTGGCCGCGGGTGACACCCCGTCGTACGGCATCAACACCGGCTTCGGAACGCTCGCGGAGGTGCGCATCGACCGAAAGGACCTGCGCGACCTGCAGCGCAACCTCATCCTGTCGCACGCCTGTGGCGTGGGGAATCCGCTGCCGCTGCCGGAGGCGCGCGTCCTGCTGCTGCTGCGCTGCAACGTGCTGGCGAAGGGCTTCAGCGGCATCCGGATGGAGACGCTGGGGCTGGCCCTGGACATGCTCAACCGCGACGTGGTGCCGGTGGTGCCCGAGCGGGGCAGTGTGGGCGCCTCCGGTGACCTGGCGCCGCTGGCGCACCTGGCGCTGGTGTTGATTGGCGAGGGCGAGGCGTTCTTCGAGGGCGTGCGGATGCCGTCGAAGCAGGCGCTGGAGAAGGCGGGCCTGAAGCCGGTGGTGTTGGAGGCGAAGGAAGGCCTGACGCTGATCAACGGCACGCAGGCGATGTGCGCGGTGGGGACGCTCACGCAGCTGCGCTCGGAGCTGCTGGCGGACGTGGCGGACATCGCGGGCGCGATGACGGTGGAGGGCCTGTTGGGCAGCCACAAGCCGTTCCTGCCGGAGATCCACGCGGTGCGTCCGCACGCGGGCCAGAAGGCCGTGGCGGAGCACCTGCGGCGGATCCTGAAGGGCAGCGAGCTGGTGGAGACGCACGTCAATTGCAGCAAGGTGCAGGACCCCTACAGCCTCCGGTGCATTCCGCAGGTGCACGGCTCCGCGCGAGAGGGATTGGCGTTCGCGCGCCGCATCCTGGAGGTGGAGGTGAACAGCGGCACGGACAACCCGCTGGTGTTCGCGGACACGGAGAACATCATCTCCGGCGGCAACTTCCACGGTCAGCCCATCTCCCTGGCGATGGACGTGGTGGCCATGTCGCTCACGCAGCTGTCGTCCATCAGCGAGCGGCGCGTGGAGCAGATGGTGAACCCCTCCCTGTCGGGGCTGCCCGCCTTCCTCGCGAAGAACAGCGGGCTCAACTCCGGGTTCATGATCGCCCAGGTGACGGCGGCGGCCCTGGTGGCGGAGTCGCGCATCCTGAGCCACCCGGCGTCGGTGGACTCCATCCCCTCCTCCGCGGGCCGCGAGGATCACGTGTCCATGGGCATGACGGCCGCGCTCAAGGGCCGTCAGGTGTCTGAGTTCACGCGCTCATGTCTGGCGATTGAAGTCCTGGTCGCGGCGCAGGCGCTGGACTTCCGTCAGCCGGTGAAGCCCGGCAAGGGCGTCCTGGCGGCGTACGAGCTGGTGCGCAGCAAGGTCCCGCACATGGACCGCGACCGCGAGCTGCATCACGACATCTCGGCGGTCACGGCGCTGGTGGAGTCCGGGGCGCTGCGCGAGGCCGTGCGGTCCGCCACGGCCTGAGCCCTCTCGCTCAGCCGCGGGCCGGACCCGGAAGTTCCGGCGTCCGGCCCTGGCTCGGCACCCCGTGAAACATCGCGGTGCCAAATCCCAGGACGAGGTGCGCATCGCGCTGTCATCAGGACAGGCATGTCTCGCCAATTTTCCTGGGAATCTCCTCTCAAATTCAAGCATTCCGCGAATGCAGCACCAGACGGGGCGTGTCCCGCCCTCGGAGCCGCACTTATTGCGGATCTATTCACTCTCCCCTGTCTCAAGGAGTCAGAGCATTGATCTAGGCTGCCGGGTCTCCAGGACAAGACACCGTGCCCGACTTGCTACACGCGTTCGAGTGCAGCACCACGATCAGCCACGAAGACCCGCTCGTCCGGGATCACCGGGTCCACGGCGTGCGAATCCTGCCAGGGGTGGTCTTCCTGGATCTCGTGCTCCGCGCCCTGAAAGCCCAGGGGTTCGACACACCGTCGATTGAGCTGCGGAATGTGCTGTTCAGTGAGCCCATCGCCACCACGGAGCAGTTCGGCCGGCGCGTGCGCCTGCGCTTCGTCCCGCAGGACGCGGAGGCCCGGCACTGGCGGGTGACGGCGGAGAGCAGCCCCGTTCCCTCCGGGAGCGACGGCCCGGCAGGGGTCGGGGTCGTCGAGAACTTCCGCTGCGAGTTCCAGGTCACCCGTGAGCCGTTCGAGGGCCGGCTCGACGTGGATGCCTTGCTGAAACAAGCCACGCGCACCACGGACGTGGACGACGCCTATGTCTACGCGCGCGGCGCGGCCATCGAACACCTCGAGTTCATGAAGGGCCAGGGACAGCTCTACTTCCACGAGGGCGGAGTGCTGGCCGCGCTCCAACTGAGCAGGCCCGCGCGGGAACACCTGGAGGACTTCCTCCTCCATCCAGTCCTCCTGGACAGCTCCACGCTCCTGCCGTTCCTCTTCATGCAACAGCGGCCGGAGCTGGCCCTCCAGCCATTCATCCCCATCCACATCGAGTCGTTCCGTGCGGTGCGCGCGCTGGGCGAACGCGTGTTCGTCCATGTGCGTGAATCCAGCACCGGACTGGTGGCGGACGACCTCTTTCACAGCGACATCGACTTCTATTCGCGGGAGGGGCAACGCCTCGCATCCCTCCGAAAGCTGTCCACCAAGCGCATCCGCTCCGAAGCCCTCATCTCCCGCTTGCGACGCCCGGAAGGCGAAGCGCGTGCTCCGGAGCCACGCGCCGCGCCCGCCGTACCCGCCGTACCCGCCGCGCCCGCGACAGCCGCGAGTGACGCTCCCATCCTGGACTACCTGCGAGGCCTGCTCGCCTCTGAATTGTCGGTGGCCCCCGAGTCGCTCGACGAGACGGAGAACTTCTACTCCCAGGGACTGGATTCAACCCACCTGCTGCGAGTCGTGCGGCGGCTGGAGCAAGACCTCGCGTGCAAGCTCTACCCGACGCTGCTGTTCGAGCACAGCACCCTGCGCGAGCTGGCGGACTACCTCTCGCGGCATCATGCGCAGGGCGTGGCGGGGCTCGCCCCCAGACAGCCCCCCGCGGGCCGCGCCGAGACGCCTGCTCCCGTGCGACATGAAGTCCTCGTCCCCGCGGCCCCTTCACCGCGCACGCGCTTGGACGAACCCATCGCCATCATCGGGCTCGCGGGACGCTATCCCCAGGCTGCGGACCTGGACGCGTTCTGGGACAACCTCCAAGCCGGACGGGACTGCATCACGGAGGTCCCCAAGGAGCGCTGGAATCACGACCGCTGGTTCGATCCGAACGGCAAGCGCCCGGGCACCACCCAGGGCAAGTGGGGCGGGTTCCTTCAAGGCATCGACCAGTTCGACGCGCGCCTGTTCAACCTCTCGCCGCGCGAGGTCGAGCTCATGGATCCCCAGGAGCGGCTGTTCCTGGAGACGGCCTGGCAGGCGTTGGAAGACTCGGGCCAACCGGGCGGGGCCCTTCGAGGCCAGCGCGTGGGCGTGTTCGTGGGCGTGATGTGGGGGCAGTACGCGCTGCTGGGCTTGGAGGAGACCCTCAAGGGGCACCCCGTCGCGCCCTCGTCATTCGCATCGTCCATCGCGAACCGCGTCTCCTACTTCTTCGACTTCCGCGGCCCCAGCCTGTCCCTGGACACGATGTGCTCCTCGTCGCTGACCGCGCTGCACCTCGCCCGCGAGAGCCTGCTGCGCGGTGAGTGCGGACAGGCGCTGGTCGGCGGCGTCAACCTCATGCTGCACCCGAGCAAGTACGTGTTCCTCAGCGAGCACCGCATGCTCTCCAGTGACGGCCGGTGTCGCGCGTTCGGCGAGGGCGGCAGCGGCTACGTCCCGGGCGAGGGCGTGGGCGCGGTCCTGCTCAAGCCCCTCTCGCGCGCCGAGGCCGACGGGGACTTCATCCACGGCGTCATCCGCACGACCGCGGTCAACCATGGCGGCCGCTCCAACGGCTACACCGTCCCGGATCCCGACGTTCACGCCACGCTCATCTCCGAGGCGCTGGAGCGGTCGGGCGTCGAGCCTGGGACGGTCGGATACATCGAGGCGCACGGGACCGGCACGAGCCTGGGCGATCCCATCGAGATCTCCGGCCTGGGCAAGGCCTTCAGGGGCAGGACGGCTCCGGAGTGGAGCTGCGCCATCGGGTCGGTGAAGTCGAACGTCGGGCACCTGGAAGCCGCCGCGGGGATCGCCGGCATCACCAAGGTGCTGCTCCAGTTGCGCCACCGCAAGCTCGCCCCGTCGCTGCATGCGCGCCAGCTCAATCCCTTCATCGACTTCGCGAGCACGCCCTTCCGCGTCCAACAGGAGCTGAGCGACTGGCCCGCGCCAACGACCCTCGCGGGGCAGCCCGCCCCCAGGCGCGCGGGCCTGAGCTCATTTGGCGCGGGCGGAGCCAACGCCCACGTCATCCTCGAGGAGTACGTGGCCCCTCGGGCCGACGCACCACCTCCCGAGCGGCCACGACTGGTCGTCCTGTCCGCGCTCAAGGAGGACCGGCTCCGCCCCTACGCCGAACGGCTCCTGCGGGTCCTGGACCGGCAGGCCGCCCCCGGCGGCACGGCTCCCCGTGCCAGCCTGAGCCAGATCGCCTACTCGTCGCAGATTCGCGGCGAGCCCATGCCCGCGCGGCTCGCCTTCGTCGCCTCGAGCCTGGAGGCGCTGCGCGTACAACTGCGGAGCTACCTGGAGGGGACCTCCCTCCCAGCGGACTGCTTCCAGGGGACGGGCAGGGCCGCGCCCTCCACCGCGTCGCTGTCCGCGCGCGGGACGGAGGCCCCGGCGCTGCGCGAACTCGCCGCGCGCTGGGTGGAGGGCCAGGACGTGGACTGGTCCACGCTCCATCCCGAAGGCCGCCCCCGGCGGCACCCGCTCCCGACCTATCCCTTCGCGTGGCGCTCGTACTGGCTGCCGCGCACGGAGCACGTGGCCACCTCCGGCGGCGCCCCTCGGCGGCTTCACCCGCTGCTGGGACTCAACACCTCCACGTTCGCGGCCGTGCGCTTCTCCACGGCGTTCTCCGCCACGGAGCCGCTGCTCGCCGACCACCGCGTCCGTGGGCAGCCGGTGCTCCCGGGAGTCGTGTGTCTGGAGATGGCCCTCGCCGCGGCCCGACTGGCGGGCGCCGGGCCTGTCCACGGCCTTCGCGACATCACCTGGGCGAGCCCTGGGGTGCCGTCGTCAGACACCGCGACCCTCGACGTGTCCCTCGAACTCCAGCAGGAGGGCGAGCATCTGGGCTTCCGCCTCGTCGGAGCGACCGGGCAGCTCCACGCCCAGGGTCGGCTGTCGCGCAAGGAGAGCTCCGGGCAGAGGGAGTCGCGCCCGGCACCCGGTGACATCCAGGCGCGCTGCCCGCGCCTGCTGTCCGCGGAGGACTGCTACCGCCTCCTCGCCTCGCGGGGACTGGAGTACGGCGAGTCCCTGCGCCCCATCCGCGCGCTCCACGTGGGACATGACGAGGCGCTCGCCGCGTTGCACCTGCCCACGGCCCCCGCACCGGTGGACGTCACCCTCCCCCCCGGCCTGTTGGACGGTGCCCTGCAAGCCGTCATCGGCCTCCTCGCGCAGGAACCGGAGGGCGGTGTCGCGGCTGCGGAGCGGACCTGGCTTCCGTTCTCCCTGACGGCGGTGCACCTGCACCGGCCCCTGCCCCCCGAGTGCTTCGTCCACGTCACGCGCAAGGCGCGGCGCAAGGACGTGGAGACCTTCGAGCTGTGTCTGCTCGATGGCGCGGGGACGGTGCTCGTGCGGATGGAGGACTTCGCGATCCGAGAGGTTCGTGGACCGGCGCGCGAGCACCTCCGCGTCCTGGGCGAAGCCTGGGTGCCCGAACCACTGGAGCGCACCTCCAACGAGGCGACCGGTGCCCTGCTGCTCTTCGACCACGACACCGTCCTGCGCGACGGGCTTCGCGGAGGGACCCCACGGCCCGTGATCCTCGTGAAGCCGGGGACGGGCTTCCGCTCGCTCGGCGACGGCGTCTACGAGATCGCGCCCGCGCGCACCGAAGACGCCACGCTGCTGCTCCAGGCCCTGCGACAGGAGGGCCGCGTCCCCACGGCCGTGATTCACGCCTGGACCGCGCTGCACGGCTCCGGACCGGATCAGCAATCCCTGGAGCAGGTGCTGGAGCAGGGCCTCCAGGCGCTGATCAGCTTCACCCGGGCCTGGCTCCAGTCCCGGCCCGTGCCCTCGCTCCAGTTGCTGTGCGTGGAGGCTGGCGACGAGACCTCGTCACCCCATGCCGCGCTCTCGGGGTTCTGCAAGACGATCAACCGCGAGCATGGCGCCCTGCGATACCGAGTCATCCGACTCGGGGACGGCGTCACGCGCCCGGCCTGGGAGCTGTTGCTCCAGGAGCTCTCCCTGCCCCACGCGGCGGATGACTTGATCCGACTGGACCGGACGGGGCGCGCCCGGCTCCGCATGCAACGGCTGTCGCTGCCCGACGCGGACTCCACGCCCCTGCTTCGACACCGGGGCGTCTACCTCATCACGGGGGGGCGGGGCGGGCTGGGCCTGCTCTTCGCCCGCTTCCTCGCCCAACGCTTCCAGGCGCGGCTCGTCCTCGCCGGACGGGCTCCGGAGGACGCGGCCGTCCGTGACCAACTCCAGACACTCGCCGCCGACGGCGCGGAGGCCGTGTACCTGCGCGCGGACGTGTCTCGCGAGGATGAAGCGCAAGCGCTCGTCAACGCGACCGTGAGTCGCTTCGGCGCGCTCCACGGCGTCATCCACTCCGCCGGGGTGTTGCGCGATGCCATGGTCGCCCACAAGCGCCCCGAGGACGTGACCGAGGTCCTGCGGCCCAAGGTCCATGGCGCCCTCCACCTCGACCTCGCGACACGGCAGCTACCGCTCGACTTCTTCGTCCTGTTCTCCTCCCTGGCCGGAGTCATCGGCAACGTGGGGCAGTGCGACTACGCCTTCGCCAACCGGTACCTCGACCAGCTCGCAAGAAGGCGCGCGGCCCAGGTCGCACGGGGCCAGCGCCACGGACGCTCGCTCTCCATCGCCTGGCCCCTGTGGCGCGAGGGCGGCATGCGCGTGGACGCGCAAGTCGAACAGCACCTGCTGCGGACGCTGGGCATGAAGCCGCTGGGCACACGGGCGGGACTCGACTTCTTCGTGCGGGCACTGCACGCCACGGAGCCCGTGATGGCCGTCGTGGAGGGCGACCTCGCGGCCATCGATGAAGCCTTCGCGCTGATCCAGGCCCCCGCGTCCGCCCCGCTCCCGCCATCTTCCGAGGCCGCACCCGCTGACATGGAAGCGGTCCTGGCGACGGTCGCGGAGGTCCTTCGCGTGGACCCCGCGGAGGTGGATCCCGATGCGAGCCTGGAGGATCACGGCTTCGATCCCACCACGCTCGCGGTGCTGAGCACCCGACTGGGTGAGCGGATGGGCCGCGCCTTGAGTTCGCGCCAGCTGGCGGAACACGCCTCCGTGCGCGCCCTTTGCCAGACGCTCGCCGCGGTGGCGCTGCCCCGCCCATCCGTGCCCGCGCCCGCCGCACCGCCGTCCCCGAGGTCCGAACCCCAGCCCGTGGCCCCGAACGGACTCCTGCGCGACCGGGTGCGCGCCCAGGTCATGGGGACCGCGGCGTCGATCCTCAAGATGGACGTCGGGGATGTGGATCCGGACACGGACCTGCGCGACTTCGGCTTCGACTCCATCTCCATGACCCAGCTGGCCAACCGGCTGCGTGAACAGCTCGGCGTGGATCTCACTGCCGCGATGCTCTTCGAGCATGACCGGTTGGGGGCCCTCGTCGAGCATCTGCTCGCCACGCATCGGGGGGCCCTGAGCGCACGGTTTCCGGAGGAGCGGGCACCGCCCTCGGAGCCCTCGGTGGAAGTGACCGCCGCCCCGGAGCCCCCCAAGCCCCAGCCCCCTGCGCGCACCGCTCCCCCCAAGTCCGTGGCGGGCTCATCGGAGCCCATCGCGATCATCGGCATGGGCGGACTCTTCGCCCAATCCCCCGAGCTGGGCGCCTTCTGGCGGAACCTCGAGCAGGGGCGCGATTTGATCGCGGAGATCCCCCCGGAGCGGTGGGACTGGCGCGCGCTCGAAGGCAACCCGCTGACCGAGCCGAATCGGACCCGCGTCAGGTGGGGCAGCTTCATCGACCCGGTGGAGCACTTCGACGCGGCCTTCTTCCGCATCACGCCCCGCGAGGCGGCGCTGATGGACCCCCAGCACCGCCTGTTCCTCCAGCTGGCGTGGAACACCCTGGAGGACGCTGGCTACCGGCCCTCCTCCCTCGCGGGCAGCGACACGGGGGTGTTCGTGGGAATCGGCACGACCGACTACCACGACCTGTTGAGGGACTTCGGCATCGCCGCGGACGCGCACACCGCCACGGGCAAGGCGCACTCCGTGCTGCCCAACCGGCTCTCCTTCCTGCTCGATCTGCACGGCCCCAGCCTCCCGGTGGAGACGGCGTGCTCCAGCTCGCTGGTCGCCATCCACCACGCGGTCCAGGCCCTGCGCTCGGGTCAGTGCACGCTGGCGCTCGTCGGCGGCGTCAACCTGCTGCTCAGCCCGCAGCTGTATTTCGCGTTCAGCCGCGCGGGCATGCTGAGCGAGGACGGACGCTGCAAGACGTTCGACGCCTCCGCCAACGGCTACGTCCGCGGTGAGGGCCTGGGCGCCCTGCTGCTCAAGCCCCTGTCGCGCGCCGAGGCCGACGGGGACACCATCCACGCGGTCATTCGTGGAACGGCCATCAACCACGGCGGACGCGCCCAGGCGCTGACCGCCCCCAACCCCAAGTCCCAGGCGGACCTGCTGGTGGCCGCCTACGAGGACGCCCGGGTGGATCCGGCGACCGTCGGCTACATCGAAGCGCACGGGACGGGCACCTCCCTGGGAGACCCCATCGAGATCTCCGGCCTGCGCATGGCCTTCGAGCGGCTCTATCCGCGCTGGCAGCGGCCCCCGCCTTCGCGGCCCCACTGCGCGCTCGGCTCGGTCAAGACCAACATCGGACATCTGGAGACGGCCGCCGGCATCGCGGGGGTCCTCAAGGTGGCGCTCGCGCTGCGTCACCGCACCCTCCCCGCCAGCCTCCACTTCCAGCAGCCCAACCCCCAACTGCGGCTGGAGGGTGGCCCGTTCTACGTCAACGCGACCACCCGGCCATGGCCCGCGCCGCTCGACGACGCAGGCGTGGAGGGGCTCCGGCGCGCCGGCGTGAGCTCCTTTGGGTTCGGCGGCACCAACGCCCACGTCGTCCTGGAGGAGTACCGCGCGGCGCCCCGGCCCCCCCGGACCGCCACGCGGCCCCAACTGGTGGTGCTCTCCGCTCGCGATCCTGCCCTGCTGCGGACCACCGCCGAGCGGCTGCGCGAGGCCCTGCGCAACCCGGCGCCGCCGCACCTGGAAGATCTGGCCTACACGCTCACCGTGGGACGCGAGGTCCTGGATGAGCGGCTGGCCACCGTGGTGCGCGACCTCGATGAACTCGCCGCGCGGCTCGATGGATGGCTCGGACGCGGCACCGCCGAACACGTGCATGTCGGGAGCGCGGACGGAGCGCGGCTGCATGAGTCGCTTCTGGGCGGCGCCGCTGGCGCGGCCTTCCTGGAGGCGTTGTTCACCGGAGGGGAGCTCGACCGGCTCGCCCGGCTCTGGGTGAGCGGAGCCACGTCCGACCTGTCGCGGCTCTACCCGCTCCCGTCACGGCGCGTGTCCCTGCCCGGCTCACCCTTCGCCCAGACGCGGCACTGGCTGCTGCCCGGTCCGGCGGATCGGCTGTACGTGACGGGCGCGGCGACAGCGCCCATCGCGGTCCCTGAAACAGCGGCTCCGCGCGACGCCACTCCGCTGGAGGCCGACGGGACCTGGCGCGGCGCGCTCCAGTTCCTGACCCAGGCGCTGGCGACCACGGCGCGGCTCGATCCAGCGACCCTCCGTCCCACGGCCGACTTCGAGAGCTACGGGATGAACTCCATCCTCATCGCCGAGCTCCACCAGAAGCTCGAGGCGGCGTTCGGCAAGCTCCCGATCACCCTGTTCTTCAAATACAAGAACCTCGCGGACCTGGCGGCCTACCTGGGCCAGGAACACGGCGCGCAGCTCCAGCGGCTCACGCGGCAGGCCCCGGGGCCCTCCGCGACGACCGCGCCGCCCCCCGAGGGACCGCCCCCGCCCGCCGCGCGCGTGGGGCCCCCGGAGCAGCGCCCACGCTCCTCGCCGATGCCTCGGGACAGCGTCGCGGATGGGGACATCGCCATCATCGGGATGAGCGGCCGCTATCCCCAGGCGGAGGACCTGGAGCACTACTGGCGCAACCTGGAGACGGGCAAGGACTGCATCGAGGAGATCCCCACGGAGCGTTGGGACTACCGCCCCCTGTTCGATGCCACACGCCAGGAGCCGGGCTCCATCTATGCGAAGTGGGGCGGCTTCCTGGACCGCGTGGACCGCTTCGATGCGGCCTTCTTCCAGATCTCTCCGCTGATCGCCCGCTACATGGACCCCCAGGAGCGCCTCTTCCTGGAGACCGCCTGGGCCTGCATGGAGGACGCGGGCTACACGCGCGCGGGGCTGGCGAAGGCGGACGCGGGAGATCAACGCGCGCCCGTGGGCGTGTTCGTCGGAGCCACGTACAACGAATACGCCCTCTTCGGCGCGCAGGAGTGGTCGCGAGGCCACCGCATCCCGTTCAGCACCCAATCCTTCTCCATCGCCAACCGGGTCTCCTACGCGCTCAACCTGAGCGGGCCCAGCCTCACGCTGGACACCGCCTGCTCCTCGTCGCTCAACGCCATCCACCTCGCGTGCGAGAGCCTGCGCTCCGGCGCATGCGAGGTGGCGCTGGCGGGCGGCGTGAACCTGTCGCTGCACCCGAGCAAGTACGTGATGCTCTGCGCCAACCGCTTCGCGTCGAGCGACGGGCGCTGCCGCAGCTTCGCCGCGGGGGGCGATGGCTATGTCCCCGGCGAGGGCGTGGGGGCCGTCCTGCTCAAGCCCCTGGCCATGGCGCTGCGCGACGGGGACACCATCCACGCGGTCATCAAGGGCAGCGCGCACAACCACGACGGGAAGACCCATGGCTACACGGTGCCCAACCCCGTGGCGCAGACCGAGGTCATCTCCACGGCCCTGAGACGTGCCGGGGTGGATGCCCGGACCCTCGGCTACGTGGAAGCGCACGGGACGGGCACCAGCCTGGGCGACCCCATCGAGGTCACGGGGCTGACGGATGCGTTCCGGAGCCACACACCGGACCGGGGCTTCTGCGCCATCGGCTCGGTCAAGGCCAGCATCGGCCACCTGGAGTCGGCCGCCGGCATCGCGCAGCTCCACAAGGTCCTCTTGCAGATGAGGCACCGCCGGCTGGCGCCCACCCTCATCCATGGGGGGCAGCTCAATCCGCACATCGACTTCGCGAGCACGCCCTTCCGCGTCCAACGCGAAGCCACGCCGTGGCACTCACGGCCCGGAGAGCCCCTGCGCGCCGGCATCAGCAGCTTCGGCGCGGGCGGCGTCAACGTGCACCTCGTCGTCGAATCCTGGGAAGGGCCCGCGCTCCGGAGCTTCCCGCTCCCGGCCCGGCCCCAGGTCCTCGTGCTGTCCGCCCGCACGCCGGAGCGGCTGCGCGTCCAGGCGCGGCGGCTGCTCGATTGGCTCGAGGCCCGGCCAGACTGGGGCCTGGGTGAGTTCGAAGCGCTCGCGTTCACGCTGCAACAGGGGCGCGAGGCGATGTCCGCCCGGCTCGCCTTCGTGGCCTCGGACCTGGTCATCACCCGCGAGAGGTTGCGCGTCTACGTGGCGCACGCGGAGGACTCCGTGGCGCTCCGAGCCCAGGGCCTCTTCACCGCCACCCTCTCCCCATCGCACGTGGCGGACGCCGCGCCCCCCGAGTCCGAGCTGCTGGCGCTCGTCGCCCGGCATGAGCACGCCACGCTCGCGCGCACCTGGGCCGAAGGCACGCCCTGGCCCTGGCGGGCCCTGTACCGGGAGCACCCGCCGCGCCGGCTCCGCCTCCCGACCTACCCCTTCGCCGGAGAGCGCCACTGGATTGAATCCTCGGGACCAGCGCCCACGCCGCCGCCTCCGGGGGCCCCCCCCGCCCCCACGTCCCCCGAGCCGCGACACCGCCAGTCGATGCGGGAGCAGTTGGCGCACGCCCCCCAGGCCGAGCGGCACGCGCTCTTGATCAGCCTGCTCGGCGAAGCGGTGGCCCGCGTCCTGGCCTATGCGCCCTCCACGCAGCCGTCGCCGGAGGAGGGCTTCTTCGATCTGGGGATGGAGTCGGTGCAGGCCACGCAGCTCGTGGAGCACCTGGAGGGCGAGCTCGGGATCGACCTCTACCCCACGCTCGCGTTCGATCACCCCACCCTGCGGGCACTCGCGGACTTCCTCCTCGAACGGCTCCCCGCCGTGGCCGAGGCGCCCGCCGCGCGCCGCGCCGAAGCTCCAGCGGAAGTGGTGCTCGCGCGCCCGGAGTGGCGTGACGCACCCTGCACGGAGTCCCCCGGCCGCGCCCCTCGCGGCGTCCTGCTCGTCGGAGGGAGCGAGGCCCACGCCAGGGCCTTCCGCGAACACCTGCACGCGCAGGGCGTGGAGGTGCCGGTGGTGGGGGCGCGCCTGGGTCAGCGCTTCGACGCGACCGGCGCGGAACCCGAGTTCGATCCCGCCGACGCGCGGCAGGTGCAACAGCTCCTCGCCGCGCTGAGCGGACGGGGGCTCCAACCCAGTCACGTGTTCCATCTCGGCGCGCTCGACGCGGACTTCGGGAAGGACCCCACCCTCGGCTTCGCGCAGCTGTTGGGGATCGCGCAGGGCATGCTCGCGCACACGTCCGATGGGGCGATGCGTCTGGGGTATCTGCACGCCACGGTGGACGGCACGCATCGACCCGCCCACGCCGCCCTGGGTGGGTTCTGCCGCGCGCTCGGCCTGGAGGCGCCACGGCTGGGCTTCCAGACCCTGGCACTGGGCCCGGAGTCCTCCGCGCCTTCCGAGGTGGCGCGGCTGGCGCTGGCCAACAGCGGCCAGGACGACGTCGAGATCCGGTACGTGGCGGATCGGCGTCAGGTGCGTGAGCTGGTGGAGCCACCCCATGCGCCTCCACGCCCCTCGCCGCTGCGACAGGGCGGGGCCTACCTGCTCACCGGCGGAGCGGGCGGACTGGGCCTGCTGCTGGCCGAGCATCTGGTGCGCACCGTCCAGGCGAGGATCGCGCTCATGGGCCGAGGCGAACTCGACGAGGCCCGGCGCCTGCGGCTGGAGGCGCTGCGCGGGACGGGCGCCCAGGTGTTCTACATCCGCGCGGATGTGAGCGACCGGGACTCGGCCGCGCGGGGGCTCCTCGAGGCCTGTGAGCGACTGGGGACGGTGCACGGCATCATCCACGCGGCGGGGGCGACGCGAGACTCACTCGTCGCGGCCAAGGACCCGGCGCAGTGGGCGGCGGTGCTCGGCCCCAAGGTGCACGGCACGCTGCACCTGGATGAGGCCAGCCGCCACCTGCCCTTGGACTTCTTCGCGCTGTTCTCCTCCACGGCCGCCATCACGGGGAACGTGGGCCAGAGCGACTACGCCTTCGCCAACGCCTTCCTCGACGCGTTCGCCGAGGAGCGCGAGGCGCGACGGGCACGAGGAGAACGGCGGGGCCGCACGGTGTCGTTCAACTGGCCGTTGTGGGCCGAGGGCGGCATGCGGGTGGACGCCAGCACGCTGCGCTTCATGGAGCGCCGGGGCGGACTCACGCCCCTGCCCACCGCGCTTGGGCTGTCGGTGTTCGAGGCGGGGCTGGCCCAGGACGACTGCCAGCGCGTGGTGTTCCATGGGGCCCGCGACGTCCTCGTGCAGCGGTTCGGCATCCGGGCCAAGGCCGTGGTGCCAGAAGCCGCCCCTCCCTCGCCCTCGCCCGCGCCAGTGGCCGGGCCACGTTCCTCGGCGCCCACGCCGGAAGGACGGGAGCCCATCGCCATCATCGGGATGGCCTGCCGGTTCCCCGGTGGGTGCGACAGCCCCGAGGCGCTGTGGCGGTTCCTCATGGAAGGCGGCGACGCCATCGTCGATGTCCCCAGGGAGCGGTGGGATCCCGAGGCCTTCTTCAACGCGGATCCCGATGCCGCCGGGCGCGTGTACGTGCGACAGGCAGGGTTCCTGAAGGAGGCGCCCGCGCTCTTCGACGCGCGGCTCTTCGGCATCTCTCCACGCGAAGCCATCGACATGGATCCCCAGCAGCGCCTGTTGCTGGAGGTGTCGTGGGAGGCCCTCGAGCGCGCGGGCCTCGCCCCCGACAGCCTCGCGGGCAGCCCCGTGGGAGTCTTCGTGGGGATGGGCAGCGCCGAGTACGGCCTGCTCCCTCGCACAGCGGGACAGTTCAGCGCGTACAGCGCCACCGGGCTCGCGGCGAACATCGCCTCGGGGCGGATCTCCCACCGGCTGGGGCTCCAGGGGCCCGCGCTCACCGTGGACACCGCGTGCTCCTCATCGCTCATGGCCGTCCACCTGGCGTGCGACAGCCTGCTCCGAGGCGAGTCCACCGTGGCCGTGGCCGGCGGCGTCAACCTCATGTTGTCGCCGTATACGTTCGTCTCGCTGAGCCGGCTGCGCGCCCTGGCGCCGGATGGACGCTGCAAGACCTTCGACGCGTCCGCGGACGGCTATGGCCGCGCTGAAGGCGGCGGGATGATTGTCCTCAAGCGGCTGGCCGACGCGCGGCGGGACGGCGATCCCGTGCTGGCCGTGCTCCTGGGCTCCGCGGCGAATCATGACGGCGCGAGCAGCGGGCTGACCGTGCCCAACGGGCTCGCCCAGCAGGCGCTGCTGCGCAAGGCGCTGGAGTCGGCGCACCTGGAGCCCCAGCGCATCTCGTACGTGGAAGCCCACGGCACGGGCACCTCCCTGGGAGACCCCATCGAGATGCAGGCCCTGGGGACCGTGTACGGGCAGCGCCCGGCCTCCGCGGAGGCGTTCACGGTCGGCGCGGTGAAGGCGCACCTGGGGCACCTGGAGGCCGCCGCGGGCATCGCCGGCCTCATCAAGACCGTGCTCTGCCTCCAACACCGGACGATTCCGAAGCAGCCCCACCTCCACCAGCTCAACCCCCACATCCGCCTGGAGCGCATGCGCGCCCGGCTCGCATGGGACACGCTGCGGTGGGACGGGGAAGGACGGGCGGCCGGCGTGAGCGCCTTCGGGTTCTCGGGGACGAACGTCCACGTCATCGTGGCCGAGCCCCCCGCTCCGCCCGCCCCCGTCGCTTCGCCCCCGCGGCCCGTGCACCTGCTCCCGCTGTCGGCCCGGGACGACGCCGCGCTGCGCGCCCAGGCCCGCGCCTGGCGGGAGTACCTGTCGCGAGAGCCGGAGCACCTGCTGGGCGCGGCGTGCACCGCCGCCGTGGCCGCGCGCAGCCACCTGGAGCACCGCGCCGCGGTGGTGGCCTCCGATGGCGCGGGACTCGCCGCCGGACTCCTGGCACTCGCCGAGGGCCACGGGGCCGGGGGCCTGCTTCGCGGCGTCGTCGAGCAGGCCGCCATCCCCCGGCTCGCGCTCGCCATTCCCCACGCGGGGGACCTGCGCGCCACCGTGGCGGCGCTCTCCCCCGTGGAGCCTGTCTTCGCGGCGGCCTTCGACGCGTGTGGCGCCGTCGTCGCGGAGCTGTCAGGCGGCTCCCCTCGCATGCTGGAGGCGCCGGAGGTCACCACCTTCCGCGCCCGATACGCCCTGCTCAAGCTGCTGGGGCACTGGGGCTATCAACCCGACGCACTGCTGGCGGACGGCCTGGGCCTCTACCTCGCGGCCTGCGAGGCCGGCGTGTTGGAGCTCCGGGATGCGCTGCGCTGCCTGTTGCGCGACCTGGGTGGGCTGGGCGCCTTCACCCTGGAGCCGGGGCAATTGACGGAGCCGCGCCTGCGCCTGCTGCACACGCGAACCGACGCGCTCATCGACGCCCGGAAGGCGGCTCGCGCCGACACGTGGACGCAGCCTGCCCTCGCGACGGGGGATTGGGAGGCGGCCCTCGCGGGGCTGGCTTCCACCGAGCGCCGGATCATCGTGGCGCTGGGCGACACGGAGCGCCCCTGGCTTCGCGCCACCTCGGACGAGGCGCCCTGGCGAACGCTCCTGGACTGCGTGGCGGACCTCTACACGCGGGGGCTCGCCCCGGCTCGACGCCCCTTCACCGAAGGACGGGCCCGGCCGGAACGTCCACCGCCGACCTACCCCTTCCAGCGCAAGCCCTACTGGCTGCCGACCCGGCCCGTGGAGGTCGCCCCCATCGGAACGGATGCCTCCGGTCCCCCCGTGTTCGACGGCACGCCGCTGCACTCACCCCGCCGTGAGCGCGAATTCGCATACCGGATCAGCTACGCGCGCCTGCCGGAGCTGGCGGACAACCACGGCGTCGCCCACGTCGGACACCTGCAGGAGCTCCTGACCCGCGCCATCCGCCAGCACCTGGACTTCACGTCATTCGCGCTTCGGGACGTGCGCTACCTGGTCGCGCTGCACGTGGATCCCCACGAGGAGCGCGAGGTGCGCCTCGGGGTGGAACCCCTGGAGGGGGATCGCGCCCGGCTGCTGCTCCATGGCCGCGTGGATGAACGCGGTCCGTGGACCCTCCACGCCCAGGCGGTGCTGGAGCACGCCGCGTCCACTCCCGATGCCTCGGGCGCCCTTCCGAGCCTGGAGCAGGCCACCCGCTGGGACGGCGACACCTTCTACCGCCGGCTCGAAGCGCTGTCCTTCGACCTGGGGGAGAGCGTGAAGTGGGTGGACGCGGTGGACTTCCGCGAGGGTGAAGCCCTGGCCCGTTTCCGGCCGCGGTCCCGCGCGGAGCAGCCCTCGCACGCCCTGGGCTTCCATCCGGGCATCCTCGACGCGTGCGCGCAGCTGTTCGCCGTGGCGGGGGCGGCCCACCTCGATGAGCGCATGCGCTTCATGGTCGTGGGCTGGGAGTCCTTCCAGCTCCACCACGCCCCGGCGAGCGACACGCTCCTGTGCCACATCACCTTCCCCGAACCTCCCGACGCGAACGGGAACATCACCGGCCACTTCCGGCTCCTGGACGAAGCGAACCGACTCGTCGCCGAGGCCCGGGGACACCGGCTGCGACTGCTGAGCGCCGAACGGGTGGCGGCGCTCGAAAAGGCACTCCAGGACACGCCCCGGCCCCAGGGCCCTCGGTCCCATGAGGTGAGGGACGCGGCCGCCCAGCACGCGGCGGTCGTGGCGTTCCTGACCGGTCGTGCCGCGCATCACCTCCAGATGGAGCAGGACGCGGTGACGCCCCATGTGCCGCTGCGGGACCTGGGCCTGGACTCCATCACGGGGCTGTCCTTGCGACGGGACATCGAGGAGACCCTGTCGCTGCGGGTGCCCGCGGAGCTGCTGCTCGAAGGCCCGAGCATCGACAACCTCACCCGCGCCCTGTTGCGCGACCTCGCGCCAGCGGAGCGCGCTCCGGACGCCGTGCCCCCGGCGACGGCACCTCACTCCTGGTTCAGCCACGTGGTGCGCCGCCCGCGTCCTCGCGTGCGCCTGTTCTGCTTCCCCTATGGCGGCGGCGGCGCCTCGCTCTACCTGGACTGGGCGCGGCTGCTGCCCGAGCACATCGAGGTCTGGCCGATACAGCTCCCGGGACGCGAGACCCGCATCCACGAGCCACCCCTGCACCGCCTGGAAGACCTGCTGCCCCAGCTCGAGTCCGCGCTGCGGCCCCACCTGGACCTGCCCTTCGCCTTCTATGGGCACAGCCTCGGCGCGCTGCTCGCGTACCTGCTCGCCAGCCGGCTCCGCGCCCGCGGCCTGCCCCAGCCCGAGCACCTCCTCGTGGGGGGGGCCAGCGCGCCCTTCCTGTCGCCCGGTCCGTTCCTGGAAGGGCTCCAACAGCGCTTCCGCGCGGCGGGCTTCCAGGGCGTGCCCGACCCCGGGACGCGCGAGCCCCTGGGGCCGCTGCTCGACATCGCGATGAACACGGCCGAGGGACGGGTGATGGCGGGCCGGGACACCGACTTCGCGCGAGCACTGCTGCCCATGATGCTCGCGGACCTGAAGTTGATGGAGGGCTACCGCTACCAGCCCGAAGCGCCCTTCGCGTTCCCCATCACCGTCATGCACGGCGCCTCCGATGACCGCATCACGGCCGAGGCCTCCTCGGCGTGGCGCGCGCTCACCCAGGGGGCGTTCCACCAGCACGTGACGCCGGGCGATCACTTCTTCCTTCGCCCGAACCAGGCCCAGGCCTGGCTCCTCCAGCGGATCGCCTCCGCCCTGCCTCCCCTCCTCCCGACGCAAGCCTCTCCCCTCTCCGCCTGACCCCTCATCCTCGGACGGCTCTCCATGCGACGCGCCCACCTCTTCGAATTCAACGACCTGCCATGGCTGCCTTCGCCCCTGCGCAAGACGATCATGGAGTTCCTGCACCACATGTCCGTACGGCTGCGGATGTATGACAATGGCTTCGACGCCCTCGCCCGGCTGATGGAGCAGAAGGGCCTCACGTCCATCCAGGCGATGTGCGCGGGGGACGGCGGGCTGATGCTGGCCCTGTCCCGGCACCTGGGCCGCGAGGACGTCCGCATCCAGCTGTCGGACAAGTACCCGTCGCTGGAGCGGTTCGCCGAAATCGAGCGTGAGAGCGCGGGCCAGGTGAGCCACGTCCAGGCGTCGGTGGACGTGCTGGACGTTCCCGAACACCTGTCGGGCCTGCGCCTCATCGTCAACGCCGTGCACCACTTCCAGCCCGGCGCGGTGCGGGGAATCCTGGCGGACGCGGTGGCCAAGCAGCAGCCCATCGTGTTCCTGGAGCCCGTCCAGCGCGACCTGCTGTCCGTGCTGCGCTTCAGCGCCGCGACGCCGTTCATCAGCGCCTGGTTGAGCCTGGGAGGCATCCGCCCCTTGAGCCTGCGCCGCGTGCTGCTGGGCTTCGTGGCCCCCGTGGGCGCGTTGTGCTTCCTCTTCGACGGCGTGGTCTCGCACCTGCGCGCCTACCACCTCCAGGAGTGGCAAGCGCTCATCCAGCAGGTCGACGGGCACGAGGGCTATGACTGGGATTTGCGGCAACTGACGGGGTTCATGGGCGCGCGCGTCTCCTTCCTGGCCGGCGTGCCGAAGCCGCGGACCCCGGTGCTGACGCCATGAGCGCCGCGGAGGTGTTGATCGTGGGGGCTGGCCCGGTGGGGCTGTGCCTCGCGCTCGCGCTCGACCAGCAGGGCGTCCGGGTGCGCATCATCGACAAGGAGCCCTCGTTCTCCGGCGAGTCCAAGGCCGTGACGCTCCAGCCCCGGACCCTGGAGATCTTCCAGACGCTGGGCGTCGCGGACCGGCTCATGAAGGACGGGGTGGTCAACCGCGTCATGAACATGCACGTCGGGCGTAAGCGCGTCACGGTGCTGCGCTACGACCGGCTGGAGAGCGCCTTCGCCTTCTACCTGCACCTGCACCAGGGCCAGACGGAGCGGGCGCTGGTCCAGGTGCTGGCAGACCGGGGCATCACCGTGGAGCGCTCCACCGCGCTGGAGGGCTTCCGCCAGGACGCCGCGGGAGTGACGGCGCGGCTCGCGCGGACCGGGAGCGCGCCGGAGGAGGTCACGGTGCCGTACCTGGTGGGCTGCGATGGTGGCCACAGCCGGGTCCGCGCGGTGCTCGACCTGGCGTTCAGCGGCGCGCGGCATGACGACAACTGGATCATGACCGACGTGCGCATCCCCAACATGTCGCTCGCCCGCGACGAGCGCCACGGCTTCATCCTGGACCGGTTCCCCTTCGTGGTGCTGAACCTGGGCAACGACTACTACCGGCTCATCGCCGCGCGTCCCCCCGGGTCACCGCTTGCGGGGCAGGTGCCTACGCTGGAGGAGTTCCGCGAGATCATGACGCCGCTGGGCCTGGGACACTGGCGGCTGGAGGAGCCGCTGTGGCTCACCCACTACCATCCCAGCCAGCGCCTCGTTTCCCACTACCGGGTGGGGCGGGTCTTCGTGGCGGGGGACGCGGCCCACGTGAACACCCCCATCGCCGCGCAGGGACTCAACACGGGGGTGCTGGATGCGGTCAACCTGGCGTGGAAGCTCCGCCTCGCGGTCCGGGGCAAGGCGAGCACCGCCCTGCTCGACAGCTACCACGCGGAGCGCCACGCCGCCGCCGTGACGATGTTCGCCCAGAACGACCGGCTCACCACGCTCGTCTTTGGCACCAATCCCCTGCTGCGCTTCCTGGCGCGCAAGCAGTTGCACCTGCTCAACATCCCCGCGTTGAACCTGAAGAACGTCCTGGGGACCTCGCAGCTCGACCTGCATTACCGCCACAGCCCGGTGGTGCAACCAGCGCTCGACGCCTCCGGCACCCGCGCCGCCCGTGCCGCGTTCGCCCCAGGCCGGGCCCAGCCCGGAGATCGCGCGCCGCACTGTGTCTTGCACGCGGAGAGGTCCACCCCGCTCTACGAGGTCCTCCGAGCGACCCACCACACGCTCCTCATCCTGGGCGGTGAGACACCCGACCCGGCGCGGATGCGGGCCATGGCCGAGCACGCCCGCGCGAAACACGGCGAGTGGCTCACGTCCCACTTCGTGTTTCACGGGCAGATCGCGCCCGGCTTCGACGGTGGAGGGCTGGGCACGACCTGGCGGGACGTGGATGGGAAGGCCCACCGGGCCCTGGGCGCGAAAGGCGCGGGCTGCGTGTTGATCCGCCCCGACGCCTACATCGCCGCGCGCTTCCCCCTGGATGCGTCAGGGAGCCTGGACACCTATTTCAACGCCCTCCTGCACTGAGGGCCCACGGCGGGGGGACGCGGCTCAGGTCCCCCCGCGCATCACCTGGAAGCGCTCCTCCAGCCAGCCCGCCGTCGCCTCCATGAGCTTGTCGCCAATGGCATCCACGTGCCGGTCGCGCCACGAGGCAAGGGGTGTCCCACGGACCCACTGGTTGAACGCGCCCATCGCGGGCCCGCAGTGGACCTGGTAGTCGGTGCGCTGCTCGCGGCTCCCGCGCAAGGCCAGGCGCGAGGTGTGGACGAAGTACCAGCGGAACACGAGGGCCATCTTCTTCCGGGGGTTGCGCTCGGCGCGCTCCAGCTCCGCGGGGTCGGCGCGCAGGTAGTGCTGCCGCGTCTCCTCCCAGACCTCCTCGAAGCCGCGACGGAAGACCTTCTCCTGGAGCTGCTTCCGGGTCTCCGCGTCCAGGGCCTCCAGGGAGGGATGTTGTTGGTAGAGCGCGTAGAGGCGGTTGGCGCGCGCCGGAAAGAAGAGCCCCTTGCGCACCACCTGGATCTTCGCCCCCAGCTCGAACATGTCGCCCGCGGGAGCGCACGTCACGTCCTGCACGTCCAGCGTCTCCAGCAGATCCTTCACGGGCTCGCTGGTCCCGGCCTCCACGGTGCACTGGTTGATGGACCCCGTCACGATGAAGTCCGCGCCCATCAGGAACGCCGCCGCCGCCGCGTGGGGGGTTCCGATGCCCCCCGCCGCCCCCAGGCGGATGCGGGCCGGGTAGCGGTGCAGGGCCATCATCCGGTCGCGCAGCAAGCTCATCGCCGGGAACAGGGCACTGGCGACGCCCTGGTCCGTGTGACCTCCGGAGTCGGACTCCACGCAGACGTCCCCGGCCATGGGCAGCTCGAGCGCGAGCCGGGCCTCCTCCGGGGTGAGCTGTCCGGCGCGGACGAGCCCATCGAGCAGGGACTGGGGAGGCGGCGACATGAAGGCCTCCGCGACCTCCGGCCGGGACACCTTGGCGATGAGCCGGTTCGGCGCCTCGATCTGACCGTCCTCGCGCCGCCGCACGCCCGTCATGCGGAAGCGCACGAGGGCCGGGGTCAATTGCAGGAACGCCGACGCCTCGACGTTGCGGACACCCCGGCGAAGGAAGAGGTCGACCAGCCGCGCCTCGCGTTCGGGGCGTTCAGGGCTGTGCAACAGGTTCATGCCGTAGGCCTCGCCCGGACGCAGCGCGGCCTGGATGGCCAGGAGCTCCTCCTCGATGCGCTCGAGCGGGACCCCGCCGGTCCCGAAGAACCCCAGCAACCCCGCGCGTCCCATGCGCACCACCAGTTCCCGGGAGGAGATGCCCTTGTACATGGAGCCCGCCACGTAGGAGAGGCGCACGCCATAGGCCTCACGGAAGGCCTTGCTGCCCAGCGTCCCGGCGCGCGCCCCCGGCTCGCGCGCGGGCGTGGGCGCGCGGACCGGTGAGGGCGCCTCCAACCTGGGAGGAGGCGCCACGACGGGCACGCTCGCGGTCATGCCCGCGGGGGTCGCCTGACGAATCTGCCCGATGAGCCCCGTGAGCACCCGGCCGTGCCCTACCTCCACGAACTCCTGCTCCCCCTGGGCGAGGAGGGAGCGCACGCTCTGCGTCCACCGCACCGGCGAGTCGATCTGCCGGGCCAGCAGCTCCGGCACCCGCGCGTCCTCGTAGGGCCGGGCCTCCACGTTGGAGATGACCGGGAAGCGCAGCGGCGCGAAGGAGAACTCCCGCAGGAAGGCCGCGAAGGCGTCGCGCGCGGGCCGCATGTACCGGGAATGGAACGCGGCGCTCACCTTGAGCAGGACGACGTTGGCGCCCACCGCGCGCAGCTCGGGCGCCACCCGCTCCAGGTCCTCGCGCGGTCCGGACATCACCTGCTGGGTGGGCGTGTTGTCATTGGCCAGGTCCAGGGTGCGCACCCCCAGCCGCTCCAGCACTTCGACGATGCGCTCCCCGGACAGGCCCACCACCGCGGCCATGCCACCTCCGCTCGCCTGGGCCATCAACTCCCCGCGCTTGCGGACCAGGAGGACGCCGGTCGCGAAGTCGAAGGCACCCGCGGCGAACAGCGCGTTGTACTCCCCCAGGCTGTGCCCCATGGCATACTCGGGATCGCGTCCATGGCGCGCCCGCTGCTCCAGCCATGCGAGCGCATTCAGGACGAACAGCGCGGGCTGGGTATACCGCGTCTCATCCAGACGCGCGTCCTGGCAGACCTCCGCCAGCCGATACCCCAAGAGGGCGTCCGCCTGGGCCGCCAACCCCGGGTGTCTCGCGACCAGATCCCCACCCATTCCCCGCTTCTGAGAACCCTGTCCAGGAAACACGAACGTCGTCATGTGTCACTCCCGTTTCCGTACGTCCGATGCTCGGTCTGCCGCTTCTCCTGGGTTATCATGTTCACGGCCGTGAGCCCATTCAGGGCCTTGTCCACGCTCTGTGCCCGCCGCTCTCCAGAGGAAACCATCCCATGAGCCAAGACGCGAAGCTGCATGTCAACATCCTGAGCCCGGAGTTCAACGTCAATCCCTACCCTTTCTACAAGCAGCTGCGTGAGCAGGAGCCTGTGTATTGGAGCGAGGAGACGCGACACTGGCTGCTCACCCGGTATGAAGATGTCCAGGTAGCCCTGAAGGACACGACGCGCTTCTCCAGCCAGAGCAGCGAGACCTTCGTCGTGAACGATGAGTTCATGAAACACCTGCGGCCCATCATCACCCACTTCTCCATGTGGGCCGTGATGAAGGACAACCCCGAGCACAAGCGGCTGCGCGGCCTCATCAACCAGGCCTTCCGCCCCGACAACGTCAAGGACATCCACCAGCGGGCCCAGCAGACCGCGAACTGGTTGATTGACCAGGTCTACGACAAGGGGGAGATGGACTTCGTCAATGACTATGCCTACGCGCTGCCCGCGATGCTCTTCTCGGTGGAGATCCTGGGCATGAACCGCGACGACCTGCCCACGTTCAAGTCCTGGAGCGTGGACCTCGCGCGGGCGACGGGCCGCATCGACAGCCTGGAGGTGATGTTGAAGGGGCAGGACGCGCTGTTGAAGATGACTGAATACATCACGCGCGCCATCAACGACCGCCTGGAGCGCCCGCGCGAGGACTTCATCTCCTACCTCGTCAAGGCGTGGCGCGAGGACAACAAGCTCACGCTGGAGGAGGTGGTGGCCCAGATGGTGCTGCTGCTCGCCGGCGGCCACACCACCACGCAGAACGTCATCAGCACGGGCCTGCTCGCGCTCTTCAAGCACCCCGAGCAGCTGGAGCGGCTGAGGCAGAACCCGCAGATCAACCGGGCCGCGGGCGAGGAGCTCTACCGCTTCACCTCCCCTGCCCAGGCGCCCACCCGCATCGCGGCGTGTGACTTCGAGCTGGGTGGCAAGCAGATCAAGAAGGGCCAGGGCATCATGCCCATGGTGGCCGCGGCCAACCGCGACCCCGCCTACTTCGACCAGCCGGACTCGCTGGACCTCACGCGTGAGAAGAATCCGCACCTGGGTTTCGGCACGGGCATCCACGTCTGCCCGGGCGCCTTCCTCGCGCGCGCGGAGATCCCCGTCGGCTTCGAAACGCTCATGCGGCGCATCCCGAACATCCGCCCCAAGCACGACGCCGAGGACTGGAACATGAACCTCAGCTTCCGGGGTCTGTCCACGTTCCCCCTGGTCTGGAGCTGAGGTTCCCCATCCGCCTCCCATGGCGTCAGCCCGTCGCGCCGAACTCCAGCGCGACGAGCTTCCGCCGCGAGGGAGGTTCCGCGTGCGAAGCAAGGGTTGAGGGCGCGCGGCCGGACGGAGCCTCCAGCCAGTAGCGCTGGCGCGTGAAGTCCACGGGAGACAGGGGCGCGCGCAGGGGCTGCTGCCCCGCGGGCGCCTCGCTCACGAGCGCATGCGCGTTGGTCCCGCCAAAGCCAAACGCGCTGAGCCCCGCGCGGCGCACCCCGAAGCGCGGCTCCCAGGGCCGCAGCGTGGTGTTGGGAAAGAGCGGCGAGGACTCGAAGTGGAAGCGCGGGTTGGGCGTCGCGCAGTGCAGCGTGGGCGGCAGCTCGCGGTGCATCAAGGAGAGCACCACCTTGATGAAGCCCGCGACCCCCGCCGCGCTCAGCAGGTGTCCGAAGTTGCTCTTCACGGTCCCCACCGCGCACGAGCCCGGAGCGACGCCCGCCGGGGTGAGCACCTCGGTGAGCGCCTTCAGCTCGATGGGGTCGCCGAGCATGGTCCCGGTGCCGTGCGCCTCCACGTAGCCGAGCGTCCGGGGGTCGACGCCGCCCAAGCGCAGCGCCTCCTCGATGACGGCGCGCTGTCCCGCGGGGTTGGGGGTCGTCACGCCCATGGTGTGCCCGTCGTTGTTGACGGCGGTCGCGTCGATGACGCCGTAGATGCGGTCTCCGTCCGCCAGGGCCCTGCTCAGCGGCTTGAGCAGGACCGCTCCCGCGCCCTCCCCGGGCACGAAGCCATCCGCGCGCTCGTCGAAGGTCTTGCACCGGCCATCCCGCGACAGCGCGCGGCTCTCGCTGAGCGTCAGGTAGACAGCCTCGTCGAGCAGGATGTCCACCCCGCCGGCCATCGCCAGCTCCGACTCTCCGGAGCGCAGGCTCTGGCACGCCAGGTGGATGGCGACGAGCGACGAAGAGCACGCGGTGTCCACCACCAGGCCCGGTCCCTTCAAGTCGAGGAAGTGGGACACGTGCGCGGCGATGAAATTCTGTCCCGAGCCGATGACACCATTGCGAGTGGGGGCCGGCATGCGCTCGGCATAGCCACTCATCCGCGAGCCGACGAACACACCCACGCGCCGGCCCGACACCTCACGCGGCGCATAGCCCGCGTGGCGGAGGCATTGGACGCTGGCCTCCAGGAACTGGCGCATCAGGGGATCGATGCAGGGGGCATCCTCCCGGGAGATGTGGAAGTAGTCCGGATCAAAGAGTTCGATGCCCTCGATGAAACCGCCCCACCGGCTGATGCTCCGCCCGGGCTGATGCGTGGGAGCGTGGAAGTCCGCGATCCTCCAGCGTGAGGCAGGCACCTCGGTGATGAGGTCACGCCCTTCGCGCAGCACGCGCCAATACGCATCCAGGTCGGGCGACCCTGGGAAGTGACAGGCCATGCCAATCACGGCGATGGGCTCCAGGGCCCCGGGAGCGGTCGGGGTCTCAGTCACCGGGGAGATGGGCGAGGGGGGCGGAGGCGCCGGCGGCTCTGGAGTCCGGGCGAGGGTCCGGACCTCCAGGGGGCGAGCCACGGGAGGCATGGCCTTCTCATGGGCCGCCAGCACGGCCTCGGGGTACGCGTCCACGAGCTGACCCGCGAGCGTCGTCAGCGTCCGGTACAACAAGGGGAGCGACGGATCCAGCTTCACCCCCAGCCACTCATCCAGATGCGTCACCACTTCAATGACGAGGATCGAGTCGAGCCCCAGCTGCTCGAAGTCCGCTTCGGGGTTGATCCGCTCCTGCGGAAGCTGGAGCTCCCGCGCGAACAACTGACGCAGCCACCGCACGGTGAAGGCTCGGAGCTCCGCGTCCGTGGAGAAGCAGGGAGCAGGCGCCACCGGCGCGGGAGGTGCGACGAGCGAAGAGGGTTCAACCGGGGAAAGCGCTTCGACCGGCGGACTCGTGCGCGCCACGTCGCGGGCGGGTTGCGGACGGTGCGGCGTTCGCAGCAGGGCGTCGGGCGCGAAGAGGCTCGGCTCGACCACCGCGGGCAGGAGCACGGCTCGCGAGGAGGCCATCGTCGCATCCAGCAGCGACAGGCCGTCCGAGGTGGAGTGCGCCATCAGGCCCAGGGATTGATAGGCCGGGCTCTTCACCTCTCCCATGCCCACGTCCTTCCAGTTGGGCCAGACGATGGACTGATGGGAGACATGGCCCTTGGCGCGCCGGTGTTCGACCCACAGGTTCATGAACGCGTTGGCGGCCGAGTAATCCAGGATGCCGACCGCCAACGACGGCACCAGGGACGAGACCGAGGAGAACACGGCGAAGAACTCGAGCGCATCCGCGGCGAGCGCATGCTCCAGCGTGAGCAGCCCCTCGACCTTGGGCTCGAGCACCTTGAGCCACTGCCCCAGGGGCTTGCTGGTGAACGCGGGCGGCGTGAAGAAGACCGCTCCGGCGGAGTGGATGCAGCCCGCGATGGGGCCCAGGGACGCGCGGACCTCGTTGAAGAGCGACACCAGCGCGGCGGAGTCCGTCAGCGCACCGCAGTGGACCCGAAGACGGACGCCCCGGGCCTTCAGGGCCCACAAGGGGGTGAGGCGCTCCCGCAGCGCCGGAGCGCAGCCCGGATCCGCCAGGAGCGCGTCCCATTGCTCCTGAGGAGGCAAGGGCTGCAAGCCCATGAGGACCAGCCGACGCGCGCCATGAGCCACCAGGTGCTGGGCGACCTCCAGGCCAATGCCACGCACCCCGCCCGTGATGACATACACCTTGTCGGCGGCCATGCGCGGCGCGGGACCGGGCGTGCCGAGCAGGGTGTGCAGCTGGGGGACGTAGCGGCGGCCCTTGCGGTGCAGGACCTCGCCACCGGAGTCCCGCTCACCGTGCTCCTGACGGAGCAACGACTCCCATGCGCTGACGTCAGCCGGAACGCGCTCCAGGTCCACGGTGCGGGCATGCAGGTTCGGGAACTCCGCCCCGAGCTTGCCCACCAGCGCCGCCATCACCCCCCCGCCGAGATCCAACGGGCCGCTGCCCATGAAAGTGCGCAGGCCCCGGGTGAAGTGCAGCAGCGCGAAGGACTCCGTCCGGCTGCGCTTCAAGAGCGTCTGCAACAAGCCGATCCGGCCGAACGTCTCCATCTTCCCAGGCGTGTCCCCGGCATCCTCCCGAGGCGCGGTCCGAAGGTCGGAGAGATCGATGATTCCCGCGAGCGGCCCGCGGCGGGCGTTGATCTCCTCCCCCAGTCGGACACCGGCCTCGTGGCGGTCGAAGTCGAGCAGCGCATCCACACCGGGAGCCGGACTCCCGCAGTTCGCGATGAGGAACATCCGGGTGTTTCGAAGGGACGCGAACACCTCTCGTGTCAGCGCAAGGGTCTCCTCGTTGACCAGCACGACCAGGGTGCCCTCCAACGACAGCGCCTCCGGAGCCCCCTGCCCTTCCACGGCACGCCACCCCTTCTCGAGCAGGAGCGCGTTCTCGGGGAGCAACGTCACCTGGGGCAGCTCCTCGGGGAGCTCCGGTGCGATGGACACCGGTTCCGGGGCAGACACGGCCGGCAGCGATCCCCGGACGACAGGGGCCTGGATCCAGCAGCGCTCGCGGTCGAACGGATAGGGAGGCAACGGGACGCACCGGTAGACCCCTTCCGGGAACAGGGCGGACCGCGCCAGGTCCACGCCAAGCACATACAGTTCGGCCGAGGCCTTGAGCGTGTCTCGCCAGACGGAGCCCGGCGTGCCCAGGTCGAGGTCGCGGAGCAGCCGTCCGTTCATTTCGCTCAGCAGGCCCCTGGAGGAAGCCGAGAGCCTGCCCGGACCGACGGGGCTCGCCTCCTGCCGTGCGGCGGGAGTGTCCCGGTACTGCGTCAGGAGGGCGATCAACTCCTGGAGGTCCGAGGCCACGAAGGCCGCGCGCCGCTCCAGCGCTCCGCGACCGCGCGCCAGGGTGAAGGCGACATCTCCCGGATGAGGCGCTTCGCCGTCCGCCAACGAGCGTCCCAGGGACGCGAGGAGCTCCGAGGCGATCCGCGCCAGCGCCGCATCGCTCCGCGCGGACAGGACGAACAGGTACGAGGGGCGCTCTGGCGCGGCCGCGCGAGGCAGGGCAGGCGGTGCCTCCTCCAACACGACGTAGCAGTCCGTGCCGCTCGGACTGAAGGCGCTGATGGCGGCCCGTCGCGGCGTCCCTTCCAGCCCCACCCAGGGGCAGGGCTTCGTGTCGACCCGGAAGGGCGTCCGCGCGAACCGGTCGGGATGCCCCTCCGCGAGTGAGTGGAGTGACGGCGGGAGCTGCTGGTGCTCGAAGGCGAGGAGGATCTTGAGGAGCCCCGCCATGCCCGCGGCCGGGCCGGCATGGCCCACGTTGCCCTCGGCCGAACCGATGGCGCAGAAGCCCGTGCGCGGCGTGCGCTCCTGGAAGACCCGCGCGAGGGCCGTGAGCTCCACTTCATCCTCGCGGCGGGCGCCGCTGCCGTGCGCCTCCACGTAGGAGAACGTCTCGGGTTCGATGCCGGCTTGCAGGTGGACCGCGCGGATGAGGTCTGCGCGGCGGCGCGCGTCGTCGGAAGCAGGCGCGCCCGGAAGCCGCCCGCTCTGGACGCTGTCACTGCCTCGGATGACGCCGAGGATGCGGTCCCCGTCCGCGAGGGCCCGCTCCAGGGGCTTGAGGACCACCACGCCCACGCCCTCGGCGGGGATGATCCCCTCCGCCGCGCGGTGCATTCGCGCGGTGGCCATGACGAAGGCCCCGCCCGCCAGCGCCCACTCCAGGGAGCCTGCCCACAACTGCTGGCAGGCCAGATGGATGGCCACCAGTGACGACGCACACGCCGCGTCCACCACCAGGCCCGGCCCCTGGATGCCCAGCAGCCGGGACACCCGGGACAGGAGCAGAGAGGCATCGCTTCCCGTCAGGCGTTGGGAGCCCTCGTCCTGGATGCCGTCCCCGTAGTCCGACGGCCGGAGTCCCATGAACACACCCGCCCTGCGCCCCTCCCCCAAGGCGGGCAAGGCGGCTGATTCCAGGGCCAGCCAGCAGTGCTCCAACACCAGGCGCTGCTGGGGATCCATCCGCGCCGCGTCCCGAGCGGACAGTCCGAAGAAGGCCGGGTCGAAAGCCTCGACCCCGTCGACAAACCCACCCCGAAGCACGGAAGGGCTGTCAGTCAGCGCATCCAGCGTCCAGCGGTCCTGGGGAATCCCAGTCACCGAATCCACGCCCTGACACAGGTTGTTCCAGAAGGACTCCAGGTCTCGCGCCCCCGGAAAGCGCCCTGACATTCCGACGATGGCAATCGGACTGCGGGGGCCCCCGTTCACTCCACGCAGCGTGTTGTCAGCCTTCCCCACAGAGTCCTCTTTTCCCGGAAATTTCAAGGCTGAGTGTACTCAACGACTCTGACGCAATGCCACATGGGAAGTGTCTGAAAGTCATCAGCGCTGGCTCACGACGGCCGTGCGCCGCCGCGTCGATGAGCCGAATGGCCAGAAATCACGGGGGGTTGGCTTGCCTCGCGCCGCGGCTCGTGCGCCGCGTCGCGTTTCCACCCCGGGTGGACGCGGTGGGGCTCAGAACCCGGGGTCAGCTGTTCGCCACGGACCCACACGTCAACGGCGCCGCCCTGGTGAGGCAACACGGCCGGTCGCGCCTGATCTCCCTGCGCCGCGCAACCCTGAGGGTGGGGATGGCGCCCCCCTACGCTTCGTGAGGCATTGGCGTCCATGCAATCCGGGAGCGCCTCCCGCGTACCTTGGGCGCTGAGCGCCCTGGGACTGGACCCACCGCGCAGAGGAGCCTCATGTCCGTGAGCCACTTCAAACTCGCCTGCCTGGGGCTGTGGGTCAGCCTCGGCGTCGCGCTTCCAGCGCGGGCTGACGAGGGGATCGGGAAACGGGTCCGGCGGTTCGTCGCGGACACCCACTTCAACGGCGTCGTCCTGGTGGGGCAGGGCTCGCGCGCGGAGTACGTGGAGGCGTTTGGCGTCGGAGACGCCGCCGCGAAGCAACCCATCACCCGGAACAGCCGATTCTTCATGGGCTCGGTGAGCAAGTGGCTCACCTCCATCATCGCGCTGCGGCTGGTGGATGAAGGAAAGCTGGCGCTCGACACGCCGCTCCTCACCTACCTTCCGGAGTACCGCGCGGACACGGGGAAGCAGCTCACCCTGCGCCATCTGATGAGCCACGGCAGCGGCCTGCCCAATGGCCTCATGGACGCGTACAAGAAGGATCCGGGCATCGAGAAGGAAACGCGTCCCCAGGCTGAAGCCGTGGCGCTCTACGCGAGCGGAGACCTCGTGTCCGCCCCTGGAGAGCGCTTTGATTACAACCTCTCGAACTGGATTCTCGTGCAGGCGGTCCTGGAGCGCGTCTCCGGACAGTCCTATGCGCGGCTCGCCCAGCGGCTCGTCTTCAAGCCACTGCGCATGGCTGACAGCGGCATCGCCGCGGGTGAAGCCGGAACGATTCCAAACCTGGCCCTGGGCTACCGGTCACTGGAGTCGAAGGTGGAGCGGCGCGTCTACACGCTGCCGAACTACCTCGTCGCGGGCGGAGGCTTCTACAGCACCGCCGACGACATGCTGCGCCTGAACCATGGGGTTCTCGCAGGGCAGCTGCTGTCCCCCGCGTCCAAGAAGGCCCTGTTCACCATCGAGCGGCCCGAGTCGTCCTACGCCCTGGGTGGACGGGTCCGGCGCATCGGCACGGAGGGAAAGGATGCACAGGACCTCGCATCGAATGATGGGACGTGCGGCGCCTATCGCACCCTCTCCTGGCGAGGCCTCGGGGACGGTCGCACGGTCGTGATCCTGAGCAGCCTGCGTCCTGATGACGAAAAGCTCTTCGCGTTCGCGGAATCCCTCCTGAGCCCCCCAAACAGCAAGAGATGACCATGCCCTTCCGACGATGCCTCTTCCTCCTGGCGCTGGTATGTGGGTCCCTGGCGCTTGCCGCACCGGACCCGGTGGACGCGTACGTGCGGGCGGAGATGGCGCGCAATCACATCCCCGCCGCGGCGGTCGCGGTCGTTCGCGACGGCAAGGTGATCAAGCAGCAGGCCTACGGGACGGCGAACCTGGAATGGAACGCCCCCGCGACGCCCCGTTCGTCGTTCCAGCTTGCCTCAGGCACCAAGATGTTCACCGCGGTGCTCCTGATGGACCTCGTGGGCCAGGGAAGGATCCGCCTCGACGATCCGATCTCCCAATACATCACGGACATCCCACCGGCCTGGAGCCGGATCACCGTCCGCCAGCTGGCCAGTCACACGTCTGGCATGAAGCCGGGGCCCCCGAACGCGGACATCTCGGATGTCGCCGCGGCGGTCGAAGCGGAGAAGCAACGCCCGCTCGTCTCCGCGCCGGGTGAAAAGGCCGCCTACGGCTCCGAGGACTTCACCCTCCTGATCCACATCCTGGAGAAGGCCAGCGGCGTTCCGTACCGGCAGCTCCTCCGCGAGCGCATCACCGCGCCCCTCGGCATGTCCAACACCGGCTTCGACTCCGCCGCCAATGACGTGGAGCACATCGTCTTGACCAGTGACGTCATGCCCGGCCGGGTCGCGACCTACCAGTGGAAGGACGACCACCAGCAGCAATACTGGTTCGTGTATCCCTCTTTCACGATCGCGGCGGGAGGCCTGTTCTCCAGCATCACGGACATGTCCAGGTTCATGAGCGCGCTGATGACCGGCAAGCTGCTGAACGCGGAGCTGCGCACCGCCATGTTCACGCCCGCCACGCTCAACGACGGCACTCACGGGAAATTCGGCATCGCCTGGGCCGTGGGACGCTTTCAGGGCCGAACCGAGGTCGCGCACAGTGGGGGTCCGGCGCTGTCGGACACGGTCTACTACCCAGACGACAAGCTGGCCGTGGTCGTGCTGACGAACCAGCGGAACCTGTCCACGACGCTGGCGCATGGCGTGGCCCGCCTCTACCTGCCGCCCCCCTCCTTCTTGAACGACCCTGGCGTCACCGACTCCGAGCCGGCGCGGACCGAGAGGGTGAAGAGGGTGTTGGTGTCCCTGGCCCAGGGGAGCGCCGCCGCCAGCGACTTCTCCTCCCCCGCGAAGGAGGACCTCGCCGGCCTGAATCAGTGGATGCCGCTGGAGGTCAGTGGAATGCCCGCGCTGAGCCGCCTCGTCCTGCTGAGTGACTCCGCGGACCACCGGGCGCGGACCTACCGTGCCGTGTATGGCAAGGATCAGACCCGGCGCTGGTCTGTCACCTTCGATCCTTCCGGGCTGATCTCGGAAGTGGACGTGACGGTCGAATAAGGGCCGACACGCTTCAGCCACGGATGGGCGGCGCGACCCACGCCGCCCATCCTGAGTGGGCCTACAGCCGGACCTGGAGCTCGTAGCGGCGGTTCTTCGCCTTCTTCGCCTCGGTGTTGTCCGGCTTCACCAGGGGGCGCTCGGAGCCGAAGCCCACGGCGGTGATCTCTCCACGGGGGATGCCCCGAGCGACCAGCTCCTTGACGATGGCCTCCGCGCGCTGCTCGCTGAGCGACTTGTTCTTCGCGGCGTCGCCCGTCGAGTCGGTGTGACCGGAGACCTCGAACTTGTAGCCACTCACCCCGGCGGCGACGAGCTGCTTCTTGGCGTCGATGAGGACGTTGGTGAGCTTCTTGAGCTTCGCGTCGCAGCCGGGGGCCAGCTCCGCGGTGCCCGTCTTGAAGCTGCACTGGTTCTTGCGGCCCTCATCCGTCAGCTTCGTGTTGACGCGCTTCTCGACGGTGGACTTGCTGGCGTCGCCCGCGGCCTTCTTGATGGAATCGAAGGGGCTTTGCGCGGCGGCCACACCCGGAACGGCCAGCAGCGACACGGCGATGCAGAACGCCTTGAGCTTCATACGTGGGACTCCTCGGGCTCCAGTGGAGGAAGGGAGCCGAGCCCCAAGGCTGCCGAGGGCGGCGCGTCCCGTCCAGCGCCAAGTCCCGGCGGTGTTGGACGCCTGCCTCCTCTTCTCGCGCACTCCCGGCGAACCTCGGGCGTCGCACGCGACCGTGGCGTGCGCGAACACCGGCTGCCCTCGCTGGAACATTGCACCCCCAGACACCTGCACGCACCCGGGTCGCCTTGAGGCGCACCCGGGGGATGTCCGTAGCGTGGCCTCGGTCCATTCCACCCCGGAGGTCGCGACATGGAGACGGAACGCGGAAGAGCCTGGGTGCCCTGGTTGGTGACGGCGCTGGTCACGGTGCTGGCGGGCATGGTGCTGTATCTGTCGCATCGCAGCTCGAACATCGCGGACGCCGCCGCCGCGGCGGCGACCACCCGGGCCAACGAGGCCGAGGCCGCGAAGCGGTCGCTCGAGTCGAAGCTGTCCGCGCTGGAGCTGGAGCGCACGAAGCTGACCGCCGAGAAGGAGCAGCTCAACACCGAGAAGGATCAGCTCAACCAGACGGTGCAGGAGCAGGAAGCGGAGCTGACCCGGCTCAAGGCCACCTACGAGGACCTGCAGGACAAGATGAAGAAGGAGATCGCCGAGGGTGCCATCCGCCTGACGCAGAACGGGGGCCGCATCCAGGTGGACCTCGTCGACAAGGTCCTCTTCGATTCAGGCGACGCCAGCATCAGCGCGCGCGGCCAGGAGGTCCTCACCCGGCTGGGCGGCGTGCTGTCCAAGGTGGATGACAAGCTCATCCAGGTGTCGGGACACACCGACGACTCACCGCCCTCGCAGAAGCTCCAGGCCACCTTCCCCACCAACTGGGAGCTGTCCGTCGCGCGCGCGGTCAACGTGGTGCGCTTCCTCCAGGACAAGGGAGGCGTGCCGGCGAAGCGCATGCTCGCGGCGGGCTACGGCGACACGCGGCCCCTGACGGCCAATGCCTCGCCGCAGGGTCGCGCTCGCAACCGTCGCATCGAGCTGTTGTTGATTCCGGAGCTGGCTGCCCGGCGCAACCCCGCCATCGCGAAGGCCGCCCCTGCGAAGGCCACCCCGGCCAAGGCCGCCCCCGTGAAGGCCGTCCCCGCGAAGGCCGTCATCGTGAAGAAGCCCCAGCGCGGCAAGTAGGCGCGAGGAGATCTCGGAAGCGGTCGCCCTCCGGGCAGTGCTGCGCCCTGCCCGGGGAGCGGCTTCGTCAGGACCGGCGGGTCAGAGGGGCCCGGCGGTCGTGAACTCCGCCAGCACGGCTTGCACCTGCTGGCGAAGCCAGCCGTGCGCACGGTCGGGCTCATGTCGCCGGTGCCATGCGGCCACGATGGGCAGCGCGGGGACGCTCACGGGCATCGGCAGGGACTTGAGACGAAGCGCCTTGAGCGTGGCGGAGCACATCCGCTCAGGCACCGCCACGAGCAGGTCGGTCTCGCTGGCGAAGCGAAGCGCCGCGGCGCTCGTAGGAGCAGAGGCGGCGACCCGCCGCGAGAGCCCCTGTGCGGCGAGGACGTCGTCCACGGGGTCGCGGAGGCGCCCGCGCCGGGACACGATGACGTGCTCCGCGTCGGCATAGGCGCGCGCGGTGAGCTTCCGCCCCGCCAGGGCATGTCGCGCGTGCAGGGCCACGACGAGTCGATCCTGGCCCAGGACCTGATGGGCGATGTCCCGGTGTGACGGCGTGGTCGCGCCGAGCTCGAGGTCCACGTTCCCCTGCCGCAGGTCGCTCGTGTCGGTGGGTGCCTCCGCCAGCAGCCGCAAGGTGACTCGCGGCGCCGCCTGGCGCATGCGCGCGAGAAGCCGCGCGCCGATGGCCGTGGCGATGGCGTCGTGACACTGGAGGGTGAACACACGCTCGAGCCGCGACAGGTCCAGCGCGTCGCGCTGGGCGAGCACCGCCTGGGTGCGCAGCACGATGGCATGCACCTCGTCGCGTACCGCCAGCGCGTAAGGCGTCGGCGTCATGTCGCGCCCCGTCCGCACGAAGATCGCGTCGCCCGTGAGGTCTCGGATGCGGCCCAGCGTGCGGCTCATGGCAGGCGACGTGACGTGCATCCGCCGGGCCGCGCCGCCGACGCTGCCCTCTTCGAGCAGCGCGTCCAAGGCCAGGAGCAGGTTCAGGTCCAGTTGCATGGAGGTAACTCGTCGAGTGAGCACATGTAACTGGTGGTTAATTCCGCGCGAACGCATCGTCAATGCATCCACTCGCAACGCCCTCCGGGGCTCTCCGAACGGAGCATGACGATGACCACCCTTGGAACCAGGTCCGACCCTGCCAGCCGCCTCGCCGCGGAAGCTCGAGTGAGCCGGAGTGACGGCGCGCTGCTCGCGGCGGCTGTCTCCGCCGTGCGCGCGGCGGGCGCGCGGATGCTCGAACGGTTCGAGCCGCTCACTCGGACGCCCACCGACCGGGATGGCGTGGTGAAGGCCATCCTCGAGAACGACAGGGCGTCACTCGCGGTGGGCCGCGAGCTCCTGGAGGCGGCTCGCCCGGACGCGGGCTGGGTGGAGGACGAGCTGGAAGGGGGCGCGCTCCCCAGTGGGGAGTTCTGGGTCGTGGACCCCGTGGAGGGCAACGTCAACCACGTCCATGGCCTGACCGAGTGGGGCATCAGCGCGACGCTCGTGCGCGACAACGTCCCGGTCCTCACCGCGGTCCACGAGCCGGTCGCGGGCCACCTCTACACCGCGGTGCGAGGTGCCGGAGTCGCCTACGTGAACGGCGTGCCGATGCGGCCGTCCGCCAAGACCGAACTCAAGGCCGCCATTGTCACGACCGGACAGGCGAAGCCCGGGGAGACGGGCGAGACCCACCGCCGTATCGGCCAGTCGGTGACGGCCATGCTGAACGCGGCGCTCGTGGTGCGGATGACCGTGCCGGCCACCTTCCAGCTAGGGCTGGTGGCGGCGGGGCACATCGACGGCTTCTGGCAGCACAGCGACGTGCGCTCGGGCCTCGTGGCGGGAGCCCTGCTCGTCGCCGAAGCCGGCGGCGTCGTGACGGACACGCGCGGCAAGCCTTGGACGCTCGCGAGCGAGGACTTCCTCGCGTGTGCGCCGGGGATTCATCGCGAAGCCGTCGAGGTCCTGCGCGCGCTCGCCTGAGTGTTGGCCCATCTCGACTCGAAAGGAACAAGGAGCCCCATCATGATGATCAGCATTCTTGGAGCAGGTCGCGTCGGCGGCGCGCTGGCGCGTGCGCTGGCTGGCAAGAAGCACGAGCTCACCGTTGGCACGCTCGACCCCGCGAAGACAGCCGCCGCGTGGGAGGGACCGGCGGTGCGCCACGCCCCGCTCGAAGTGGCGGCCAGCGCGTCGCCGCTCATCATCCACGCCACGCCCGGCGACACGGCGCTCGGGACCCTGACGGGGCTGCGCGAGCAGCTTCAGGGCAAGGTGCTCCTGGACGTATCCAACGCGACGGTGCGACTGCCCAATGGGCTTCCGGGGGGACTTGCGCATCCGGGCACGAGCCTCGGGGAGAAGCTTCAGGAAGCGCTCCCGGAGACACGGGTGGTCAAGTCACTGAACACCATGCTGTTCAGCGTGATGACCGCCCCGGGCGCGCTCTCGACGCCCCCCACGGCGTTCATGAGCGGCGATGACGATGGCGCGAAGGGGCAGGTCGCCGCGCTTCTGGGCGAGCTGGGCTGGCGCCCGGAGTGGATCCTGGACCTGGGCGGCATCGAGACGGCACGAGCCACCGAGGCGATGATCCTGGTGGTGCCTCACGTGATTCGCCGACAGGGGTTCGCGCCATTCGCGGTCAGCATCGTCCGCTGACCGCCGGTGCGGCGGCGCGTGGCACCGGCGGTTCCGACGGTGGCGTCCTATTCGTGCGCCTTCGCGCCGCGTCCCTTCACCACCTTCTTGCCCAGGGTGAGGAGCAGCACCAGCACGGCCCCGGCTCCCAGTCCCACCGAGGCATTGAGCAGCATGGGAGCGAGCCCGCCCAGGATGCTGCCCACCCCCGGCACGGCCGCAGCCCACGCGGTCAAGGACGTCTCCGCGTGGTGCAGGCCGGAGACGCCGTGCACGAGGATGCCGCCGCCCACCAGGAACATGGCGGCCGTACCCGCCACGGAGAGGAACTTCATCAGCCACGGCGCCGCGCGGAGGATGCCCGCGCCCAGGCTGCGCTGGAGGCCCCCAGGCTGGCGGGTGAGATACAGCCCCGCGTCATCCAGCTTCACGATGCCCGCCACCAGCCCATACACGCCCAGGGTCATGATGATGGCGACCCCCACCAGGACCGAGACGCGGGTGGCGAAGGCCGCGGTCGCCACGGTGCCCAGCGAGATGGCGATGATCTCCGCGGAGAGGATGAAGTCGGTGCGCACCGCCCCCTGGATCTTCTCCTTCTCCAGGGCCACCAGGTCCACGTTCGGATCCACCCTCGCCTCGCGCAACTCGGCGCGCTGCTCGCCGCTCTTCTCCTTGCCGTGCAGGAACGAGTGCGCGAGCTTCTCGAAGCCCTCGAAGCAGAGGAAGGCGCCGCCCACCATCAGCAGCGGCGTCACCAGCCAGGGCGCCAGCGCGCTGATGGCCAGCGCCGCCGGCACCAGGATGGCCTTGTTGACCAGCGAGCCCTTCGCCACGGCCCACACCACCGGCAGCTCGCGGTCCGCGTTCACGCCCGTCACCTGCTGCGCGTTGAGCGCCAGGTCGTCTCCGAGCACGCCCGCCGTCTTCTTCGCCGCCACCTTCGTCAGGACAGCGACGTCATCCAGGAGGGTCGCGATGTCATCGATGAGCGCAATCAGGCTACTGCCTGCCATGGTGGTCTTCCGGGCTGGAGGGTTGGGAAGTCGCCTTGCGGCCCGCTCGGCCTAGCACAAGCAGGGAGTCCGAGGCACGGCCTCGCCAGCTCCCCGCTCGGCGGGCCGCCCTTTCGCCTGAGGCGTCCGGAGACGCCCCCTGCTACGGCTTCGGAGCGATGGACACCTTCACGCCCTCGCTCCACGTTTTATGTTCATCCGCGTAATACAAGTACGCCCGGCTGGCCGGGCCCGTGTAGGTGCCGGGCACCGCGGCCACCAGGGACAGCGGCACGTCGATGCGCTGACGGGGCTCCATGCCGCGCCAGTACAGGACGACGTCGCGCCCCAGCACCTCGTACGCATCCACCACCTGCCGCTTCACCAGCTCCTTGAGCTGGTCATGCCGCACCTCCAGCCCGCCCGGCACGCCGAAGATGGCCACCGCCGTGGGCAGCCGTTGGCCTGTGCGGTTGGCGACCACCACCCGCGCCTCGGTGGGCTCGCCCTCGGTGAGGTCCGTCTTCGCCAGCGACACCTCCAGCGCCACGCGCGTCTCCTTCGAGCTGTCCGGCACGAGCGCGCTGTACGTGACTTCCACCGAGTACGGCAGCTCCGCGCCGTCCTCCATCCGCAGCTCCACGCGGCGCGAGCCCGGTCCGAGCAGCGCGCTCACGTCAGGCAGCTTGATGGCTTCCTGAGCGGAGCCGTCGAAGCGCACCGGCTCGCCCACCCGGCGGCCATCCACATAGACGCTCACCGTCCCGGGGGTGAGCTTCAGCGCGCGCGCCTTGTCGTAGGCGATGATGGCGCGCAGCGCGAGCACCGTGCTCTGCGTCGCCCCGTAGCGGCCCCCCTCGCTGGACTCCGCGAGGAACTTCATCGCGCGCTCCACGTTCCCCACGTAGGAGGGCTCGCGCATCCACGCCAGGGTCGCCAGCGCGGTGGTCTCGATCTTCAGCGTCGCCCCCTCGCTGCCCACGATGGATTGCGTCGCGCCGCCCACCGCGCCGTCGGTCCCCTGCGAGGAAGCGAGCCGGCCCATCAGCGCCCGGGCCTCGGCCGTGTCACCGGCGAGCGCCAGCGCGTTGGCCGCCAGCGCCACCACGTAGTTGTTGGTGCTCTTCGCCGCGGCGGCCTTCAGCGAGGCGACCTCGCGCGACAGCTCCTTCGCCTGCGCGGCCGGCTGGCTCGCGCTCTCCAGCAGCGTCCAGAGGATGTACGCGTTCGACGTGTCCGCGTCCTCCACCCACACGTGCAGCGCGCGGCGCTTGCGGTTGAAGCCGCCCTGCCCGTCCCGCTGCTGAAGGAGCCACTCGCGCGTGCGCTCCAGCATCGCGGTGTCCACTTCGCGCACCTGTCGCATGTCCGTGAAGTGCAGCAGGCCGAACGCGGTCAGCGCCTCATGGCCCGGGTTCTGCCCGAACCACTCAAAGCCCTTCTCGGACGTCTCGTAGCCCATCAGCCGCTGGTAGCCCCGCTCCAGCTTCTCTCGCGCGCTCGCCACCAGCTCGGGGTTCACGCCGGTGTGCGTCTGGAAGTACTGCTGCGCCATCGTCATCGGGTACGTCGTGGAGCTCGTCTGCTCGAAGCAGCCGGAGGGCTCTTGGATGAGACGGGCCAGCGACTCGGTCATGTTGGCCAGCGGACCGGGGTAGACGGCGATGGAGGTCCGCACGCTGCCGGGCACCACGCTCTCCGGGAGCACCACCGGGTGCGACGCCGGCCCCTTCGACGACAGCAGCCCGCCGAAGGACACGCGGCCCGGGAAGCCTCGGGGCTTGATGGACAACGTGCGGGTGACGACGTCCGTGTACTCGCCAGCGCGCGCCGTGAGCTTCACGTCGACCGGCCGCGCCTCATGGCCAATCTCCAGCGAGAAGAGCTGCCGGCCCCGCTCCAGCGCGGCCAGGTCCACCGTGTGGCCGCCCGCGACCTTCACATCCCCCTTCAGCTCAAGCGCCACCCCGGCCCCGCCCAGCCTCGCCTCCGTCCCATTCACCAGCGCCACCGGCAGGCGCACCACGTCGCCCGACGTCACCTCGAGGGGCAGCTTGGGCTCCGCGTAGAACGGCTGCACCGACTCCAGCTGTGCCACCGCCGAGCCGAGCGCGCCGTCACCGCCCACCGCGCCAGCGAACGCCTTGAACGTCGTGACCGAATCGCTCATCGCGAAGGACACCCGCGCCTCGCCGGTGCGGGCATCCGTGCGCACCCCGGCGTTCCAGTAGAGCGTCTCCGCGAAGTCCACCCGGTCCCCGGCCTTGCGGTTCGGTCGTACGGCGTGCGCGAACTCGCGGAGGTAGACCCACTGCCTGAGGGGGTGACTCTTGTCGGCGAAGCGCATGTCCCGCTTCGCGCGCCGGGCCAGCTCCTCCCTCGGCGCCTCCTCCTTCTCCTGGAGCATGCGGGCCGGGGGCGCCGCGGCAGCTGCTTCGGGAGCCGCGTCCGGAGTGGGCGCGGCGACCGGGGCCACGCCGAGGAACGCATCGGCCACGGGCCTGGCGGCGCCCTCTCCCATGGCGGCCTCCATGGCATCCTCGTCCGCGGCCTTGGCGCTCCGCGCCTCCATGACCTGCCCCAGCGCGGGCGCGAGTCTTGGACCATTGAAGGCGGCGACGCGTCCGCCCCCACGGGTGGACGGTCGGGACGTGGGGACGGGCTCCTGCGGCCAGCGCACCGCGAGCACGCGCAGCGCCGCGTCACCCTGTCGGGCGAGAAAGCCCTGCGTATCCGTCAGCGCGAAGCGACGCCAGCCCTGCGTCCCCAGGAGCAGGTCCACCGCCAGCTTCGACTTCGGATTCTTCGCGTCGAGGTAGAGCTGTGCATCGGCCAGCTCCTTCACCTCGGGCTCCAGCAGCACCATGACCGGGAGCTGCGGCGCCTGGTCGCGCTTCTCCTGGAGCTCCAGCACCGCGTCATCCGTGACGGTGAGCATCAGCAGCGCGGAGACCGGCCGGCCGTCGCGCGTCGTCCGGGCCGTGAGCTGCACCGGGCCGCCGGGCACGTAGCGTTCGCGGTCCGCCTTCAGCTCGACCGTCACTTCCTTCGCGGGCTGGCGGAACACCAGCCGCTCCGCGAGTGGCCGTCCGTCGTGGTCCCACACCGTGGCGACGAGCACACCGTCCGCCTCGCCCGGATCCAGGGTCACCGCCCCGCCCTGCGCGTCCCCGATCACCGCCGAGGCGACGCGCACCTCGCGCTGGCTCAGCGTCACCGTCGCGCGGCCCACGCCGGACAGGCCCACGGCGAGCTGCACCAGCCGGCCGGCGGGCACCACGTCCTCGCGCGAGCGGATGACAGCGCCCCTCGCCTTCACCTCCGGCAGCGGGAAGCGCTTCCGGATGCCCGACGGCGCGTCGATGATCAGCGCGTACCGCACGCCGGCCTGGGGGGTCAGCTCGAAGCGGCCACGACCTTCGTGCTCCGAGCGCGCCCGGGCAACCACCCGACCGGTGTCCACCTCCACCACGCGGCCCACGAGGTCCGCGGGCTTGCGCGCGGGCGTGCGCGCCTCGAAGTAGACGCGCGACGCGAGCCCCGCCACCAGGTCGCCACCCTCCGGGTACAGGGCCAGGTCCAACGTCTGGAGGAGGATGGGGATCGTCTTCGCGGCCGACTCCACCACGCCCCCATCCTCGATGGTGAAGGCCAGCGTGCCCTCGCCGCGCGCCATCGCCGCCGGGAGCGGGAAGCGCACCGTGCAGCGTCCCTTCCCGTCCACCGTGCACGGCACCTGCGCCACGGTCGCACCATCCACGAGGGCGGTGGCCGTCACCTTCGCGCCCTCGGGCACGCCGCCCTCCGCGCGCTTCACGTCCAGCGTGGCGGTGACGGTGTCACCCGGCCCATAGCCATCCCGGAGGAACTCAATCTGGGACTTGAGCCGTGGGGCCCGGTAGGCGCGCACGTCGAACTTCCGTTCCGCGGGGGCCGAGCCCGTCCATGGGTAGGTGACGCGCAGGGTGTACTCGCCGCCGGGCTGACCGGCGGGGATGGGCCAGGCGTATCCCCAGACGGCGTCCGAAGTGGAGACCGCGCTGGTGGTGACGACGTCCCCCTTGGGCCCCCGAACCTCCAACTGCGCCTGGAGCGAGCCCGCGTACGGCTTGCGGCTCAGGGCCTCCAGGACGAGGCCTCGCACCAGGACCTGCTCTCCCGGCCGGTAGAGCGGCTTGTCGGTGGTGACATGGGTCAGATACCGGTCCGCCCCGCCAAGAGAGCGCGTGGTGGCCCGGGCCGCGAGGACGCGGGGCGACAGCAACACGAGGAGGGCGGTGAACCCCAGGGATAGGAGCGCGCGCGAGGCACGCGGGACGTGGAGGGCCATGGCGTCACTCAACGGGCGAGCGCGCCAGAAGTTCTGGGCTCCCGGCCGGAACCTCCTGGCGCCCGCGGACGCGCCGTCCCGGGCCTCCCACCCGCGAGAGAATGGGCGACGCCGCGACCTCCAGCGTCGGCCTGCTCATCCATGAGGGGTCGCGCGCAGCGCCGCGAGGAACTGCTGCACGACCGGCGAGCCCGCCCGGCCGTCGTACACGAATTCGACGTCGAAGCGGCCGTCGAGCTCGTCAAGCGCGACCAGCCGCACCGTACGCGGGCACGTGGGTGCGATGCTCTCCGGCACGAACGCGTAGCCCATTCCTGCCGCGACGAGTCCGATAAGCGTCGGGATGTCGCGGCCGACCTGCGCGATGCGCGGCGTGAAGCCTGCCCGCCGGCACTGCTCGAACAAGAACCGGTGATGCGCGGCGGACCGGAGCGGGTCGAACCAGATGAACGGCGCGCCCGCGAGTTCGGCCAGCTGGCGAGGCGCGCGGAAGCGGCGGCCCGGCGTGGACAACATCGCGAGCACGAATCGGTCGCGCAGCAGCCGCATGCCTGACAGATGCGGCGCCTCGTCCTGTCGCCACGCCATGATTCCGCCATCGAGCTCGCCGCGTGAGATCGCGGCCGCCTGCTCGGCTGACAGCATTGGCGTGATCGACAGCATGACGTCCGGACAGGTGCTCCGGAAGGCCTTGAGGATGTTCGACACCATCGGCAACGGGAAGTAGTTCGGCAGCACGCCGAGACGCAGCTCACCGAGTTGGCCGGCCGCGCTGCGCAGCGCTCGTTCTCGGCTGCCCTGAAGTTCGGTCAGCAGGCGCGTCGCGTCCCGCAGGAAGCTCGCGCCAGCCGCCGTGAGGACGACGCCCGTCGAGCGGCGGATGAGGAGCGGCGTGCCGACCGCGTCCTCGAGCTCGCGGATCTGCCGGGAGAGCGCGGGTTGAACAATCCCGACCGCGCGGGCGCCGGCCATCATGCTCCCGGCCTCCGCGACCGCCACGAAGTAGCGCAGATGGCGCAGTTCGACCTGTCGCATCCGGTTCGTGTCCATTCCGTCGATATACCTGAAAGGCATGACAGGCCGTACTGGAGAGTATTGGAAAGCATGAGGCGCCAAGCCTAGGTTTCCCAGCATCACGGCCACCGCCCGCGTGTCGCGGACGTCCGTCGCACTTCCGATGCCACTCCATATCCAGACTCCCTACATCCGTTCGCAAGCGGCATCCCGCCGACTCGGCAAGGACGTCCTCTTCAAGTTCGAGGCGATGCAGCCGTCCGGCTCGTTCAAGCTGCGCGGCGTCGGCGCGGTATGTGAGGCGCGGCGCGCGGCCGGCGCCCGACGTTTCGTGTCGTCGTCGGGCGGGAACGCTGGGATCGCGGTCGCCTATTCGGGGCGCGAACTCGGCGTGCCAGTGCTCGTCGTTGTTCCGGAGAGCACGTCCGCGCGCGCCCGCGACCTGATCCGTCTCGAGGGCGCGGAGTTGATCGTCCACGGCGCGTCCTGGGCAGAGGCGAACACGTTCGCGCGCTCCGTGAGCGGCCCGGATGACGCGTTCGTGCATCCCTTCGACGATCCTGAGCTGTGGCAGGGCCATTCAACGATGGTCGACGAAATGGCGGCAGCCGGGCCGAAGCCAGACGCGGTCGTGCTGGCGGTTGGCGGCGGCGGCTTGCTGTGCGGCGTTCTCGAAGGGCTGGCTCGCAACGGCTGGCGCGATGTGCCGGTGGTCGCGGCCGAGACCCAGGGCGCGGACTGCTATGCGCGTTCAATCGCGCAGGGGCGGTCCGTCGAACTGCCTGCGATTACGAGCATCGCCACGTCGCTCGGGGCGAAGCGTCCTTGCGACGCGGCGCTTGAGTGGGCGACGCGTCATGCTGTCGAGAACATCGTTGTCTCCGATGCGGCGGCAGTGGCCGCCTCGCTGCGGTTTCTCGACGAGCACCGGATCCTGGTGGAGCCCGCCTGCGGGGCCGCGCTGGCCGCGCTCGACGCGGACTCGTCGGTCCTTGCCGCCGCGTCACGCATCGCGGTGATCGTCTGCGGTGGCGTCACGGCCACGGTGGAGCGGCTGCAGGCTTTGCACAGCCAGGAGCGCTGACCTCGCCCGTGCCAGCTTCGACCCGCCAGGTCATCGCGCGCTTCGCCGCCGGAGCCCGCAGAATCCACCCGAGGCGGGAATGCAAAAACTCCAGAACAAACCCAATTACAAGCCGACCAATGATACCGAGCATTGGTGACGCGTGGCGCCCCGTGAACCCAGCGAAAGCCGTCTCATGGTCATGGGCCCCCGCGGCCTCGCGGAGAGCCGGGCCCGCTGAAGACGATGAGACAGTGATACACGGAGTGCGGTGCTCTTGGTCCCTTGCGACAAAGAGGTCTAGTTTGACGACCCATGTCCTCTGGAAGCTTGATGCCGCGTCGCCGTCTTGGAATCACCGTGGTGCCCGCCCTGCTGTGCCTGCTCGTGAGCTCGGTGGCTTGGGGCCAGGCGACGCGCACCTGGATCTCCGGTGTGGGAGATGACGCGAACCCGTGCAGCCGCACCGCTCCTTGCAAGACCTTCGCGGGCGCCATCAGCAAGACGGCGACGGGCGGGGAGCTCGACGCGATGGATCCCGGCGGCTTCGGCGCGCTGACCATCACCAAGTCCATCACCGTCGATGGCGGCCCGAATGCCGGCGGCATCCTGAACGCGGGGACCCACGGCATCGTCGTGAACGCGCCTGGCGCGGTCGTGATCCTGCGCAACCTCACGATCCAGGGGACAGGGACCGGGCTGGATGGCATCCGGATCATGGCCGCGAGCCAGGTCCACATCGAGGGATGCACGCTGATGGGCTTCACCGGCTCTGGCATCCACGTCCTGGCCGATGCAGGCGCACCGAAGCTCTTCGTGCGGAACACGAGCATCAACGGCGCGTCCTCCAAGCCGCCCGCGGTGCCCACCGACACCACGGCGGGCATCCAGGTCGAGAGCGGAACGGCGATGATCGACCACGGCCAGATCATCGCGGCGATCACCGGCCTCGGCGCGCTGAACGGCGCGCAGGTCACGGTCAACGACACGACCTTCGCGGGCAACTCCGCGGAAGGCGTCCATGCCTTCGGTGGGGCGACCGTCACGCTGGAGCGCGGCGTGGTGGCGCAGAACAGCACCGGCATCAAGGCGGACGCGCCCGCGCTGGTGCGCATCTCCGACGTGATGGTGGGCCACAACACGAGCAAGGGGCTGGAGGGCAACGTGGCCACCTTCGGCAACAACCGCATCGCCGCTGGCAACGGCATCGACGGTACCCCCTCCACCACCCTCCCCCAGAACTGAGCGCGCGATGTCCGCTGCCCTGCGCCGCGCCTTCCTCGCGCTCCTCCTCTGCGCTTCACTTCCCGCGTTCGCCCAGGCGACGCGCACCTGGGTCTCCGGCGTGGGGGACGACGCGAACCCCTGCAGCCGCACCGCCCCCTGCAAGACCTTCGCGGGCGCCTTCGCCAAGACCGCCACGGGCGGAGAGATTGACGCCCTGGACATGGGCGGCTTTGGCGCCCTGACCATCACCCGGGCCATCACCATCGACGGAGGTCCGAATGCCGGTGGGGTGGCCGCCGCCGGGACCCCGGGCTTCACCATCAACGCGGGCCCGCAGGACGTGGTCATCCTGCGCCGGCTCAACATCGTCGGCGTCACGCCCACCCCCAACTCCGTGGGCATCCAGTTCAACAGCGGACGCGCGCTGCACGTGGAGCGCTCCCAGATCCACGGCTTCCAGTCGGACGGCATCCGGTTCTCGCCCGCGGCGGAGGGCCAGCTCTTCCTCGATGGCGTGAAGGTCTTCGCCAACGGAGGGGCCGGGGTCCGGGTCGGCTCGACGGGGGCCCTCGCCACGGCCTTCGTCACCCACTCCACCCTGTCTGGGAACCAGCGCGGGCTCGAGCTCGGCGCGGGCGCCCTGGCCACCGTCCATGACCTTACGGCCTCCGGCAACACCGAGGCGGGCATCTGGATGCGGACGGAGTCAGGCGAGCACGCGGAGCTCAACGTGGAGCAGGCCCGGCTCGCGAACAACGGCGTGGGGCTGCAGGCGGCCTCGGTGGGCAGCGGCAGCCGCGCGCTCATCCGCCTGTCGAAGGCGGCCGTGTCCTCCAATGTCCTGGCCACCACGCGGCTGGTCGGCACGGGCACCATCCTGTCTTTCGGCAACAACCGGATGGCGGGCGGCTCCACCCTGGCCTGCCCCGCGGGGACGCTGTCGCTGGAGCCCTTCGCGCTGACGACCACCGAGCGCGGCAGCACCTTCGCGCCCGTGGAGTTCTCGGTGCTGGGCGCCCTGGGCAGCGCCAGCTTCGCGGTCTCGGGGGCGCTTCCGCGCGGCCTCTCAATGGAAGGCGGCATCCTCGCCGGCATCCCCGAGGAGGGCGGCGACTATCCCCTCACGCTGAGCGTCACGGACGGCAACGGGTGCACCGTGTCGCGGAGCACCTCCCTGACCGTCACCTGCCAGCCCGCCGTGCTCGAGCCCGTCAGCATTCCCTCGGGGACCACGGGCCAGCCCTACACCGCGCCCGCCTTCACCCACTCCGGTGGGGTCGGCGTCAGCACCTTCAACCTCGACGGTGCGCTGCCCATCGGGCTGGAGTTCAAGGACGGCGCGCTCGTGGGAATGCCCACGGAGTATGGTTCCTTCCCCCTCACCGTGACCGCCACGGACCCGGGCCGCTGCTCCGTGAGCGGTGCCTTCACCCTGGAGGTCGCACGCGCGGCCGACTTCCAGGAGACCCAGACCCAGCTCACGGCCTCGGCCAATCCCGCCCACGCCGGTGAACCCATCACCCTCACGGTCCGGGTCACGGGGGGACAAGGCGAGCCGTCGGGCACGGCGACCCTCCTGGATGGCGACACCGTCCTCGCGAAAGTCGCGATCCAGGGGCGCGAAGCACGCCATACCCTCACGAGCCTCGAGTCAGGACACTACGTCCTGAGCGCGGTCTACAGCGGCGACACGCGCTTCGGTGGCAGCAGGGCGACGCCGCTGGCCCTGGAGGTGCTCCCGAAGACGCCACCGGTCGTGACTCCCGAGGACCCCGCGGTCGTGACTCCCGAAGACAAGGGTTGTGGCTGCAGCGAGTCGGGGGCCTCTGGGGGAAGCGCGCTGCTGCTGCTCGCATGGGCCATCGGGCGCCGCCGCAGGCCCTCCGCCGCGTGATGGCGTTGCTGCTTCGGGGATGAGGTCGTCCCCGAAGCACCGAGGGCACCACGCCCGAGCAGGCCCCTCCCCGCGACCCGAGCCCCTGCGTCGACCACGGAGTCGTGGAGACACGAGCAATACAGTCGTGTCGATCAGGACTAGTCTTTCCGTCCTCGCCGAGAAGCAATCCACGCGGCGCGACAGGGGAGCAGCCACGCGATGAGAGCCAGGGCACGATGGATGGCCGCCGTTGGACTCGTGACGTCTCTGGGCGTCGCCGCGTTGCTGCATGGCGCCCTGACTCCCGAGCGCGCGTCGCCGCGAGGAGGAGATGGGGGCGAGCACCCGCTCACGGCGGTGCGGTCCACGCCCAGTCCCAGCCTGCCCGAGGTTGCGCCATCGCGAGGGGGCGCGCCGGATCCCTCGCCTGTCGAGCTCCAGGCTCCCACCATGAAGGGCCAGGGACAGGTCACCGTCCGGGTCCTCGACGCGACGGGCTCCCGGACGCTGTCTGGCGCCAGGGTCGCCATCATCCGCGAGTCCCGCATCGAATCGTGGACGGAGGCGACCACCTCGGATGACTCGGGTGCGGCCGTCTTCGCGCAGGCCCATGCGGGCCTGTTCGATGTCTGTGCCCGTGGGGCGAACCACGGCATGGCATGCGAGACGAACGTGGGACTCGTGGCGGGTGGGGAGCTCCGGGTCGAGTTGCGGCTGCCGAAGGGAGGCCACCTGGAGGGGCAGGTCTTCCTACCGGACGGGAGTCCCGCTCAGGGCGTCATGCTGCGCATCGGAGAAGACGCGGACCTGTCCGCATGGACAGACACGGAAGGACGCTACCGGCTCTCGGGCCTCTCGAGTGGGCCGCATGTCGTGACCCTCACGACCCAGGAGGGCCCTGCGTTCCCCCGGCAGGTGATGATGGAGTCAGGGGAGGACGCGCGGCTGGATGTACGACTGGCGGGCTTCACGGACGTCAAGGTCGTTCCCATTCGCACCGGTCCGCGGAAGGGGGCCGTGGTGGACTCCGTGTATGCGGGCGCCGAGCTGAGTCGCCAGAAGGATGGGAGCTGGGCGGGCCGGGTCGAGGCGAGTGAGCGGAACATCAATCTCTATGTGTCGGGCGAGAGTGGCGGAGTCCAGGTCAGGGGCCACAAGGAGGTGACGCTGTCCCCAGGGATTCCCGCCGTCTTCCGTGTCCCTTTCGGCCCTTGGAAGCTCCCCGCTCTCATTTGGACGGACACACCGCGGCAGCGGTCACCTGGGCACTTCGAGCTGGCGGGGCATGTCGTGCTGGCGAATGGCAGACCCGCGGAGCACGTGCACCTGGTGAGGGCGAAGCCGTGGGATGGAACCGCCCGCTGCGGAAACACGCCTCCCTCCTACGAGCGCTTCCGGTTCGATGGCTCGGCGTTCGTGGTGCCCTTCCAGGAAGGAGAGGCAACGCTGTACGCGTGGACCGAGGATGGGCAGGCCGGCAGCGTCACCGTCACGGGCACCCAGAATGGCCGCGTCGAAGCGAACATCGTCCTGAAGAACACCGGGGGCATCACAGGGACCGTCGACGCCACGACCTTGAAGCCAGAGGATGTGGCCGGGGGACTGATCAGCCTGGACGACCGCGGGCCTCCGCCCACGCAGGTCGTCCACCCCGACGGCCGCTTCTTCGTCGCGGGGCTCGAGCCAGGGGAGCACTCCATGCGTGTCGAGTCGCGGCAGGGCGCCCCCCTCCGCGTCCTCATCACGGAGGGCAGGCTCACGAACCTGGGCAACGTGTCGCAGCCAGACCGCGCCGAATCGGGCCCTTGAGCGGGCTTCCCGGTGGACGGGGTGAGCGACGCCAGCTCAAGGCCGGAGCCGCTCAGGCGACGTCACAACGGCACATGGACCGCGACTCCCTCGCGGCCGGAAGCCCACTCGCGCAAGTACCGGTTGAGCTCCCCGAAGAATGACACCGTCACCAGTTCAGACACCGCGAAGAGTTCGCGGAGCAGCGAATCCACATGATTGTTATGTGTTTCGGCCGCAGCTGCGTCGACGTACTCCTCGACGATTGAGTAATGACCGGGCCGCTGCGTGACGAACCACTGGTAGCGCAGCGTTCCCGGCTCGGTCGCGGCGGCGGCTGCCAATGCCCGCGCAACCCGCAGGAACTCCGTCTCCCCGTCGGTCCGCACCCTGAATTCACAAAGCACCAGAAGGCTCATCCGCTTCTCTTAATCCACGAGGCCCCCGAATACACGGGGAACTCCCAATGCTGTGGTCAGCGCTGTCTCCAAGCCGGGTCAACGTTCTCCCGCCTGAACCCAGACGTGGCGCTCCAGCTTGGACCAGTTCTTCTGGGCCGCGGCGGAGAGCGTCGCGTGGCCCGGCGCTGAGATTTCCCGCTGATACTGTTGATACGCCTCTTGAGCCGTCGCGCCGTAGCCCATGACATACACGGTCAAGAACAACTCCGGTGAGAAGTTGTAACTGGCCGCGTTGTCCGGCTGCTCATAGACGACCGCGATCAGCGCGCCGCCGTCCTTCGGGAGGTGCTTCTCCACTCCGGCCATGAGCCTGTCCATGGCCTCCCGCATGCGCTTCGCGTTCACGGCGTCGACCAGCGCCCCCATCAGCCATCCCACGACGGCGCCGGACCACGCGTGGGACCGCGGCGCCGTCACCACCCGCACCTCGGTCGCCGTCCGATGCAGCGTCACCGCCGACACCTGGAGCGGCTGCTTCGGCGCCAGCATCCTCGGCGCCGTCGGCGTCACCAGCGGCTTCACCGCGACCACGTTGCGCGGCGGGGTCAGCGGCAGGGTGGGCCTCGGGACCTGGGAGCCCGCGGGCTTCGTCGCCCCCACCAGCCTCGTGCCCCCCAGGATGGCCTGCCCTGGCTTCTTGTTCTCCGCGTACTTCTGCGCCGGCTTGAACGACACGTGCCGCAGCTTCAGCTCCTGCACGTCGTCCGCGTAGCGGATCTCCGGCGGCTGCATCACGTGCCCGGCCTTCACGTTCTCGCGGTGCACCTGCCCCATCAGCTTCTCGAACGTGCCGCTGCCCTTGTTGATGCTCCCGTCCACCAGCGCCAGCCGCACGTAGCCGTACCCGTACTGCTTCCCGCGCTCCTTCGAATACACGTGGTCCACGTCGTGCCCCGCGGGCACCGAACCGAACGCGCTCACCCAGGCCTTGCGGTAGCCCGGATATGACGGGTTCACCCACAATTGCAGGTCCCCCGCATAGCCGCGCACCACCAGCACGTCCTGGGCCTGGTAGCGCCCCAGGGACTCACAGTGGCCGATGTACTTCTCCAGCGCCGCCTGATCCCTGGCGGCGATAGGAATTCGGGGATCAGGGGGCGGTGGGCTCACGGAGAGTGCGGAGCCAAGCACGTCGCTCCGCACGAGGGCAAACCGGCCTCCCCCTGCGTCCCGCCCCCCTCCGCCCGCCCGTCCGCCTGCCTTCCCAGCGCTCAAATCGTCAGGAAAGACGGGAAGTTGAGGGGCCAGCCGAGCGCGTGGTACGAACTCCCGTTCAGTCTCCCCTCAAAATCCTGTGTCTGGAGCCGGCTTCCATGAGCGAGCGCAATGACGTCACGCGGCCTTCGTCCTCCGCTGCGGTGCCTCCCCCCGGGGCGGCTGATCCAGCGGGCGCGGCGGCACAGACACTCGCCCAGAACGTGACCACCCTCCCCGCCGCCGCGCCCCAGGCCAGCGCCGAGGATGACGCCCGCGAGCGCATCGCGGCCATGGAGCGCGAGGCCAAGGCGCTCGCCACCACCGAACCGCAGACGGCCGCCCTCCTCTTCCATGAGGTCGGCCTGCTCTGGGAAGAGCCGCTCAAGAACCCCCGCAACGCCGCCGTCGCGTTCCAGAACGCGTATAAGCTGGCGCCCCGCTTCCTCGCCAACATCCGCGCCGCCCGCCGCCTCTTCGCCGACGTCGGCAACTGGCAGATGGTCGTCCAGCTCATCGACGCGGAGCTCATCGCCGCGGACGACCCGCGCCAGCAGGCCTCCCTCCTCTTCGAGAAGGGACAGATCCTCGAGGAGCGCCTGTCGCGCGACAACGACGCCGCGGATGCCCTGCGCCAGTCCCTGGACCGCAAGCCCACCGACGTCACGCTCCTCACCCAGCTCGAGTCCGTCTACGCCTCCCGCAACGACGCCGGCGCGCTGGTGGAGATCTACCGGCTGCTGGCCAGCGCCGTCGTCCCGCCCTCGCTGCGCGCCCACTACCTCACCTCCGCGGGCATGGTCCTGGAGGAGCGCCTCAAGCAGAAGGAGGCCGCCGCCGCCGTGTTCCGCGAGGCGTTCGCGCTCGACCGCACCGACCCGCTCCTCCAGGCCGCCATCAAGCGCGTCGCCGAGCGCGAGGGCCGCACCGACGAGCTGCTCGCCGCCCTCTTCGCCGAGGCCGAGGGCCAGGGCTCCCAGGGCGCCCCCGCCTACCTTCACATCGCCAAGGTCCACGACCGCCTGGGCCGCAAGGACGACGCCCTCTCCGCGCTGCTCGCCGCGCGCCGCGTGAGCCCGAATGAGCCGCTGGTCCTGAGCGCGCTCGCCGGCATCTACGAGACCCAGGGCCGCTTCGAGGAGCTGGCCGACGTGCTGCTCGCGTGGGTGGGCTCCATCAACGACGAGAGCGAGCTCGTCGCCATCAACCTGCGCCTCGCCGCGCTGTACGAGGACGACCTCAAGCGCGACCAGGAGGCCGCCGCCCGCTACCAGGCCATCATCGCCCGCATCCCCAGCCACGCCGCCGCGCTCGCGGGCCTGGGCAAGCTGTCCTACCGGATGAAGAACTGGGAGGGCCTCGTCGCCGTCTTCGACGCGGAGGTCACCGCCGCCGAGGACGCCAAGGGCAAGGCCGCGCGCATGTACAAGGCGGCGGAGATCCTGGAGGAGCGCCTGGGCCGCCAGGAGGACGCCATCGCGCGCTACAACGCGTGCCTCCAGCTGCAGCCCGGCTACCTCCCCGCGCAGAAGGCCCTCACCCGCCTCTACGAGCGCCAGGGCCGCTTCGCCGAGCTCGTGTCGATGTTCGAGCAGGACCTGCTCCAGACGTCCGACCGCGATCAGGTCATCACCACGCTCAACAAGATGGCGGTCATCTACGAGGACCGCCTGGGCGACCTGGATCACGCCATCGAGTGCATGAAGCGCATCCTCGACCTGGCGTCGGACCACCTGCCCACGCTGCGCAACCTGGCCCGCCTCTACGAGCGCGCCGGGCGCTTCCGCGAGCTGCTGGAGACCAACGACCTGGAGGCGTCGTTCGCCGGCGACACCAAGCAGGTCCTGTCGCTGCTCCACCGCAACGCGGAGATCCTCGACGAGCACCTGAAGGACCGCGTGGGCGCCATCACCGCGTATGAGCGCGTGCTCGCGCTGTCGCCCTCGTACCTCCCCGCGCTCAAGGCCCTGGGCCGGCTGTACGCGCAGGACGCCCGGTGGGAGAAGCTGATCGACATGTACCGGGCGGAGTCGGAGATCTCCCCCTCCACCGACGCGGCCGCCGCGCTCATCTACAAGATTGGCGAGCTGTACGAGCACCGCCTCAAGCAGGAGAACGAGGCCCTGGCGTCGTACCAGGAGGCGCTGATGCTGGCGCCCAGCTACTTCCCGGCGCTGCGCGCGCTGGCCCGCATCCACCGGGCCCACGGGGCCTGGGAGAGCCTGGTGGAGGTGCTGCGCGCGGACGCCGCCAACCGCACCGACCCGCTGGAGCGCGCCAACGCCCTCTACCAGGCCGCCGCCATCTGGGAGGACCAGCTGGGCCGTCCGGAGCTGGCCATCGACGGGTATCAGGAGGTGCTGCGCCTGACGCCGGGCCACGCCGCCACGCTGCGCGCGCTGGAGCGCCTGTACGTCGCGCAGGACAACGTGAAGGAGCTGGTCTCCATCCTCGACCGCGAGACGCAGGTGGGCCAGACGCCCTCGGCCAAGGTGACCGCGTACCTCAAGCTCGCGCGGCTGTACCTGGACCGCTTCCAGGAGCCGTCCCGCGCCGCGCAGTGCTGCGAGTCCGTGCTGGGCCTGGAGCCCGGCAACCTCACCGCCCTCACGCTGCTGGAGCGCATCCGCGCGTCGGACCGCCCGCGCCGCGCCGAGCTGCGCTCCCGCATCGCGGACCGCGTGACGGATCCGCGCCTGTCCAGCGCCCTGCGGCTGCTGGCCGCGGCGGACCAGGAGAAGGGCCCGCCCACCGAACGCACCCTGGAGGTCTACCAGCGCGCCTTCGACGCGGACCCCTCGGACGCCCGGCTCGCCACCAGCCTGGAGCGCGTGCTGCGCCTGAGCGGTGACACCGCCGGCCTGTCGCGCATGTACGGCATGCGGCTGGCCGTGACGACCGAGGCCACCGAGGCGCTGGAGCTGCTGCTGCGCGCGGCGGAGCTGGCGGAGAAGAACCCCGACCTGGAGCCGGCCGCCGCCCTCTACCGGCAGGCCCTGGAGCTCCAGCCGCAGTGCCTGCCCGCGCTGCACGGCGCCCGCCGCGTGGCCCTGCGCCGCGGCGACTTCGCCACCGCGCGCGCCATGATGGAGACGGAGGCCAGGGCGAGCCGCGATCCCAAGAGCGCCATCGAGGGCTTCGTCGCCGCCGCGAAGCTCGCGTTCCAGAAGCTCCAGGACGCGGACGGCGCCGCGGCCCTCTACCGGCTCGCCCTGGAGCGCGACCCGCTGCACCCGGGCGCGGCCACCGGCCTGGAGGAGCTGCTCGCGCAGCGCGGCGGCTCCTCGGACCTCGCGGCCCTGCACGAGCGGCGCGCGGAGGCCCGGCTCGCCCAGCGCGACGCCGAGGCGGCGGCGGCGGCCTACGTCACCGCGGCCCGGCTGCACAACGTGGCCCTGGGCGACCGTGCCCGCGCGCTCGCGGTGCTGGAGAAGGCCCTGGCGGCCCGGCCCGGCTACCCCGACGCGCTGGAGACGCGCGGCCTGCTGCTGCTGGAGGCGCAGCAGTACCTGGAGGCCGCGCAGATGCTGGGCCAGCGCGTGCAGCAGGGCGGCGACCCCCGCGTGCTCGCGCAGCACCACCTGACGCTGGGCGCGCTCTTCCAGCAGCACCTCAACGACCCGGGCCGCGCGGCCGCGCACCTCCAGACGGCGCTGGCCACCCTGCCCCGCCACCCGGAGGCGCTGGAGCGGCTGGCCACGGTGTACGCGCAGGGCCGCAACTTCGGCGGCGCGGTGGACTGCCTGCGCCGGCTGTTGGATCAGGACCTGCCCAACGACGCCCGCGCGCGCTTCACGGTGGAGCTGGCGCGCATCCACGACGAGGGCCTGGGCGACGTCGCCGCCGCCACCGCGCTCTACAAGAAGGCGCTGGAGCTGACCCCGGGCGAGCCCGCGCTGGTGGACCGCCTGGTCGTCCTCTACGAGCGCGTGCGCAACCTGCCGGAGCTGGCCCAGATGCTGGAGGCCCAGGCGGCCGCCACCGCGTCCACGGACGTCAAGCGGGCCGTGTCGCTGCGCATGCGCGTGGCCAGCTTCTACGCCGGGCCGCTGTCGGAGCCCGCGCGCGCCACCGTCATCTACCGGCAGCTCGTGGAGCAGGACGCGCAGAACCTCCAGGCCCGCGCCGCGCTGGCGGACCTGTACGGCCGGGACACGACCAGCTACCCGCTCGCCATCGAAGAGCACCGGCAGCTGCTCCGCCAGGACCCCGCGCGCGTGGACAGCCTGCATGCGCTGTTCAAGCTGTGGGAGGCCCAGAAGCAGCAGGACAAGGCCTACGCCGTCGCCGCGGTGCTGACCTTCATGCGCGCCACCAACGAGGTGGAGCAGGCCTTCTACTCGGAGGCCCGCCTCCGTCAGCCCCAGGAGCCGCGGGATGCCCTGCCCGCGGCGGACGTGGACACCGTCCTGATGCACCCGGCCGCGCGCGGGCCCCTGACGGAGCTGCTGCGCGCCATGGGCGACCACCTGGGCAAGGTGCACCCGCCCCAGTTCGAGATGCTCGGCGTCAACCCGAAGACGGACAAGCTCAAGCAGGACTCGGCCGTGTACAAGGCCGTGCGCGCGGTGGCGCAGACCTTCGGCGTGGAGGAGTTCGAGGTCTACCTGGCGCGGCGTGGGCTGATGCAGCCGGAGACGACGGAGCCCCCGTCCCTCTGCGTGGGCCAGGACGTGGTGCGCCGCTTCAACGCCCGCGAGCAGAAGTTCCTCATCGGCAAGGCGGTGCTGGGCCTGCTCAACAAGACGGCCGTCCTCTCCAAGCTGTCCCAGGGCGAGACGGCGGACCTGTTCGGCAACGCCATCCGCGTCCACGTGCAGCAGTACAACGGCCTGGGCCGGCGCAATGACGACGTGACGAAGCAGCTCAAGAAGGCCTTCAGCCGCAAGGCGATGAAGGCCTCCGAGGGCCCCGCGCAGGCGCTGTCGGAGCAGCCGAAGCTGGACGTGCCCGCGGTGGTGGACGCGCTGGGCTTCTCCGCCGACCGCGCGGGCCTGCTCGTATGCGGCGACCCGTCCGTGGCCCTCAACATGGTGCTGCGCGAGGACCCGAACATCACCGCCAACCGCCAGGAGGGCACCGACGCCATCCTCCAGGCGGTGCGCGAGCGCGCCGACCTGCGCGCCCTGCTGGGGTGGCTGCTCACCGACGACTTCTTCCGCCTGCGCCAGCGGATGGGGCTGTCGCTGTAGTCGCCGCCCTCGGGAAGCCTCAGCCCCGGCGGACCAGCGCGTCCGCCGGGATCCCCGAGAGCAGCAGGCCCACGGCGACGTCCACGTGGGCCCGCTCGGGCGCCTCCACCGTCACCTTCACCCGGTAGTCCAGCGCCTCGTCGAAGACCGGGTACGAGCCGATGGCCACGTGGGGCATGTCCAGCGCCACCCGGTCCAACACCCCGGCCAGGGCGCTCTCCCCCAGGTTGAAGAACAGGTTGACCAGGTGCACCGGCGTGCCGCTCAGCCGGGCCAGCACCGTCTCCAGTTGCATCCGGAACAGCTGCGGCACCCCAGGCAGCAGGAAGAGGTCGTCCACCGTCAGCACCGGGAACCACATCCCCGGCTGGGCCAGGAGCACCGCGCCCTCCGGGGCGTCCGCCAGCCGCAGGGACTCCGGCGTCACCGGCCCCCCGCCCGCGCGCGCGTGGATGGCGGAGACCATCTCCGGCAGGCGCACCACGGAGCGGCCCAGCGCGAGCGCCACCGCGCGCACCGTGACGTCGTCGTGCGTGGGGCCAATGCCCCCGCTGGTGAAGACGTAGCGGGCCTTGCGCCGGGCGCGCGCCACCGCGTCCACGATGGCGTCCACGTCGTCCAGGATGGTCTCCACCGAGACGAGCGGAATGCCCAGCTCCCGCAGCCGCTGGATGAGGTGGGGGCCGTTCTCGTCCTTCACCTTCGCGGTGAGGACCTCGTTGCCGATGATGATCGCCGCCGCGCCGGTGCGCTCCATGGAGCGCCGGACTCTAGCCCATCGCCTCCACCCGGTGGACGCGCGGACGTCCCATCCGTTTCCACCGGAACGCGGATGTCAGACCCCTGGGCCATGGTTCGGGATGAGCAGTTTTTTCATGATAAGGTACATGTTCATGAATTCAGCGGATGGCAGCGAGAGCAAACTGGGCTTGACTTCCAGCCTCGTTGACCAGCTCGTCCCGCGCCCGGAGCGGCAGACGCAGGCACGGCTCTATTGGTTCCAGGAGACGGACACCGAGGACGGCCCCACGGAGGAGTGGAGCTTCGCGGACCCGGGAGCGCGGACCCATGCCCTGAAGGCCCGGTTGCAGGCCCGGGGCGCGGCGGACGAGCGGGTCCTGCTGCCATGCCATGGCCTGGCGGAGGCGGCGCTCGCTGGCGGGGAGTCCTCGGCGGTGCATGCGCGGCCCGCGCTCGCGCTCGACCTGTCCTCCGGGTTCCGGGCGCAGGCGGGCCGGAGGCCGGACGCGGTGGCGGTGGTGGGGGGCCACGAGCGGCTGACCTACGCGGAGCTGGATGCGCGCAGCGACGCGCTGGCGTGGCACCTGCGGGAGCACGGCGTGGGGCCGGACGTGCGGGTGGGCCTGGCCATGGAGCGCTCCGCGGGCATGGTGGTGGCGATGCTCGGCATCCTCAAGGCCGGGGGCGCCTGTGTGCCGTTGGCCATGGACGCGACGCGCGACGCGCGGGCCTCCGTGCTGGAGGCCGCGCGGGCGCGGGTGCTCGTCACCCGGTCGGGCCGGGACGTCTCCGAGCCTCCGGACGGCGTGTGCACCGTCTTCGTGGACTCGGAGGAGGCATACGAGCTGGGGGTGCTCGGGCCGCCGCATGCGGGCACGTCGCCCGGGGACGCCGCCTCGGTCCTCTACTCGATGGTCCCCCACGGACGCCCCCGGGGCGTGACGGTGTCACACGCGGACATGGCGGACGCCTTCCTCGCCATGGACTCCCGCGTGGGCTCCGTCCCCGAGGGCACGTGGCTGACCATCACCCCACCGGCCCGCGACGGCTCCCTCCTGGAGCTG